>CAXBID010000144.1:0-9063 GCA_963975495.1 uncultured Flavobacteriaceae bacterium | reverse complement strand
TCATCGCCAATAAAGATTATAAAAAATTAGAGCAAGATGTTAAAAATGCTTTGGATATAATTAAAGAAGTGAAAAAGTAATTAGTCAACCCTTAGGAAGTCTATAATCATTTGATATTTAGTATTTTAACATCAATATAAGTTAAAAAAATGGTTGCAAAAAAACTATAGAACCCATTATTGGCCATCTTAAATCCGACCACAGAGCAGTAAGAAACTTCCTAAAAGACCAATTGGGCGATAGTATTAACTTTATGATGGCCGCCGCAGGGTTCAATTATAAAAAGTTAAAGAAAAAACTTAAAGAAAAATCCCTTTGGCTATATTTTGAAATCCAAATTAAAATCAGTCTCGTGGTTTTTAATCCTAAAAATATATCACTAGGATAAATATGTAACCTGAAGCCTTTTTAAGGTTCGACTAATTAATAGAGATAGTTATTTCAAGAATCTAGAAAATTTTGATCTTAACAATTCAGTTTGGTTTTTTGAGTACCAGAAACACGCCAGTTTTAAATATAATCCCCCAATTTCCTTAGGATATTTAAATGAAGGTTCTGTATGTTATAAAAATGGTCATAATTATACCCATATGTCTTCTAACAAACTATATAGTATGTTAGAGCCTAAATCATTTGAATCAATAATTGAAATCTAATGATAACGCTAAAGGGCTTTCTATTTTTTTGATGAGAAATTGATAAATTAACTATTATTGTTTAGTACATGACAAAAATTAGTTTAGCGTTCATTAAATCATAATAATCTTACTGAAATTGAGACCTGCCAGGTTTTCAAAACCTAGCAGGTCTGAAACATCCAAAATCATAAAACTATTGATAATTAGCGACTTAAAATATATTTTCAATTTTTGTCATGTACTTAGCTATTATTGGTAAAACTAAAAGGACATCGTTTTTTAATCGATAATCCTGATGCTAAAGCATCTTCCGTAATTAGTGAATTACTATTGCCAAATGGTGAGAATAATATTATTCCTTTACTGCAATATTGCTTTAAAAACAACTTTAAATTAAATGAGGTAAATACAATAGTTGGAAAAATACTTGAATCGTTTGTAGACTATGAAATTCAGGAATATTATAAGTCAGAAAACTTGATTTTGAATAAGAGCTCTACAAAAAAAGAAATTACAAGGCGTCCTTACCTAGCAAAATGTTTTATTCATGATAATTACAAAGACAATATACTTCTTGAAGATATTTCTAAATCAGCGTTTTTGTCAAAATATATTTTCCAAAGATATTTTAAATCGTATTTCCAAATAAGTCCATCAGACTACCTGTTGCAATTAAGGTTAAAAAAGCTAAAGAATTATTAAATGAAAATAGCCTCTCTATATTGTCAATTGCTCAACCATGTGGTTTTAATTCTCCACAACATTTCAATTATTCTTTTCTAACCTTTTTTGGGTATTCACCTACCGGTTTCAAAAAAAATCACATGCGTAAAACCAAGTCTATCTTTATCCAATAGTAGTAAATTAGTTATATACCGTCTTAAATGGCTTTCGTTACTCAATGCCAAGGTAAATCCTGTTTTTTTATTTTTTTAAAAGTCCAATAGCCTTTTTAACCCTATCATAAGTACCACATCTACAAATGTTACCACTCATAACACCGTCTATTTCCTCATCTGTAGGATTGGGATTATCCTCCAAGAACGCAGCCGCAGTCATAATCTGACCAGGTTGACAATACCCACACTGTGGTACATTTTCCTCCATCCAAGCTTTTTGAACAGGATGCAACTTTCCATTAGAGCTGGCTAGCCCTTCTATCGTAGTGATTTTTGAACCTATCACCGTTCCCACAGGAATAATACAGGAAGGCAATGCTTTTCCATCTACATGAACCTTACAAGCACCACATTGTGCAATACCACAACCAAATTTTGCCCCCTTTAAATCTAGATGGTCACGTAAAACCCATAATAGTCTTTCGTCTGGCTTTACGTCTATATTGTATTCTTTGTTATTTACATTAAGCTTTATCATAATTAATTATATTGATATTGGCAGTTTTCTTATTTTATTTCCTGTGAGTCTAAAAATGGCATTTGCGATTGCCGGTGCAACGGAAGGAAAAGGTGGTTCGCCTGCTCCACTGGGATCTTCATTTGAATCCATAACATGTAGCTGCAATTCTGGCATGTCTTGTAATCGCGTTACTGGATGCATATCGAAATTAATTTCCTGCGGCTGGCCGTTTTCTATTGTGATATTGGATTTTAAAGCAACCGTTATAGCATCAGAAATTGAACCTTCAATCTGTGCCCTAACACCTAATGGATTGATGATTTTTCCACAATCTAATACTGCAGTAATTTTTTTTAATTTAATTTTTCCATCCTTATTTTCAACTTCAACCACATGAGCTGTATAAGATGTTTTATAGAACGCACAAGCCAGACCCATAGCTGAATTAGAAGTTCTGTTTGATTTATTCCAAGTAGAAAGCTCCGCAGCCTTCATCAATACAGCACGCAATCGTTTCATATCGCAAACTACACTACCTCTAGAACCTCTTAATGGCAAGGTCACAGTAACAGTATCTTCAGTTTGCATAAGACTTATATAAAACTTTAAAGGATCTTCTCCTAAATGTGCTGCAACTTCTGTTATCGTATTATTAACAACAAATGAATTATAAGTATGTGCTACGGAACGCCATGATCCTATTTGAATATTTGTTGGAAATTTGGAATAGCCAATAGCGATGTTAGGAATATTGAATGGTAAATCCGCTGCACCTTGTACTTCATAAATTGGTCCATCACCAATGGGTTTAGTCATTATATGGTGATACCACGAATTTAGATTACTGTTTTTTAATCCAATTTTGATGTGATGGAATGAGATACTCCTAAAATAATCGTGCAGAACATCATCTTCCCTTGTCCAAACAACTTTTACAGGAAGTCCAGATTCTTTCGAAACCATTAACGCTTCCAATGCATAATCTACTGCAAGTCGTCTTCCAAAACCACCTCCTGCAAGTGTGCTTTCAACAGTAACTTTTTCAAGAGGAATTTTATAAATTTGAGACACCAAATCTTGAATGAGTTGAGGGCGTTGATTAGGACCTTTAAGCAAACATTCTGTTTCTGAAAAATGTGCAGTGAAGTTCATGGGTTCCATACAATAATGTGCCCAAAAAGGAATTTCATATTCAAAATCTAGAATTTCATCATCCGTTCCTACTTTAGATTTATAATTAGATGTTTCTCTAAGTTGGTATTCCCATGTTTTGTTTTTTAATTTATTAAAATTTTCTCGGTATACTAATGAATTCTCTTTTTCTGTCTCACCATAATCCCAATCCACAGAAAGTAGTGCTTTACCCTTCATAGCGGCAGAGGTCGAATTAGCTATCACAGCTACACCCGGCAGTACTTCTGCATAGGGAATAGGGCGGTATGGCGTAATAGGAATCACTTTTATAACGCCATCAACAGCAAGTGCTCTTTTTTCGTTAAAAGACAATAGTGTGCCTCCTCGTACAGGACAACGTTCAATTGCCACGTATTTCATTCCTTCAATAATCGCATCTAAGCCATAAACAGCCTTTCCCGTGACAATATTTAAAAGGTCAATACTCTTTCTGGCTTTTCCAATAATCTTGAATTCTGAAACCTTCTTTAGAGGCACCGTCTCTGGTATGCGTAATTGAGAAGCTGCTTCGGCAAGTTCAGAGTAGGATAATTTTTTACCACTTAATGTATTGATAGCAAAACTCTTCTCGGTTTTTATTTCATTAATTGAAACATTCCATTTTTGCGATGCGACAGTTTTTAACACCATCTTTACGGTTGCTCCTGCCTTGCGTAATGGCTCGTAGAAACGAGAAACACTTGTTGAGCCAGCCACGACCATTTTGCCATATTGATTTCCGGAAATGGCTTGTTCAACAACTATTTGTTCCCAATCAGCATCCAACTCTTCAGCAAGAATCATAGGCAAGGCCGTACGTACTCCTTGACCAAGTTCAGGAATTGGTGCGTAAATAGTTATAATCCCATTATCTGAAATTTCAACAAAGGGGTTGAATAAAAACTTTTCACCTTTGCCAACATATTCCTTTTCATTGCTTAGACATGAGTAGTTCAGCCCTAATACTAAACCACCACCAGCCATAAAACTCAAATTAATAAATTCCCTTCTTTTCATTTATTTAATTTTTCTGTAATCGTATGTTTCATATTTAGAGTTGGTCCTAAAACTTTTTGTTTACCTCCATTAGGCCAATTGACTACTATCGAATCTATTTTTTCTGAATTTCCGAGTCCAAAATGAAGTTGATGACTACTTTGACTTGCATACCCAGATTGACTTTGAAGGAATTGATGAAAAATTTTAGATTTTCCATTACGCTTGTAGAAAACGGAAACTTTTGAACCATAAGGTGTTGATGGTGAAATTTTTCCTTTAAGGCTAATCTTTATCCAGTTGCGATTTTCATCATCTGATAAATTGAAAAAGAGTTTATTGTTAGAATTGTCCACCCAATTGGTTACAAATAAGTCAACACGCCCATCATTGTTAATATCTGAAGAAGTAACACCTGCCGCGAGACCACCATGTTTAGTTATGATAGTTTCTGATTGCTTTTCAAAAACTCCGTTCCCACTATTTATATAAAAGAAATGGTCATCTAATGAGCCTGGTGTTCCATTAGACACAAACAAATCTAAATCTCCGTCGTTATCATAATCCTGCCATACGATTCCCTTTGAGCGACCGTTTTCTGTAGCAATAAGTTGATTTTCCACTCGTATAAAACCACCTTTATCATCGTTTAGCAATAAAACGTTTGGCTCGTTGAGATTGGCCACAAAAACATCTAGATAACCATCATTATTTACGTCTTGGGCACTTAGTCCGTAGGTATAATCGCTAGCGGTAAATGCTTGAGTGTCCACTTTCGAGAAAGCGAAATTTCCGTTATTCACATAAAGTGAATTTGGCATCTTAGCATTACCGGCTATCAAATCTTGATCTCCATCATTGTCAAAATCTCCCCAAACACATGAGCGAGTATCTTCAGTATCATTTACGATACTACCATTTAATAGTTTTTCGAAACCGCCTTTTGTATCATTAACATAGACTGCATTGGGTTCATTATTTCTACTCGCTACAAATAAATCTGAAAAGCCATCGTTATTTATATCTACCCAACTTATACTTGTGGAACTCAAAGTATCGTTTACTACAGCGCCATTTTCGATTTTAACAAAAGTTCCGTTTCCTGTATTCTTGTAAAGAAAGTTTTTTTGATTGTGTCTATTTGCAACATATAAATCTAGGTCTCCATCATTATCATAATCGGCAAAAGAACTTCCTTGAGAGTCTCCACCATCATTGGTTATATTGATGTCTTGAACCAATTCAAGTAATGGTCTGGTTGGATCCGTAGTTTTGTTTATATATAATAAATTGTTCTGATTCCCTCTGTTAGCTACAAATAAATCCTCGTCACCATCTCCATCAATATCACCCCAACTACTACCTCGAGAGCCGCTTGCGTCTTGAACAACTTGAGCACCTGTGTATGCTGCAAATTTTAATTCAGGGGTATCTTGAATACAGAGTATACAAGAAAAAAAGAAGGGAAAAAAATTTAAGTAATTCATGTTATAAATTTTAAATACTATTTAGATTTTGATTGTTTTCCTTCCAAATTCTAGCAATCATGCTTATGTGATTATTCTTTCTTTCGATTATATTGAATTTCCCAAACCGTCTTCCAATCATCAAAACCGTCTCTGATTCCCTGCCACTTCCAGATAAATGAATTCTGTTTAATATCAAGAAATATCATCCGATATAAAGCACCTCTAGCATCTTTTTCCTTCATTTCAAAGATCCTTGTATTATCATCTATTTTCCCAATGAAATTATAATATCCACCTTGATTGTCTGCCCAAGTTTGATACCATTGCTCGGTCTGTGGATTAAAAACTGATATGCTCGTTCCTTTAAAATTTCTTGTGGGATCTATGAAATTTTCTTGAATTACTTTATCATCTAAAATTTTAGTAACCATATTTGAACCTACTACTCTGGTAGAATCTGGCCCAGTCCAGCTCACTTCCCAGTCCCCAAGCCAAAAATCAAAGGCGTTTTCATGAGAGTTTTTTTGGATATTTTCTTGAATCCAATTAACATATTGAGATACTCTTGTAAAGTATTCTGTCACACCATACATTCCTTCAACTCCGTTGGTCGCTCTAGTACTTTGAGCTGAGCTTACACCCGCTATATAGTAAGTGTTATTCTTTACAATTAACGCTGGTCCAGAACTATCTCCAGGTCCCGAAATTCCCTCTAGGTCTGTTACTCTTTCGTTATCAGGACTATCAAAAAGCCAAAATAAATACTGTCCATCACTAGAAACCCCATCAACTAGGTTTGTGGCAGCTCTCATTATTCCTGGCTTTCCTTCTACACCCGTTTTACCAGTGCCAAAATCACCAATGCCAGCGACAATAACTTCTTTATCTATTTCGTCCTTCAGTGTGTATAATGGAATAGGTTTTACGTTCTCTATTTTTCTCTTGAGTTTGATGAGTGCGATGTCTGGTCTATTATTAGATTCCCATTCAGGGTGAATGATGATTTTTTCAATCCCAACAGAATCCCCATTAATAATTAGCTTATGTCCGTCCTTTATAGTTTCTGCAACATGAGCAGCACTAAGCACCCATTGATCTGAAATTAACGTGCCTGCTAAATCTGTGCTATTGTACATAACTATTGCATCCGTTACGGGAAGTTCTCTTGCAAATTCGATATAGGCTTTTTCCGGCACATCATGTCTTATGATAATTGGATTATTTATTATTGAAATGAAACCATAAGCAAGAAAAATCACGGAAAGAAAAATCTGTTTCATCTTTTATATATTTTTATTTAACCACATTATTAAATCGTCAATAAACTCTTGTCTTAAAGCCGCTCTATCATCTTCATACATAGCATGACCAGTGTCATATAATTGAATTTCATAATTTGTTTTATCAATTTCACTGAAACCTTTTGTCATTCTATACACGCTCTCGTAAACGGGTATATTATCATTTTGATCTTTGATGCCATAGGCAACAAAAACGGGTTGGGTCACTTGAATCCAATAATCCATAGGGTTAAAATTGATATTCATTTTCAAGTAATCCCATACCCATAAATCTGGATTGTCAGGAAATGTATTGGCGTAAGCAGCCCAACTAGATTCTTTTAACTCTTCAAATTTTGATTGTAACGGCTTCCAGTCACGGTCAAAAGCATATTTCTTGAATAGCACGTGAAGCTCAAGAACTTCCTTGACCTCATTAGGCGATAGTCCTTTTTTAATAGCAGAATTAGCAACCTCATGAATGAGTTGTTCTTCAATGGTCACCGTAGTACCAACAATGTCTATTACAAAATCAATTTCTTGATGCTGGCTTGCGACAATAGGTACAATGAAGCCTCCTTGACTTAATCCCATCATTCCTGCTTTTTCCAGTTGATATGTTTCCTTAAAAAACGAGAATGACGCCATTGCATCTTGTGCTAATTCTATAAAAGAAGCTTTCTTCCAGTCACCTTCAGATTTACCACAACCCCTTTTATCTGGTAGTAATACATAGTAACCAGCGTCAACTAAAAATTCAGCATAAGCTCTTGACCATGCATTCGACCGATCACTATTGCCAGAACCTTGTATTAAAACGATTCCAGTTTTAATTTCTTTGGAATTTTTGGGAATGAAGATGTCAGCATAGAGCTTTAACTCATTGTTTTTACAGCTAACCTCTTCAACATTGTAATCTTGACTGAAGCTACAGTTTGAAAATAAAAGTATTGAATAAATTATATAGAGGGATTTCATTCTATTTACTCGATATTAATTGATTAGATAGTTTTTCAATACTGCAATTTTGTGTGATTTTATTTAGGATTTTTTTTAGAAATTCTTGTTCTTCTTCAGATACACCTTTGAGAGCTAATTTTCTGTTTTGAGCAACAACTGGTAAAACATTAGCTAAAACTAAATCACCTTTTTTTGATAAAGTTAGGTTGCTTCTTCTTCTATCCTCTGGGTTTTGAATGCGAATGATATAGTCATTTTTAACCATTAACTCAATCATACGAGTTATTGATGCATAATCCTTAAAAAGAGCATTTGCTATTTGAATTTGGGTAAGTTCAGGCTTGTTGGAAATAAGCATAAGTACCAAAGCTTGATCAATCGTAATATTCTGTTGAACTTTCTGAATATTCTTCTGGGCTAGTTTTCGATAAGATTTTATTGCCTTTTCTATGTCATAAATGACAATATCCGTTGGTAAATGAATCATATGATTATGTATTTGATATAAATATAATTGATATATCAATAAATAGTATTAATTTAAGATATCTTTAACACTGATAATCTCTCCCTGAGCTTGTCTCATATTATTTTACTTGAGGAATTATCTAAGGAACCCTTGTTCTTCTTTATTCTTTTAATGGTTAAACAAGGCTACTGATTGACTTGAAATTTGAGTTAAGAAATCTTGCTTATTTTAAACTAGTATTGAATGGGTTCTTAAAAAAGCAAGATATCTTAATGAGAAAATGTGCTAGTATAATAAATTGTCTAAAGAAAATTATGTAGGGATATTACAAGCGATTTGTTTCCTATAATTTGAAGTGGTCTAAATTTTTTAACAGCGATTACAATGAAAGCCAGTAGGTTAAATCCTTTCCAGGCTAGTAATGGTGGTATCTAAATCTGTTAGTAAAGACAAAGCCCTGTAACTATCCATCCAAGCATTGATGCGCTCAATGGTATATCTCAAGTCATGGAGTTGTTGGTCAAAATATTCATCTCTATCAGGATTTCCATTACGTTAGTTAAAGCATACATTGGTATTAATTTCTTTGCTATCACAGCATCACCATACACTCTATAAGTGATTAAACCAGTACTTATAAGCTTTACAGATCTTTATAAAAAAACTATATATGACTATCGGATAGTTTGCACATGAAGTCAACTTTTAAGTTTTGTAAA
>CAXBID010000143.1:0-9086 GCA_963975495.1 uncultured Flavobacteriaceae bacterium | reverse complement strand
TTTTCAACTAATTAAGCTTGTTTTTTTTCTTGTTCTCAACCCTTGATTCGCATTAATCATCTATATTTACTCAAACTATTAAACCCAAATACTATGATTAAAAAAATTTTAACAATCGTTTTAATATTTAATCTCATTGCCTGCGCTGAATTGCAACAGGTTGTGAATCAATTCCCTCAAGGAGGAAGTATAGGAAATGATCAAATTGCTTCAGGACTTAGACAAGCATTAGATTTTGGGATAGACAAACAGGTAACCAAACTGACCCAAACTGACGGTTTTTTTAAAAACGAATTGGTTAAAATTTTACTTCCCGAAGAATTGCAAAAGGTTGATAAAGCTTTACGGGATATTGGTTTAAGCAGTTTAGCAGATGAAGGATTAAAAGTATTGAACAGAGCTGCGGAAGATGCCGTTAAAGAAGCTACTCCTATATTTGTTGATGCTGTAAAAGGCATAACATTTACTGATGCTAAGAATATTTTGTTGGGAAATAACGATGCTGCAACACAATATTTAATTAGTAAAACGGAGACCGCTTTATATGCTAAATTTAATCCAGTAATTAAAAACTCTTTTGCCAAAGTTGGAGCCGATGGCATTTGGAATAACTTAATAAACAAATACAACACTTTACCCTTTACCAACAATGTAAACCCAGATTTAACTGACTATGTAACAGGCGAAGCTTTAAAAGGGGTTTACACCATGATTGCCGTTGAAGAAAAAGAAATACGCACTAAACTCTCTTCAAGAACGACCGATTTATTGAAAAAAGTTTTTGCTTTACAGGATTAAAATCCAATTGATCCTAATCCTATAATTTTTAAATTATAGGATTTTTTTTGTTCGACATAAAAATGTATCTTTCAATACTTGTTATTCAGATATTGAATGGATAGAATTAAGGACATAAAAGACCAACAAAGCAAACTTAACATAAAATACAAACAACTTGTTGAGCTAGCTTACAATTTTCGTCAAACAGATTCTGCTTTAAGTGATATTTCTGAATACAATGCTATAAAACTTCTAGACAAACTCAACAGATTAAAATACCTTTCTAGAGAGCAACAACAATCTGTTCTTTAATGTTTTTTTATCAATTCTTTAACTTTTACCTTACATCCATAACACAAAAAATCTCGTACTTTAAGTATAAAAAGAGAACGTTATGAATACACATTTTTGCAAAGTTGGGAAAATAAAACCCAATTTAAAAAAGCTTATTAGTCTTAAAGAATTTGAAAATATTGTTTCTAACTTTGTTGAAGACGTAACTAAAATAGATTTTTCTGAAGATTTAAAAGCCTCTATTCAGTAGGAAAAATAGATTGCATTTGCTTTTGAAGTTCTTTTGCTTTTAAAGCTGCTGCTTGGGCAAAATCCTCATTTGAAGAGGCATAAATAATACCTCTTGAAGAATTAATAAGTAAACCTATTTTATCATTCATCCCATATTTACAAACCTCTTGTAAACTACCACCTTGTGCGCCTACTCCTGGCACAAGTAAAAAACTATCTGGAATTATTTTACGGATATCTGCTAAATACTCAGCTTTTGTAGCTCCTACCACATACATTAAGTTTTCTGAATTTTCCCAAGTTTTAGAGGTCTCTATAACCTTTTTATAAAGTTCTGTCCCATCAACTGTTTTCGTTTGAAAATCAAAAGCACCTGCATTTGAAGTTAATGCTAACATAATTGTATGTTTATCTTTAAAAGCCAAAAAGGGTTCCACAGAATCTTTTCCCATATAAGGTGCTACGGTAACCGAATCAAAAGCTAAATCTTCAAAAAAGGCTTTAGCATACATGGTACTTGTATTGCCTATATCACCACGTTTTGCATCCGCAATTGTAAATATATCTGGGTGGTTTTTGTTTAAATACTTAATGGTTTTTTCTAAAGCTTTCCATCCTTTTAAACCATAAGCCTCATAAAATGCTGTGTTGGGTTTATAAGCCACGCATAAATGATGAGTTGCATCAATTATTGCCTTATTAAATTCAAATATTGGATCTTTGGATTTTAATAAATGTTGAGGAATTTTTTTTAAATCGACATCCAATCCTATACATAGAAAGGATTTCTTTTTTTTGATTTCTGATATGAGTTGGTTTGTTGTCATTTCCTCCTTAATCCTCCAAAGGAGGAAACTGTTGTGTGATTACTCATGCTTTTAAATCTAAAAAATAAAAAATAAAATCACTATTTAGCACTAAATTTATTCGTTTTTAAAACATATGAGTGTCTTTCCCTTTGGGAAAGAGTCAGATAGGGCCTATATCACATCATCATTAGCCTTTAACTTTTCAGTATTTTCAGCTAATTGCAATTCATCAATTATTTTTTGAATATCGCCATTAACAATATTACTTAAATCGTAAAGTGTTAATCCAATTCTATGATCGGTAACACGCCCTTGAGGATAGTTATAAGTTCTAATTTTTGCACTTCTATCACCACTGGTAACCATTGAGCCACGCAAGGCAGAATCTTCTTCCATCTTTTTCGCTAATTCTAAATCGTATAAACGAGAGCGCAATACTTTAAAAGCTTTTTCCTTATTTTTATGCTGCGATTTCTGGTCTTGACATTGCGCCACCAATCCTGTTGGGATATGCGTTAAACGTACCGCAGAATAGGTCGTGTTTACTGATTGTCCACCCGGTCCTGATGAACAGAAAAAATCAATACGTACATCTTTTGGGTTAATCTCCACATCAAACTCCTCAGCTTCTGGAAATACCATCATTGTGGCTGCACTGGTGTGTACACGACCTTGGGTTTCCGTTTGAGGCACACGTTGCACACGATGCACACCTGCTTCAAACTTTAGTGTTCCATAAACATCATCACCAGTAACTTCAAATTGAATTTCTTTAAAGCCACCATTTGTACCTTCACTAAAATCTACGGTATCAACTTTCCAACCTCTGCCCTCACAGTACTTGGTGTACATTCTAAATAAATCACCAGCAAAAATACTCGCTTCATCTCCACCTGTTCCTGCTCGTAATTCAACCACAGCATTTTTAGAATCTTCAGGGTCTTTTGGTATTAATAATACTTTTATTTCTTCTTCAAGTCTTGCAATACCTTCTTTAGCTTCATCATACTGCATTTTAGCCATTTCCACCATTTCAGGTTCGCTTCCATCAGAAATTATGCCTTCTGCTTCAACTAAATTATTGGTAAACTCAATATATTCTTCTCGCTTATCCATAAGAATCCGCAAGTCTTTATACTCTCTATTTAGGGCAACATAACGCTTTTGATCGGTTATAATATCGGGTTGAATAATTAAATCGCTAACCTCATCAAAACGTTGCTTTACTATTTGTAATTTCTCTAACATCTGCCTTTTATAATTGGGAATCAAAAATACGATAATTTATGGATTTTCAATGTGAACATATCAAGACTTATAAACTGAAATTTTGCCAAGAATACACAAATTTTAAAATCTTTCGATTTTTCTCGAATACCACTAAGAAGTACTTTTCTTCAAAACCACTACGGGTAACCCGTAAAATGAAAATTCTTGCATTTTTTGAAAGAAAAAGTTGTGTTTTTATGTTTTTTTTTATATATATTTATACTGTTCAAAAGCAAAGTTTTGTTTAGTCTATACAAAAAGATGTTTTTGGGCAACATGTTGCAACAAATCAGCGCTGATTATTTTATTCTCCCTCAAAAAAAAAGGTTCGGGTTTTAGACTGCTTGAACCAAAAAAATAGACTGCTTTCATAGACTAAAATTTATAGACTGCACAGACAAAAAAACGCTTAGGTTATTTGTATGCAGAAAACCGTAAACTTAATAGGCAACCTCGTTTGCCTGTCAAGCCCTGGGAAGTATTGCAAATTTTTAACCTATTAATATTAACAAACAATGAAAACATTAACATTATTTTTCTTTTTTGTACTGACCTTAACAGTATCTCTAAATGCCCAAATAATCAAAGGGAATTGGCTTGTAGGAGGTGATATCGCATTTTCCTATTCTAAAAGTAAACCAGAATCATCTGTTGATTCTGAAGCATTTGACTTAGATATTGCACCAAATGTAGGTTACTTTATTTGGGATAAGTTAGCATTTGGAACAAGAGTGAATTACTTCAGGTCTCGTTATAAAACAGATACGGGAACTGCAAAATTTGATCGCTTTCTGGTATCTCCTTTCGCAAGATATTATTTTTTGGATAAAGATAAAATGGTTAACCCGTTTTTAGAAAGTTCGTATCGTTTTAGTCTTATAAACGAGAATAATTCAGAAGAATTTTCTGCAAAAGGTGGTATGGCCATATTTCTAAACGGTAGCGTGGCATTAGAAATTTCCCTCAATTATTTAAATTTAATGTCAAAAAATCAGTTTGTGGGAGACCATACCTTTCTTATAGGGTTTGGTATCCAAGTACATTTAGAAAAACAATAAAACTTAATAAAAATGAAAAAATTACTATCAATTATAATCTTAACACTAACATTTGCTTCGTTTTCTCAAAACGTGACCGTAAACATAGCAAATTTAAAGGCAAACAATGTAACCGTACCCAGTGGTTCAACAATAGATATGGGAACAAATTCCTCTATAAATGTAACCTTTAGGGTAGATTTAGGCAAAGAAGCAAACTATTCAATAGGTCCTGCAAAGGTTTGGATTAGCGTATTTAATAGTTCAGGAAATCGGACTGACTACTATATTTCAGACGTTCCTGAAAGTCAATTTATTACTGGTGCTTCATCACCACCTTACGACTTTGATATTCTCGCTTCTCAAATTGATTTTGGCAACGGAAACTATCTTGTGGCAACATTAAAACAAGACAATCAACCTGGGGCTGAATGGGATTCGCAACAAATTCCCGTAATTAAAGCACCCGCTTTTCAGCTTACCCCAAGTTCTTTGAGTTTAGCTTGTGGCAACACATCCCAAAGAACGTTTACAGTTACAAATAGTTCTAACTTAAACGGTGTAACTTACCAATGGAACGTTGGAAATGGTTGGTCTGGAAATGTTGGCAATGGTAATTCAATTACCCTCACGCCAAATTCCGGTACCCTATTACCATCTAATATTTCGGTTACACCGATTTTATAATGGACAGAATCAATCAACATTAACTTGTAATGTTAGTCGAGCTTCGTTTTCAACACCAGCAATAATAAATGGTAGCAGTACGTTATGTTCAACTGGTACATATACAATAAACAATGTTCCAAATGACGTTACAATTCAATCCGTAGGTTCTTCAAATACCAATATTGCTACTGTAAGTTTGGGTACGAATGACGAAATAATAGTAACAAGTGTATCAAATGGTGCAGTCACTATTTCCGCAATTTTGCAAAATTCCTGTTCGCAAACGACTACTAAAACGAAAAACATCCAAGTTGGTGAAAACACCAATTTAGATATTACAGGACTGGAAAATGGCATTGATGCAGGTGGCTATGTTGATCTCAGTCTCATAAACAGTAATGGGTGTGGTGAAATTTATTTTACGGATGCATTACCAGGACTAACATTTGATTATGTAGGACCCGATTATGCGGTTTTAAATTCTACTTCTTCAAACTATGGTACAGGTTGGATTTATATGGGTATAACAGGCGCAGATGGTATATACAAAGAGTTTCCTATTAATACCACACCCCCACCTCCACCACCTGTTATACCCAATGAAAATTATATTTCTATTCAAAGAATTCAAAATGACTATAATGTTTATCCTTTTAGCCATTGGAAAATGGTAAAAGTATACTATTACGGTAACAATAGTGATGTGGATTATTGGGAATGGACTACAAGTGATAGTTACTATGCTAAACCAAATGATGATAGTGTTATTTTTCTACAATTTTCGAGCAGTAACACAAATGTAAGTGTACGGGCTTGTAATAATGATGGTTGTAGTCAATTTGTTTCCACAGTTATTAATTGAATAAGAATTTGAACTAAATTAGAAAAAAGGGCAGCTTACAAAAACGTATTTAAAAACAGCAGTTAAGTGCTAAACTCAAAGTTTAATTCTTTTCTACTATCTTTGTTTAAGCACGAAAATTTTACATACAAACCTGCGACTTTTCAAGAAACACGTTAAACGAACAGTCCAATAAATTAAAAGAAAAAGAGACTATTTAAAAGTGATTAGTCTTTGTCAAACTGAGCGCAGTCGAAGTTTTAACGCTAAAAATCCTAAAGCATTTCTAAAAAGCTATGCTTTGTACCTTCAAAACAAAATATTTTGTTTCTCGTTAATGCTCAATGTGACATTTAAACTAAAATTGAATTTCTAGATTGCCTTTTTTATACAAACTAAATTTGTTATTATCCACATTTAGAAGAACCACAATCTTTACAGGTTAAGCAACCTTCTTGATAAATTAAATTTTTAGATTTACAATTATCGCATGCCTGCCCTTTGGCTTTTGTACCATCTTCAACATAACGTTTTAAAGCACGAACCACACCGTTTTTCCATGTATTTATAGATTCGCTATCTAACTGTAAACTATTTATTAAGTCAACAATTTTATCTATCGGCATCCCATGACGCAGCGTACTTGATATTAGTTTCGCATAGTTCCAAAATTCAGGATTAAATTTATGTGATAAGCCTTCAATAGTGGTTTTATAGCCTCTGGTATTTTTATATTGAAAATCGTAACGCGAACTACCATCCTCATTTCTATTTTTAATGATTACGCCTGTATTTACCCAACGTGGAATTAAAATACCATCTTCATCATCTGCTAAACCTGTAAAAATTTCATAAGGTTTTCCATCTATCAAGCCAATAAAAGCAATCCACTTGTCTTTACTATTTTGAAAACGAACTACATCGGCTTCCAGTATTTGAGGTCTTTTTTTAGGAAATGCAGTTAACTTATCATCCGATGTTTCCTCCTTCTTTTCATCGTTTGAAATCAAAACCCCAGAACGTGAACCATCCCTGTAAACCGTAACACCCTTACAACCTACTTCCCATGCTTTTAAATAGAGCTCGCCAACCAAATCCTCAGTGGCATCATTGGGTAAATTAATGGTTACACTAATAGAATGATCCACCCATTTTTGAATAGCACCTTGCATACTTACTTTACTTAACCAATCTACATCGTTGGAAGTTGCTTTGTAATAGGGTGATTTTATGATTAACCCGTCAATTTCGTTTTGCGAGAAATTTTTAGATGAATCGATACCATTCACTTCCATCCATTGTTTAAAACGGTGGTGAAAAACCACATATTCTTCCCAAGAATCGCCAACCTCATCAACAAAATCAACGCGAGCCTCTTTATCGTTAGGGTTTACTTTTCTCCTACGCTTGTAAACGGGCATAAAAACGGGCTCGATACCAGAAGTGGTTTGCGTCATTAAACTTGTTGTCCCTGTGGGTGCAATAGTCAACAGCGCTATATTTCGTCTACCATATTCCAGCATTTCATAATACAACTTACTATCGGCCTCTTTCAATCGTTGGATAAACGGATTATCCTTTTCGCGTTCAGCATCAAAAATTGAAAAAGCACCACGCTCTTTTGCTAAATGTACCGAAGCACGATACGCTTCAATAGCTATGGTTTTATGAACTTCTAAAGAAAACGCATTTCCAACTTCACTACCATATTGAATACCCAAAGCCGCCAACATATCACCCTCGGCAGTAATACCAACACCTGTTCTTCTTCCCTCTTCTGCTTTTCGTTGAATATTAAACCATAAATTACGTTCGGTTGCTTTCACTTCATCCAACTCTGGATCTGCATCAATTTTCCTTAAAATATTATCAACCTTTTCAAGTTCCAAATCAATAATATCATCCATAATCCGTTGAGCGGCAGCAACATGTTTTTTGAATAACTTAAAGTTGAACTTCGCTTTTTCCGTAAACGGGTTTTCAACATAAGAAAACAGATTGATTGCCAACAATCTGCAAGAATCATAAGGACATAAAGGTATTTCACCACACGGATTTGTTGATACCGTTTTATAACCCAAATCGGCATAACAATCGGGCACAGATTCATTAATTATAGTATCCCAAAATAAAATTCCTGGTTCGGCAGATTTCCATGCATTATACACTATTTTTTTCCATAGCGCATTAGCATCAATAGATTTTGATACTTTAGGATTAGCACTAAATATGGGATATTTTTGAGTGTAGTCTTTTCCGTTTTTCACAGCCTTCATAAATTCATCATCAATTCTAACCGACACATTTGCGCCCGTAACCTTACCTTGTTCCAGCTTCGCATTGATAAAATCTTCTGAATCTGGGTGATTTATAGACACTGAAAGCATAAGTGCTCCGCGTCTACCATCTTGAGCTACTTCCCTTGTAGAATTTGAATAACGTTCCATAAAAGGCACAAGTCCTGTAGATGTTAATGCTGAATTTTTAACTGCAGAACCTTTAGGGCGCACATGTGACAAATCGTGTCCTACCCCGCCTCTACGTTTCATAAGTTGCACCTGCTCTTGGTCTATTTTCATAATGCCTCCATAAGAATCAGATTCTCCGGAGTTACCAATTACAAAACAATTTGATAATGACCCTATTTGATACGGGTTACCTATACCAGCCATAGGACTCCCTTGTGGTACTATATATTTAAAATCTTTAATCAGATCAAAAATTTCATGTTCAGACAAAGGATTTTTATATTTTGTTTCAATACGTGCCAATTCTTTTGCAATACGACGATGCATATCGTTTGGGGTCAACTCATAAATATGTCCTTCGGAATCTTTAAGGGCGTACTTATTTAACCATACTCTGGCAGCTAAATCGTCATTTTTAAAATAGTCTAGTGATGCTTTAAAAGCTTCTTCTTGGGAGTACGTTTTTGGGGAAGTTTTGGGAAGTTCTAAGTTCATTGGTTAGCTGTAATTTTAAGTTTTTTATGGATTAATTAATTAGACTATAAAGAAACAAAAAAAACAAAAGCAACAACATGACAAAAGTCATAAAGTTTACAGGTAAATAAGGTTAAAAAACTGAATATCAGTATTTTAAAAATTTATTAACATAAAAAAGTTAACAAATTTTTTAAAGAAATATAAAATGAAG
>CAXBID010000142.1:0-9092 GCA_963975495.1 uncultured Flavobacteriaceae bacterium | reverse complement strand
GATAATAACCATAAATTAAACGATGGGGCATTAATCTTGATTCTTCAATAAAATTGGTATGTGTTACCATTTCGGAAAACGTTATTGGATATAGTTGCAATTCCTCTTTTCTGCCAACCATGGATTCCTTGGTTTTATCTGCCAATTCAAAAGCACTACTACCAGAAGCAATAACTTGGATTTCCGGAAAATTATCAACCATACGTTTAATGAGTAGGCCAATGTTATGGATCATTTGCGCTTCATCTATTATTAATATTTGATGTGTGCCAACAATAGCTTTTAACCTGTCTGAAGTTATGTTTTCAAGTAAGATTTGAATATCTGGTTCATCACCATTTAACCATACAAAGGATTGATTCTTAACGATACTTTTAATCAATGAGGTTTTCCCCACTTGTCTAGCACCAAAAATAAGAATGGCTTTTCCTTTAAAAAGTAGGTTTATTAGTTCTTGGTGCAGCTGTCTTTTAATCATGATATTGAAATATTAACTATACAAATATATAATAAAATGATATTGAAATATTAAAAAATTATAATAAAATGATATTATAATATTAAAAAACTATAATATTCTAAAGATGCTATCAATACTATGATGCTATTTCTAACTGGGTTATTGAATGCTATTTTAACTAAAATTTCTTATTTATTTACTACCTTTATACTTTTATAATAATACAATAAAATCATGACAATTTCCATAGGGAACGATCACGCCGGAACCGATTATAAATTAGCTATTGTAAAACATCTTGAAGCTAAAGGGTATACCGTAAATAATTACGGAACTAATACGAATGATAGTGTTGATTATGCTGATTTTGTACATCCTGTTGCCAAAGATGTTGAAGAAAATAAAGCAGCATACGGTATTTTAATTTGTGGTAGTGGTAATGGTGTGGCTATGACGGCTAATAAACACCAAAAAATACGCGCTGGTTTATGTTGGAATAAAGAAATAGCACATTTAGCTAGAAGTCATAACAACGCCAATATTTTATGCATTCCTGCACGATTTACGGCTATCCACCAAGCTATTGAAATGGTTGATGTATTTTTAAATACCGATTTTGAAGGCGGCAGACACCAAACACGTATAGATAAAATTCCGTTATCTTGTTAATACCAAATTAAACACATAATAACACACATAAATAGTTTCTTTTTAGCTGTAATTTCGTTAAAAATAGAAACCGTAATTAAGACTATGCTTTATATTTTTATCTTATTCTAACTAAAAATAATTCAATTTCTTTATGTATTATTTTATATTTAAATTGGTATAATGAGTCATAATCATAATCATTCACATGCCCATCCTGATTTTAAAGGACGAAATCTTTTTATAACTATTTTACTTAATATAGGTATTACTGTAGCCCAAGTAATAGGAGGTATCCTTTCAGGTAGTTTAGCACTTTTAAGTGATGCGCTTCATAATTTTAGTGATGTCATTTCACTTGTAGTAAGTTACATAGCAAATAAATTATCAAAAAAACAAGCTTCAATTCATCGTACGTTTGGTTACAAACGTGCCGAAATTTTAGCAGCTTTTATTAACGCCGCTACTTTAATAATAGTAGCTGTTTTACTGATTATTGAAGCTATTGAGCGTTTTCAGAACCCACAAGAAATAGAATCTAATTTGGTTATTTGGTTATCTGTAATAGCTATTTTAGGCAATGGTTTTAGTGTCCTTTTATTAAAAAAAGATTCTGAGACCAATATGAACTTAAAGAGCGCGTATATTCATTTATTAACCGATATGATGGCAAGTGTAGCTGTTTTAATAGGCGGATTATTAATGAAGTATTATGAAGTATTTTGGGTAGATAGTGTGTTAACCTTTGCTATTGCTTTATATTTAATTTGGATGGGTTTTGATTTATTGAAAAATTCTACAAAAGTGCTTATGCTTTTTACACCAAACACTATTCCCATAAAAAAAATAGTAGATGAAATAAATGCGTTTGAAAGTATAAAAAATGTACATCATGTTCATGTTTGGCAATTAAACGAAGCCGAAATTCATTTGGAAGCCCATATTGATTTTAACAAGGATATTACTTTATCAGAATTTGATGTGGTTTTACATAAAATTGAAGATTTAGTTTTTGATAAATACGATATCAACCACGTGAATATTCAACCCGAATTCGGAAAAGATGATGCTAAAGATGTGATTGTTCAGGATTAAAAAATTCCTGCGAAGGCAGGAATCTGTGTTTATAAGTTGATTTGTTTATTCGTTTAGATTAAAGATGATAGAAACCCAAGTAAAAAAATTTTCAGAATTAAAATTGGAAGAGTTATATAGAATTTTACAATTACGTAGTGAGGTTTTTGTAGTTGAACAAGATTGTGTGTACCAGGATTTAGATGGCAAAGATGAAAAAGCGCTACATGTTTTGGGTTTTAAAAACGATAAAATAATTGCTTATACCCGCATATTTAAACCAGGTTTATATTTTGATGAAGCGAGTATAGGTAGAGTGGTAGTTGCTAAAAATGAACGTGATTATAAATATGGTCACGACATTATGAACGCTTCAATAGAAGCTGTAAAGGATTATTTTAATACTTCCGAAATAAAAATTTCAGCACAATGTTATTTAAATACATTCTACACCAATTTAGGTTTTAAAAAAGTAGGCGAGGAGTATCTTGAAGATGGAATTCCACATATAGCCATGATAAAAGAATAAATAAAATATCCTAAAAAAAAGGTTTCGACTGCGCTCAACCGGACACTATATTATCGTTTTAAAGCAAAATGTCCCCTAACGACTTCACCAGAATTTAAAATAATACGAAACCAATAATCACCAGTGGGCATTAATTGGCCGTTATAGGTACCGTTCCAACCTTCGGAATCGGGATTTAAATATTTTAAAAGCTTACCATATTTATTAAAAACAGAAACACTTTTTACAGAATTATTGTTGTCTAAAACGTTCCAAAAATCGTGTCTACCATCATTATTGGGCGTAAAATATCTTGGAGCGTAATACTGCTTATCAGATATTAATACATTAAAACTAGACTCATTGTTATAGCAAGCGGTTTCATTATAAATGTATATGGTTTGAGATGTTGAAATAACATCCCCTGAATTTAATGCTATTCCATTAGCTCCTGATTCTGTAAAATAACTACCATTATTTATAATAGGTAACGTATAACTACTACCAATAAAATCGTTTAAAGAATCAATAGGAACGAAATCTTTACAACCATCAGGTGTGTTCGCATAGTTAAAAAAAGAAAGCGGTTCCCAGATAGAGTGATCGCCGTTTATATTATCAACAACAACACAGTTTAAGTTAGCATTAGAACTAAAATCCATTAAAGCGATATTGTTATTATTTCCATTTTTAACATTCAAACGACATAAGTTATTGTTACTGCAATTTAAGTTTGTTAGCGACCTATTTTCAGAAAGATCTAATTCGGTTAATTGGTTTTCGAAACAAAACAACGTATTTAAAAGGTTGTTATTACTAGTATTCAAACTGCTGATTTGGTTTTGTTCACATGATAAATATGATAAGTTGGTGTTTTGGCTAACATCTAAATTAAACAATAAATTATCCCCACATTGAAACCTATTTAAAGTCGTGTTATTGGTAACATCTAGAGCTGTGATTTGATTTTGTTCGCATACAAAAACATTTAAACCTGTATTATTTGAGGAATCTAAACGGGTTAAGTTATTGTTAGAGCAGACTAAGGAAATTAGGTTTGTATTTTGAGTTACATTTAGGTTTGATAATTGATTATTATAACACCAAAAAATCTTTAAATTAATAAGCGGTGTTGTATTTAAAGTTACTAACTGATTATCAAAAACATAGAGCTCAACCAAATTAATATTTAGGGAAACGTTTAAATTAGTTAATGCATTTTCGGAACAATTAAGAATAGTTAAAGCTATAAAATCTTCAATACCTGTTAAGTCCGTTATGTTTTCTCCAGAGACATTTAAGGTTGTAATGGTGTTTATGTTTGCTGTTGCTACCAGTCCGTTAATAGGCCCAGTATCATAACCCAAATCAATTAAGGCTTGTTCAAAATTAGCATCAGGAATAGCTGTGTTTTGTGATGCACCAATAAAAGGTATCAGTAAAAAAGAGAGACGATATAATAGTTTTTTAAAGTGCAAACACATTAAGTTTAATGAATAGCAAATATTGAAAAACGAAACTTAATTAGCGCCAACATAAGTAATTACAATTTCAACCCGACGATCTAATTGAGGATCGCCACCAAGTGGAAATTTTCTTCGCATTCCTAAATGACGCATCCGTTTTTTATCAACCCCTTTTTTTGCAAAATAATCGTAAACATACTTAGCACGCGCCTCAGATAAATTGCGCTTTTTGGTCTTTCTATCTACGGCATCTCTACTAAATTGGGTACAACACACATGCCCTTGAATGGTAAAATAAATATCATCGCGTTCTACAAGAATTTTAGCAATAGCTTCTAGCACTTTTTTTGAGCCGGGAGTTACTGTACTATAGCCTGTTTTAAATAAAATATTTTCGAAAATTATCTTATCGCCAACTTGTAAGTCGCCTTTTAGTTTTTCTTGTGGTGTTTCTTTTTTAGCTTCGACAATAGCCTCTTCCTTTTTTTCTTCTTCGGTTTTAGGGGGTTTAGGTTTTACTATTATTTCAACTTTTCTATTTAACCCCCTTATTTTTAAAATATTTTTTTCATTTACAATTTTAAGTAGAATTTCACCTTTACCATCAACGTTCGTAATTAAATCCTCGCTTATTTCATTGTTAGCAAAAATAGCTTTTATTGCATCGGCTCTTTGTTGGGAAAGCTTTAGGTTGTATGAATTGGCGCCAACATCGTCACAAAAACCATATATTGAAATAGATTCAATATCAACATCTGTTAATTTAGAAATAAAAAGAAGTAATCTATTTTCTTCAGTTGAAGGCACTTCATATTTATCCGTATCAAAATAAACCACTTGTGTTAATTCATCTTGAGAAAAAATAACACCAATATTTAATAAAAATAATACAGATAAAATTAATTTATTCATAGCTGGGGTAATTGAATACGTTTATAAAGATACCAATTTTGCAGAATTACCGCATCAATACGGGAGGTTTTGGGATTAATTACGACTAAAATAGGTTCAAAAACCGATAATTATCTTAAATAATCAAAATATACCGACGAATTACCTAGTATTTCTGTAGCTTTTTTTATTCTGGCATCGTGTATTTTATAGTACTCATAAAGCCCTTTCCTATAGGCATAACGCTTTACAATTTCCTCGGTTAAAGATTCCAATAAAAAGCCTTTATTCTCATCAATAACCTCAGATTTGGATTGTTCTAAATTTGAAATCAATGTATTAAAATCAGTTTCAATATTATCATTTAAGTTTTCTAGGGTTGCTGTTTTAAAAGCATCATAAAGTGCTTTTTCGGTATCGGTTTTAAATGAAAAATTATTGGTTTTTAAAAAGGATTTAAAATCCTTGAAATCGCTATCCGTTAACTCAAAACCGTTTACATCATCCACATCATGATTGTAATAATAATTGGTAGCATAATTAAAAACAAGATCGTCGTTTAAAATAGCATTTGTTATGGGCGATTTTTTGTAAGATCCAATAATTACATCGGGCAACACGCCACCACCGTCAAAAACCTGACGTCCGTTTTTGGTTTTATACGCATTGTAGTTTTCTTGTTTAACACGCACTGCTTCGCCATCGTCGTTTCTATTCCAATAATCTAAAGCTTGAATAGATCTACCTGAAGGTGTGTAATAACGCGAAATGGTAATTTTAACCTGTGTTCCGTAAGTCAATTGTTTTGGGCGTTGTACCAAGCCTTTGCCAAAGCTTCTGGAACCCACAACAACGGCACGGTCTAAATCTTGTAAAGCACCAGAAACAATCTCACTTGCCGATGCGCTACTACCATCAATTAAAACCACTAAAGGTATTTCAGTATCAATAGGTTCACTTTGTGTGTAATAGGTTTTGTTGTATTTTTTAACTTTAGATTTTGTGGTAACAACCAATTGCCCTTTTGGCACAAATAAATTCACAATTTTAATCGCCTCGTTAAGTAAACCTCCTGGGTTTCCTCGTAAATCGAGTATAATACGTTCTGCGCCTTGGGCTTTTAAATCACGCAGCGCATAGTTAGTTTCAGCAGATGCTTTATTGTTAAATCGGCTTAAAACAATATAACCTGTTTTATCATTTACTAGAGAAAAATGAGGCACTGCATTAATTTCAACTTCAGCGCGTTTTATGGTAGCTGTTTTTGTTTTTCCTTGGCGTTTATAAGTCACTTCAACCGATGAATCTGGAGTGCCTTTAAGTAAATCGCCAGCACCATCTTTATACGTTTCAACAACAATATTGCCTACTTTAATAATTTCATCACCTGCTTTTAAACCGGCATTGTCTGCAGGATAATCTTTGTACGGTTCAACGATAAGTAGTTTGTCTTTAAAGGTTTTCACGCGTGCACCAATACCCGTATAATCACCTGTATTATTAATTCTGGCAGCTTCCACATCCTGCTCGTTCATAAAATTGGTATAAGGATCCAAATCGGTCAACATACTTTTAATGGCTGTATCCATTAAATGGCCCGGGTTAGTTTCATCAACATAATTCATGTTGAGCTCCTTAAACAAGGTAGTAAAGATTTCTATTTGCTTAGCAATTTCAAAAAAATCGTTTTTAAATGCTGTTGTGGTTAAAAAAATAACTGCTGCTAATACAGGAATTAGTATTTTCTTTTTTAAGAAAGATGTTTTCATGGGGTAAATTTTTAAGAAACCTTATTCAAAAATTTTTCAAACAATTGGTTCATTCGGGTTTCAACTTGTGTAAATGTGGGTTTGTTTGTGCCAATGTACAAAATCATAAACGCATATTGTGTTGTAATGTTGTTAAAATAACTGGCTTTATTAAGTCGGTAAGCTTCTCTTAACAAACGTTTTATACGATTTCTATCAACTGCGTTTTTAAAATTTCGCTTACTTACGGAAACGCCTGTTTTTGCAGGAACATGATCTTCAAAAGATGTTTGAAGATACACCAAACGCAACGGAAAAGCAGAAACCGATTGCCCTTCTGTAAACAGTTGGTCTATTAGTTTTTTGCTTTTTAACTTTTCTTTTTTGTTGTAAGTGAATTTCAAGTGTTTTTCCTTTAAAAACCAAAGGCAGCTATGCAATATACATTTTGTTGTGCTTTCGTTTTTTTAATTATTAGTTTTCATTTTT
Organism: uncultured Flavobacteriaceae bacterium; assembly: GCA_963975495.1. GTDB lineage: Bacteria > Bacteroidota > Bacteroidia > Flavobacteriales > Flavobacteriaceae > CAXBID01. The sequence goes on along the minus strand of CAXBID010000142.1, from coordinate 1,808 downwards.
AGTGTGATCTCTCCAATATTATAGGCATAGACCGAAGCAGGAAGATATGTAAATTTCAACCCTTTTATTTCTTTCATTCCAATTTGATCAATTGAAGTGACAACAGCAGATACAAGTTTGTTCGCATCACAAAATTTAATTAAACTTTTTAATTCTTGTGGTTTATCAAAATATCGGTTGCTCCATTTAATTTCTACTCCCCAAACGGGTTTATAATTTTTGTCATCTACTAAAACCAAATCTACTTCCCCTTCTTTTCTTCCGTCTTTCCACCTGGCATATGTTAAATCTAATTGCTCTCTATGCATCCATTGCGAAAGAATTGCTGTTTCCACCATGTTTCCCATTTCTTGGTCAGTTTCAATTATCGGGGAAAATAAAGCAGTACGAAGTGATGGATTGGTAAGGTATACTTTGAAACTTGTTATTCTTTTTAATCTTTTAGCATTGACTCCGACCTTATTTAATACCTTAATTAAGAATGCTGCCTCCAAATATTCTAGATACCTTTTTAATGTATCCTTTTGAATTCCACTTTCCCTAGACATGGTTTCATAGGAGAATTCATTTCCAGTATTATAAGCTATGTATGTAAAAAACCTATTTAACTCTTGAACATCTTTGATTCCATAAAGGCTTGGCAAATCCCTAAGTAGAACTTTGTCTACAATATCGTTTTTTACATATCTACCCATATCACCTTGTATTCTTTCAGATAATACAACCTCTGGGTAGCCGCCAAAATTTAAATAATGGATAAATTCCTTATTTAGTGCTTTTGTATCATGAGTTAGACAATACGGTATGTCCTTGTCTCCATATTGAATATCGCCTTCAAAAATTAAATGGTCCAATTTTTTCAAATGGATATATTCTTGAAATGTTAACGGAGGTAATAAGAAATCAGTAAATCTTCCAGCGCCGCTTTCCGTACTGTGCCATTTCAAAGCCGCGGCTGCTGAGCCAGAAACAACGAATTTAGTTTCAGGGTAGGAGTCCACTAATACTTTTAAATGTCTTTCCCAATCTTTCAAATATTGTATTTCATCAAAAAAGACATAACAACCATTAAGGTTTTCAAGGTTCAAGGATTCTTTGCAAAGCGTTAATATATCCTCCAGACTTAAATTGACATAAATCGGGTTGTCAATTCCAATAAAGAATAGTTTATGAGGATTTGTTCCTTGTTTCAGTAAGTTTTCAATGCAATGAAATAACATTACTGTTTTGCCAACCCTTCGAGGCCCCATCAGAACTAAAGCTCTTTTAATGCTCCTTTCAAGTACAAATGGATAAAATAGGTCAAAATACAACCGCTTAGACATGGAGCTATATGTGTTCGGGACCTCTTTGGTGATCCACCATGGATTTTCATAACGAAGACGTTCAATAATTTTTTCTGTCGGAATAAGGTTTAGCATTGCTGTTTTTTATCTTAACATAGCAAATATAAGTAAAATAAATAGGTTTAAAACTATCTATTATTACAAATAATACAAGTTTAAGGTTGTAATCGGAGATAGAAACTGTTAATTCGACAATCGAACTTCATATTCAATGAAGCACAACGGTTCGTATAAGAAAAGTAGGGCTGGTGGTAAGCGATGTCCTTTCCGTTTAGCCACAAGCCAAATCTTTTGCATTTTGTTTTCACCTTATTTTTCTAAAAGCCAAATCAAAAGATTCGGAGACTTTGCAAATACGCCGAAGCCTTTGTTTAAGCGCCATTCTGCCCTATTTTTTTTATACATTGTTGTGCTTCGTACTTTTTTATTCCGATAGCCAATTCAACGCCTTTTGAGTAATTC
>CAXBID010000141.1:0-9093 GCA_963975495.1 uncultured Flavobacteriaceae bacterium | reverse complement strand
ATACAGGTACACCAAATAATCCACCACCATTTTGTGAAAACGATCCAGCATTAAGTAATACAACATTTGATTTGTTTACACTTTTAAATGCACCAGTTGATACTGGAGGAACATGGAGTGATGACAGTGTTACAGCAGTCTCAGGAGCTTTAAGTGGAAATGTATTAGATTTAAGTCAGTTAGTGGTTAACTCATATAATTTTACATATAGCATTACAGATACAAATGGATGTTCAAATAGCTCAACGGTTGTTGTAACTATTGAAGATGCACCAGAATCTGGAACAGCAAATACTCCAGAAGAATTTTGTTTAGCTGAAGTAACTGTAGGTCAAACCTATAATTTATTTGATTTATTAACAGACGAAGATCAAACAGGTACTTGGAATGATGATGATATATCAGGAGCTTTAAGTGGAAATACAGTAACCCTTGACGGATTAGCACAAGGAACTTATAATTTCACCTTTGATGTTGATGCTATAGGAAGTTGTGATGATGTGGATGTAACAGTGAGTATTATTATTAATGATACACCAGGTCCAACAGCGACATCACCTCAAGAATTTTGTGATACAGCAACAGTTGCAGATTTAGTTGTAACAGGAACTACTATTCAATGGTACGATGTTTCAACAGGCGGAACACCTTTAGCAGGAACAACGGCTTTGGTTGATGCACAAATATATTATGCAACACAAACTGATGCCACAACAGGTTGCGAATCTTCTATAAGAACAGAAGTTATTGCAACAATTTATGAAACACCAGATGCAGGAAACCTTAGTACAACTCCAATTTTATCTTGTAATAATACAACGATAGATTTAAATTTAGGTTTAGATGGTACTCAAGATACAAGTGGAACTTGGTATGAAGGTTCAGATAATACAGGAACAGTTGTAGTTAATCCAACAACATATAATGTAACAGGGTTTAGTACTAACACTTATCAATTCACATATTATGTTACAGCTTCAGCACCATGTATTGATGATAGCATAACCATTACAATTACAATAGAAGAGCCTTTAACATCAGGAACATCTAATGGAGACCTTGCATTCTGTAGTTCGGATCCCATATTCGATTTAGATTCTAATTTAACAGGAGCAAGTTCTGGAGGCGAGTGGACTTTTAATTCAGCATCAGTTTCTAATTTATTTGATCCTTCAACTGTTCAATCAGGAACATATACATATACGACTGCTAATAGTTGCGGTAGTTCTAGTACAAGTTTTGATATAATAGTAACTCAGGCACCAAATGCAGGAACAGATAATTCTATTTTAATTTGTGTTATTGATGGTGTTACCGATTTATTTCCACTTTTAGGAACATCTGCGCAATCAGGAGGAACTTGGTCACCAGCTTTACCAAGCGGTACTGGGGAATTTGATCCAAATGCAGATGCAGCAGGAGTTTATACATACACGGTTGCAGCAGTGTCACCTTGTACAACCAATGCAAGCGCAAGTATAACCGTTACGGTTGATGATAGTACAGCACCAGTTGTTGTTAATTTAAATCCAGAATATTGTCTAGTAGATAATCCAACGGTTTCAAATTTAGACAGTGCTTTAACCATTACAGGAACAGTAACTTGGTATGAAGATGCTGCATTAACTATTGTAGCCAATTCAACAGATAGTTTAATTGATGGTGAAGATTATTATGCTACACAAACAAATAGTTCAGGGTGTGAATCTTCAACTAATGTTCAAGTTACAGTAACGGTTAATGATACACCAACACCAATATTATTTACTTCAAATCAAGAGTTGTGTATCAATGATAACCCAACAATCAGTGAATTAACATCAAATATTGATTACGATTCTTCTATGTATGATGCGGTTTGGTATGATGCAGACAGTGGTGGTTTTGTAGTTTCTGAGGGCACTTCGCTTTCCAACGGAGCAACCTATTATGCTGTTTTAGTTGATTTAGCAACAGGATGTGAAAGTAGTGTGCGTTTAGCAGTTACTCCAGATTTAACATCATGTGGTAAACTGATTATTCCAGACGGATTTTCACCAAATGGAGATGGCGTTAATGATACGTTTGACATGGATAATTTAGGCATTATACATCCAAATTTTGAAATAGAAATTTATAATCGCAATGGAAATATTGTTTATAAAGGAAATGCAAATACACCAAGGTTTAATGGTAAATCAAATCAGTCAGGTACAGTAGGTAATGGCGATTTACCCGTAGGTGTCTATTTCTATATTTTCAGTTATAACGATGGTGAAAACAAAACAGAACAAGGACGCTTATACTTAAGCAGATAATTTATATATAAAGAAAAATTTAAAACAATGAAATGAGCCATAGTAAAATTCCTTTTTATTAATTGAAAAGTTTAATGGCGAATTACATCTGACCGATGAAAAACAAATAAATAAGAACAGATGAAACATTTAAATATATATCATAAAATAGCTGCTTTGTTAAGTATCATAATTTTGTCCTTTCAAAGCTACGCACAACAAGATCCTCAGTTTACACAATACATGTATAACATGAGTGTAATAAACCCCGCTTACGCCACTGCCGATGAAGGCATATTAAATTTAGGTGGACATTACAGAACCCAATGGGTAGGTTTAGAAGGCGCGCCAAAAACAGCCAGCTTTTTTGCCCACACCCCTATAAACGATAAAATAGAAATGGGAATTTCTTTTACCAATGATGAAATTGGTGATGTTGTTAGTGAAAATAACATTTTCGTAGATTTCGCTTATGTATTGCCAGTAGGAATAGAAAGTAAAATTTCTTTCGGATTAAAAGCTGGAGTAACCCTTTTTGATGCGAATTTTGATGGTTTCGTATTGCAATCTCCAATTGAAGATGTCGCATTCAACGAAAACATTAATAAAGCCTTTCCTAATTTAGGTATTGGTGCTTTCTTTTTTACCGATAATTATTATTTAGGTTTATCAGCACCAAATATGTTAACAACAAAACATTTAGAAGATGAAAATGGAGTAATAGCAACAGGTGTTCAAAGTGTGCATTACTTCTTTACTGGTGGTTATGTTTTTGATATAAATAGAGACTTAAAATTTAAACCAGCATTTATGGCACGAGCTGTATCTGGAGCACCATTAGCTGTAGATATTACAGCAAATGTTTTAATAAATGAACGATTAGAAGCTGGTTTAGGATATCGTTTAGGCGATGCGGTTAGTGCACTGGTTAATTTCAGAATCACGCCAGAATTAAGAATAGGTTATGCCTACGATTATACAACAAGTAACTTAGGAAGCTTCAATTCGGGTTCTCATGAAATATTCATTTTATTCGATGTTGATTTATTCGGATTCAAAGGAGGCTACGACCGTTCACCAAGATTCTTCTAAAATTTTAATAACAGGAAACATGAAACATCCATTGTTGAAAACTTTGTCATATAAATTAACACCCAAATGGATGTTACATCTGACAATTAAAAAACAATAAAAATATACAGATGAAAAAACAAATATATATACTTGCAAGCCTTTTATTAGTTAGTGGAACTACATTAGCCCAAAAAGGAAGTGTAAAAAGAGCTGATAAGCTTTTCGAAATGCGCGCTTATAATCAAGCAGCCGAAACTTACGAAAACCAAAAGCGTACGCAAGAAGTACTGCAAAATTTGGCAGATAGTTATTATTATAACACCAGTCTTCAAAAAGCCATTAAAACCTATAGAGAGTTATTTGTAGAATATGGCGATTCTATTGATATTGAATACCATTTTAGGTTTGCCCAATCTTTAAAGGGTGTTAAAAACTATAGTGAAGCCGACAAGCATTTAAGCAGGTATTATAACAAACCAATTAATACTAGTGCTTTTATTGAAACTACTAAAAACATAACACCTCATAGTTTTGACTTAAAACAAATAACTAGCGGAAATACAAGTAGCGATTTTGGTTTGTCATTTTATGATGATAAAGTCGTTTTTGCCTCGGCAAGAAATACTGAAAGTCCATTATATTCATGGAACGATTTACCATACTTAGACTTATATTCTGCTACTTTGAGTGATGATTTGGTTTTAAAAGATATCACGCCATTTTCTGAAATTATCAACACCGATACACATGAAAGTAGTGCGGTATTTACTAAAGATGGTAAAACCATGTATTTCAATAGAACGAATGCAGAGCAAAAAAAGCTAGATAAAGAGCGAATCGCACATATTAAAATTTACAAAGCCGAATTAGTTGATGGTGTTTGGACAAATGTTACCGCATTACCATTTACGTCAGATAGTTATAGTACAGAGCATCCAGCATTAAGTAAAGATGAAAAAACACTATATTTTGCTAGTGATATGCCAGGAACTTTAGGAAGTTTTGATATTTATAAAGTTGCTATTAACGATGATGGAACATATGGAGAACCAGAAAATTTAGGAGAAACTATTAACACAAAACACCGCGAACAATTTCCTTTTATTAGCGAATTTAATGTGCTGTATTTTTCATCAATAGGTCATCAAGGTTATGGTGGTTTAGATGTGTTTAGAAGCAATAAGGTAAATGATGATTTTGATAAACCCGTAAATTTAGGAAGTACGATAAATAGTAATTTGGATGATTTTGCTTATGTGGTTCGCGAGAAAAATAATATGGGTTATGTGTCTTCAAACAGATCGGGTTATGATAGACTATTTGGTTTTGCTAGAGAAATAAACCCACTAACAATTTATCAAGTAGAAGGTATTGTTCAGGATTTAAATAGTAAAGCATTATTGGGAGGTTCATTAGTAACGTTATTTGACGAATCTGACACTGTAATTCAAGATACTATAGTTGGAGACGATGCACGCTATATTTTCAAAATAGAACCGAATAAAAAGTATAAAGTCCGCGGAACGCGAAAAGCATACATTCCTCAAGATGTTGAATTCTCAACCGATAGTAAAGGAAAAGTGCAACATAATATTTACTTAAGTTTGGAGTCTTTTGCAGATGCTGAAGAGCGTGTGAAAGAAAACGAAAAAGGTAATGTACAAGTAGAATTGGATAAGATTTTCTTTGATTTTGATAAATCGAATATTCGCAAAGATGCTGCTGCTACTTTAAATGTGTTAGTAGATTTAATGAAGAAATATCCATCCATGGAAGTCGAGGTTGCAGCACATACAGATGCCCGAGGTGCAGATCAATACAATCTAGAGTTATCTAAACGTCGTGCCGCTTCAACATTGGAATATTTAGTGAGTCAAGGTATCGAAAGAAACCGATTAAAGAGTATTGGCTATGGCGAAATGCAACCACTTAACGATTGCGTTAAAGAAGGTATTTGTGATGATGAACAATACGATATTAACAGACGTTGTGAATTTACCATTTTAAATTAAAATTCCTGCGCAGGCAGGAATCTCATAAATAATAACCTAAAAACCTTTAACCAACCTTAACCAACCAAAATTATTTGGTAAAGCCTTTCCTCCCGATAGTTATCGGGATTGAAAGGCTTTTTTACATATGCTTTTATCATTCATTAATTTCCAAGTAAGTCATTTGTTTTACGTATTTTTATCATATTAAATTGATAAGGATATGGCGTATTATATAGCTGCAATAGTTTTGTTTTTGTTAGGGGGTTACATTATCCACAAATTAGCCTATAAAAGGTTTAAAAAATTAAAAGGCAGAACACCAAATAGGAGAGAACTTTGGAGTATTTATCACTGGGAGGGTGTTCTTGGTTTAAGTGCTGTAACTGTCCTTGCCCTTGTATATATTCTAAAAGCCTCGAATCTTTTACCTTTTTAATCTTTAAAAATAATTTGTCATTCCTGCGAAGGTGGGAATCCACTTTGTTGTAGAAATTATTTAATTAATAAAAAGATTCCTGCCTTCGCAGGAAGTTGCTATGAACGAAAACCTAGATCCAACAAACGATAATTTTTCTTCGGAAGAAGTCGAGGTAGAAAGAAAGTTAAGACCCTTATCTTTTGATGATTTTACAGGCCAGGATCAGGTGCTTGAAAACCTTCAAATTTTTGTTCAGGCAGCAAATTTAAGAACGGAAGCGTTAGACCATACGCTGTTTCACGGTCCTCCAGGTTTAGGAAAAACTACCCTAGCATATATCTTAGCTAATGAATTAACTGTTGGCATAAAAGTAACTTCGGGCCCCGTGTTGGATAAACCAGGCGATTTAGCAGGTTTGCTAACAAATTTAGAAGAACGCGATGTGTTATTTATTGATGAAATCCATCGATTAAGCCCCATAGTTGAAGAATATTTGTATTCAGCTATGGAAGATTACAAAATCGATATCATGATTGAATCCGGACCAAATGCACGTTCGGTACAAATTAATTTAAATCCGTTTACTTTAGTTGGGGCAACAACACGCTCGGGGTTGTTAACGGCACCCATGCGTGCACGTTTTGGTATTCAAAGCAGACTTCAATATTATAAAACCGATTTACTTACCACTATCGTTCAGAGAAGCGCCGAAATTTTAAATGTATCTATTTCTATGGAAGCAGCTATTGAAATTGCAGGAAGAAGTCGTGGTACACCCAGAATAGCAAATGCATTATTACGTCGTGTTCGTGATTTTGCACAAATAAAAGGCAATGGAAGTATTGATATTAAAATCGCAAAATACGCTTTGGAAGCTTTAAATGTTGATGCTCACGGATTGGATGAAATGGACAATAAAATCCTATCCACCATCATTGAAAAATTTAAAGGAGGCCCTGTTGGAATTTCAACCATTGCAACAGCTGTAAGTGAAAGCCCTGAAACCATTGAAGAGGTTTACGAGCCGTTTTTAATACAACAAGGTTTTATTATGAGAACCCCCCGCGGACGTGAAGTTACCGAACAAGCCTATAAGCATTTGGGTAAAATAAAAGGGCCAACACAAGGCGGATTATTCCCCTCTTAATCTCCCCTAAGGGGAGAAACTGTTAAGAACTATCTGTCTTGAATTGTGTTTAAAGACTCTGTGAATCTCTGTATTTTTTTCTGAGAAACTCTGTGTAATAATAAAATATTGAACAATAAAACTAAAAACACTTCTCTCATTAAAACCGAAGCAAAACGCCTCGGTTTTTTGTCTTGTGGAATTAGTAAAGCTCAATTTTTAGAAGAAGAAGCACCCCGATTAGAAAAGTGGTTAAACAAAAATAGGCACGGGCAAATGCAGTATATGGAAAACCATTTTGACAAACGTTTAGATCCTACCAAATTGGTAGAAGATTCAAAAAGCGTTATTTCATTATTGTTAAATTATTATCCAGAGGAGAAGCAAAATAAAAACAGTTTTAAGCTATCAAAATATGCTTATGGTAACGATTATCATTTTGTAATAAAAGACAAACTAAAATCACTATTACATTTTATTCAAGATGAAATAGGAGACGTGCATGGTCGTGCTTTTGTAGATTCTGCCCCAGTTTTAGATAAAGCTTGGGCAGCAAAATCTGGGTTGGGTTGGATTGGTAAACACAGTAATTTATTAACCCAACAAGTAGGCTCATTTTATTTTATTGCAGAACTCATAATCGATTTAGAATTAGAATATGACAATTCAGTAACCGACCATTGTGGCACCTGTACTGCATGTATTGATGCATGCCCAACCGAGGCGATTACAGAACCTTATGTTGTTGATGGCAGCAAATGTATTTCCTATTTCACCATAGAATTAAAAGAAAATATCCCCACAGAATTTAAAAGTAAAATGGACGATTGGATGTTTGGTTGTGATGTGTGTCAGGATGTATGTCCTTGGAATAAATTCTCAAAATCACATAGCGAACCCCTCTTTAATCCGCACCCCGAATTGCTATCTATGACCAAAAAAGATTGGGAGGACATTACAGAGGATACCTTCAAAAAAGTATTTAAAAATTCAGCCGTAAAACGTACTAAGTTTTCTGGTTTACGGAGAAATATCAACTTCTTGAAATAAAATTATTATTTGAATATTTTTTGCTGGGTCATTATACTAAATTCAACCAATTTTATAAATTATATTATCTAAGCATCAATAGAAAGCTCCTTTTTTCGAAAGAAATGATTATCTTGAAAAGTTTCTTTTTAATACCAATACTACTTTACTTCCAATGAAAACAAGGCATTTCTATATTTTTTTGAGATTAATTTTAATATCAATTCTCTTGTTTTCATTATCGTGTAATAATTCCGAAACCAAAAAATACACTATAGGTTTTTCCCAAACGGGTATTAATGATGAATGGCGTAAATCCATGAATCAAGCCATGAAAATTCAAGCGGCTTTTTACCCTGGGATTGAATTAAAAATTCTAGAAGGACAAGATGATGTTAAAGACCAGATTAAAGATATAGAGCAGTTAATAGGTGAAAATATAGATGTTTTGATTGTCTCGCCGGTGCAAGCAACCCCTATAACCCCTATAGTAGAAAAGGCTTTTAAAAAAGGCATTCCAGTTTTAATTGTTGACAGAAAAATCAATGGAGAAAATTACACGGCTTATTTAGGTGCAGATAATTATCAAGTGGGTACAAATGCCGCAAATTATTTAGCTTCTTTAACTACTGAATCTAAAAACATTATCGAGATCAAAGGGCTGTTGGGGTCCTCACCTGCTTCAGAGCGTAGTTCTGGATTTAATAATGTTATTAACGATGTTCCTAATTTAAGTGTAGTCAATAGAATTCAAGGAAACTGGGAAAGTTATTCAATAAAAGATAGCCTGTCTAAAACTTTAGATAGTATTAAGAATGTCGATTACATATTTGCACATAATGATAGAATGGCTTTAGGGGCATGGGAAGTTTTAAAAGAAAAAGGTCTTGAAAAGTCTATTAAAATAATTGGAGTGGATGGTTTAAACGGGCCTAATGGAGGTATTAAGCTTGTACAAGATGAAGTTTTAATGTCAACCATATTGTATCCCACTGGTGGAGAAGAGGCAATCAAACTCGCTGTAAAAATACTAAATGGTGAAACTGTAGCTAAAAAAAATATACTGGGAACTACCGTTATAGATTCTAGAAATGCTGATATTTTGAAAAACCAGTTTGATAAAATTACACAACAGCAAAATGATATAGAAAAGCAACAAGATAAAATTCAATTACA
>CAXBID010000140.1:0-9160 GCA_963975495.1 uncultured Flavobacteriaceae bacterium | reverse complement strand
TAGGTATGATTTGAGAAAACAAATAATTTCTTATTCCTGTTCCGTCTGGAACGACTAATATTACTTTTTTTGTTTTCGAATTCATTCTGACTTTTTCTATTTCCTAAAAAAATGGCTGAAATTAGCCCATATTTAATTTATTTTCTTGGTTCTATGCTATTTCTAGTGGGTACAATATGTATGTTCATTTTTTCCTTGATGAAAAAACGAACCAAAAAAATCAAGACTTAAGAAGCTTTTACTAAAAATTTCTTTTGCTACGGCACAAAAATAAAGTGCTCTGATTTTTTTTGAATCATTTGGTAAACATCATGTTATTAGTCTTTTATAAGCTATTTTCTTCCGAAGATTTTTGTTTAACCCTTCTCTTCAATTCATTTTTCACGTAAAACCTTATTAGGTCATCTAAACTATCGTAAACCAATACACTTTTAAAAAATAACCCATTCCATTTAACATTGAGCCTTTTTCTTATTCGTAGCGACGCTATGCCTCTCAAAAAGACCTTCATCTGAACATCCCGATAGCCATCGGGATTCGGTTAAAAACATAAAGTCAAAATGAGTTCGCCAATAAAAGTTTCTATTCTGGATTAGATTTTAATTCTTTTTTTAACATTTTTTCTGCATTCTTCCAATCTTCCATAGTATCTATATTTATATACCTACTTGAATCTGTTTCTATATATCCAATAGATTCTCCATATAAAGAATTACTTTCAATAATAGTATTTGTTTTTGTGATATAAATAGAACCATCTCGAATAAAAGCATCGGGTAAATCTTGTCGTCTTTTTATTATTTCCGAATCTTTTGTAGCACTATTTAAATTTCCTTTTTCTGAAACTAAAAAAGTCCAATGTGGATTATAATGATGAGGTACTTTTTGAACTGAAAGCAAGGTATCTATACCATCAGCTATAAACTTTTTTATAGCCAAATCTATATCTTGCGCAGTTCTAAGAGGTGTTGTAACTTGAAGTAGGCATATGGCATCATAGTGTTCCTTTTGTTTATCTAAAAATGTTATTGCATGCTTAACAACGTCAAATGAACCCGCAGAATCTGTAGCTAAATGAGGTGGTCGTACAAATGGGACATCTACTCCAAGACTTTTCGCGATTGATATAAGTTTTGCATCTTCAGAAGATACTATAACCCTATCTAGATGCTTAGCTTCTAATGCAGCTTCAACTGTATATTGCAACAAAGGTTTTCCTAAAAGTTTTTTTCGGTTTTTATTCGGAATTCCTTTACTTCCTCCCCTTACTGGTATTATTCCCAAAATCTTCATTAATAAGTGATTGTTTTGTGAAACCTTAATTCTAAATCCGCTAATATTCCAGCAATTTTTTCTCCACTAAACCCTGTTCCATAAATAGTACTATTAGGATATGAAGATGCTTCTAATTGAAACTTTATAGCTTTCTTAATTTCTATTTCTTCATAGGGAACATCAATCACATTCTCTCCTCGTAATCTTCTATTTTGCCGAGTTCCTATATTAACTACAGGAAGTCCTAAAAAAGAACATTCTCTAATTCCAACACTACTATTACCTACCAAACATTGACTGTTTTTTAAAAGCTTCAAAAAATCCATAGAATCCATATTTTTAAAAAACCGAATGTGTTTTGGGTTATACCGTTCTCGAAATGATCTAATTCCATTAGAAGTCCCATCTGATCCAGCATCTACATTAGGCCAAAACCAAAAGGTTGGTATTTCTAAGTTATTGATAACGTTTAAAGTTTTAGTAACTGCCTCTTTTGCTTCTTTATATTCGTTTGTAACTGGATGCTGTAAAACAACAATATATTTGTCTGGAACTTCTTGTAAACCACCAACTCCGCCATATTTTAATATTGGATTAAAATCCAATCCGTCTATATGTAAAATCTGATTTGCTAAATCAATAGATGGACAACCCGTGTTAAAAACATAATTCTCATCCTCACCTAATCGTATCACTCTTTTTTTAGCATCTTCAGAAGCTACTAAATGCACATCTGCCAATTTTGTGTTAGCATGTCTTACTTTTTCATCAATATTCCCTGTTACCTCTCCGCCTTGCATGTGAACTAAAGGTATATTTTGATACGAGGCAGCAATTGATGTTGCTATAGTTTCAAAACGATCAGCAATAGTTATTACGGCATCAGGTTTTAGATTATAAAATACATTAGCCAACTCCATAACACCTAAACCTGTAGTTTTTGCCATCGCTGTTTTGTTCTCTCCCTCAAGTACCATAAACACTTTTTCATTTATAGTAAAACCATCGCTTTCAATATAATCTGCAGCAGTACCATACCTGTCTAATAAAGCAGATCCGGCGACTACTAACTGAAGTTCTAAATTTGGATGTTCTTTAATTGCAACTAAAACACTCTTAACTCTGCTATATGAAGGTCTAGCGGTAACTACCACACAAATTTTTCTTTTAACTTTATTCATTTAAACTAAGAGTCTATTTAAGATTTCATTAATTATTTTTTTATGCCTCTTTTAGTACATTATTTCGTTAAAAATTTGAACCGTAACTAGGCTATGCTTAAAAATTTTGTCTCATACTGTATCAAAAATAGCCTATAAAAAATCTAATCACAAAAACTTAAACAGACTCTAAATCTTTATCATTAAGAAACTCCCAAGGGCTTAAATCTCTAGATAATTTTTTACCAACAACCTTTTCAAATTCAATGGCATCAATCCCATAACCTTTTGGTTTTTTAGCATCTAAATCTAAAAAAGTCAAACAATGTCCTTTTGGTAATGCTTTATTAACAGCTAAAGATTTTTCAAAAATTTGTTTTAATTCTGTAAAATCATCCGTATTTCTTTTATCAATTGGGTTTTTCAATGCATGGTATATATATTCTACTTCTTCAGTTAATGTTTTTACCTCTTCAATGGTTAAAGATGATGTAACATCTGGTCCGGATTCATCTCTAGATAAAACAACATGAAACTCGAAAATTTCAGCTCCTAAAGCAATCGCAGCTATTCCAGTGCTTATTTTTGCAGAATGGTCTGAAAAACCAACAGTGACATTATACCGCTTTTTAAGTTCTCGTATAACATTGAAACCTAATTGTTCTGAAGACGTAGGATAAGCCGTTGTGCACTGCATGATGCTAAAATCTATTTTTCTTGATTTTAAGAACGACACAGCAACATCCAATTCTTCAAACGAACTCATTCCTGACGAAAGAATAACAGGTTTTTTAGTTTGTGCGATTTTCTCTAACAATAATAAATTATTCACTTCTCCAGAGCCAACCTTATATCGTTTTATTCCTACTTGTTCCAATAAATCTACTGCTGCATTGCTAAAAGGTGAACTCATAAACTCTAACCCAACGGCATCACAATGTTTTTTTAAGGATTTCCACTCTTCCAAAGAAAATTCCATGGCTTTCCAATATTCAAACCTTGAATCATATTCAGTGGTGAACTGAACTCGAAATGGCTCATGCATACTACTTTCAGCATCAGCTATATGTGTTTGAAATTTTATAGCATCAACTCCAGTTTTTGCTACTGCATCAATATAATCATGGGCTTTTTGGATATCACCATTATGCGCTTGACCTACTTCGGCAATTAAATAAGGTTTTTTTTTAATAGTCATATCAGTAATAAGATAGATTTCTAAATAGTAGTGTTTTAAGACAATAAAATGGCAATGTTTTTAATTTTCATTTATCGCTTCAATAAATTTCTTCTCCCAATTATTATAATCCCAAATTTTGCTTGTCACTGTTTTATTTGGTCTAATTTTCCCAAAGTTAGTGTCTTTTCTGGCTAAGTTAAATGCTTCTATCCAATTTTCTGGGTCATTTATTTTTTCAACCAAATAAACATTCTCTAAACCACTAAGAACTTCTGGTGTGGCTCCTTTATTTGATGCCATAACGGCATTACCACATTTTAAAGCTTCTATCATGGAAAGTCCGAACCCTTCGTCATAAAAAGTAGTAAAAATATAGTAATTACTAATTTTTAAATATGCTGCTACCTCTTTATTACTTATACGACCAATATTGTTGACTCTTGGATGATTATATATACTATTACTACCTACAATAATGACTTTTAAATCTGGGAGGTTTTTTAATAATTCTTCAATTATGTTATGAAAAATATGAATCCCTTTTTTGGGTCTATCATTAGCTACCCAAATTAATATTTCATCATTTATATTATATCCTTTTTTTTCTCTTTGTTTAGCAAATTCATTTTCATCTAAAGGAAAAAAAATGTTTGAATCCACTCCGTTTCCAACAACAATTGTTTTTGGAAAGTTTTTAGAATATTTGTTTTTACTAAACTCATAGCCTTTTTGTGACAAAAATAATATTTTGTCTATTTTGTGTAATACGTCGTGCTTCAAATTCAGTTCAAATCCATGAAACGAAAAAATTATTTCTATTGAACATTTGTAGCTGTTTTTAGTTAATGTTAGTGCTTCCAATAAATGAATATCATCTATAACAACAAGAGTAATTTTATTTGCTCTTTTTGATAATAATTTAATTTTCTGAATATACTCTTTTGCAACCCAATATTTTAAATTCAATCCTCTAACTTCCTTTCGCCAAGTAATAAACTTTCTTTTTTTACAACTAAGATATTTCTCGTTATAGCTTGAAGGTGATAATATATAATCAAAAAAAGCATTGTTTAAATTTAGCTTGGATATTCTTGTTGTCCAACTACCAATTCCCTTAGTTGGTAAAGCTCGATTACTAACCAATATCTTTAATGATTGTTTCATTAATATGAATTTTTCATTCCTTTAAAACTAAAATAGAAGGTTTTAAATTTTTTAAAGAATAATAAATGCAATAGATTCCCTATTTTATAACCTATTGTCCCAATAGTTTTAGCTTTCGGTAGACTATTAATGGTTTTATAAGTTGCATTGGAAGTATCCATTTTTCTAAATTCGTCATGCATCCAACTTTCTTCCTTATTACCTAAATGATACCCATAATTTTTTAATGTAGATAGCCTTAAAAACCCTCCTTTGTCGTTTGGTCTATCTAAATATTGATTTTCACTACCTCCTACTATTTTAAATTTACAATTCTCTCTTGGTGAATGTTTAAAAACCTCAGCTCTAAAAGTTGCCATAAAATGACCACAACCAATGACAGCTTTTCCTTTTTTATTTGAAAGTACTAGGTGCTTTTTTAAATGCATTTTATTATACATTTTTCTACCAATGCTACCTTCGAATTTTAAAAGCCCATCTGGATCAGTTATTTCCTCAAAATTCAATTTCCCTTTAAAAAAAGCATAATAAATGGTGCTGTTTAAATATTCTCCTCGGTAGGCAATACTGCTTGGTACTGGCGATACCATACCACATTCGGGAAACTCCACCATCGTATTTTCTACCGCTTGTTGCCAATTGGGTAAAAACATAACATCAGCATCAGCAATAGTTATTATAGGTTCTAAATTACTTTTAATTGCAGCATATAGTGCATTTACTTTACCCAAGTTAATTTTAGAATTCAGCAATTGATCTATTTCTTTATGTTGTAGATATAATTCTTCCAAATAATTTGAAACGGCAATACATGATGCATTATTTATAATTGAAATCTTTGTTTTTTGGTGAATTGTTTTTAATAAAGAACTAAAACACAATTTTAAAATTTTTAAACCATCTTGAAAATAGGGTTCGGTTAGGTTTGGGATATAGACAGGTATGACAACTCTATGATAAGCATCAACTTCTAAAATATTTTGTTCTTTTTCTGGGTTATTTCCTATTCTCATAAAAATCGATAAGTAGCTTCAGTCCTTTTTCTAAAGCTATTTGTTCTTTACCTAACAACGCTTTCATTTTTGAAGTGTCTGGACATCTTCGAGCCATATCGCCCTCCTCCAATGCTGGAACATGAATGATTTTTGAATTAGAATTTGATACTTTTATTATTGTATCTGCTAATTCCAATACTGTCATTTCTTTATCACTTCCAATATTTATAACTTCATTATGGTATTTGGGGTCTTTTAATGATTTAATACAGGTTTCAATATTATCATCTACAAAACAAAAAGATCGCGTTTGTTTTCCATCTCCATAAATATAAATTGGCTCATTTTTTAAAGCAGCTTTTAAAAATTTAGGAACTACAAAGTCCTCACTTTGGTTTGGCCCATAGGTATTGAAAAACCTAAAAATAGTATATTCCAGACCGTATTCTTGGTAATATGATTTAAAAAAAGCTTCACCTACATTTTTAACAATGGCATACGGTAATCTTGAATTTAAAGGTGTAGTCTGTTCATTTTGTGGAATCTCAAATGGTTCCCCATATACTTCAGAAGAACTTGAATAAAAGACTCTTTTAACTCCACTATTTTTAGATAATGATAGTATATTTTTTATGCCTTCAATATCTTCCAATACCATCATAGGGTTTTCTAAAGTGCGTTTCACACCAACCACAGCTGCGAAATGAAAAACATAATCAAAATTAAACCTTCCAAATATGGGTACGATATCATTGTAGTTATTTACATTGGCTTTTAAAAAAGTGACATTTTCCTTTTTTGGGATTTTATCTTTTGAACCTGTTAAAAAATTATCTACTATTACTATTTGGTTATTAGCATCTTTAGATAACTCTAATGTTAAGGCACTTCCTATATTTCCTGCTCCACCAGTAATTAAATATTTGGTTACGCTCATCTCGTTAACTTTTTAATAATTGTTTTTTGAACCCTAAAATTAACAAACCAAAATGGATTAATCTTAAACATGTTACGCAGAGTTTGCCGAAAATTAGTTTTAATCATTTTACTTTGCATTAAACAAAGATTTAATCTAAGTTTTTTATAAACCTGAATACTAATACTGTTTTTATTTTGATTAATAACTTCATATAAATATAATGGCAAATTAATATACTTTTTTTTAGAAGTTGAAATGTTATTGGAATGTTTTCTATAATTCGCCAAAGGTTCATCTATATAATAAAATTTGGTGTGAAATGCACATCTGGACCAATACTCAACATCTTCTAAAGCAGGAGGAATATTTTCATTAAATACTCCCACCTTACTAACCAAATTCTTTCTTATTAATGGCGTTGGCATCATAATAGTCCAATTACCAATCATTCTTACTAGCACATCACCATGTTTATCTATTGGATTACCTGGCTTGCCTATAATTTCACCTGTTTTAATTCCGTTTTCATCAATAACATGACAGCTACAATGTACTAAATCAAAATCTTCATTATTTTCTAATATATTTACTTGTATTTCAATTTTTTCAGGCAACCATAAATCATCGTCATCAACAAATGCTATATATTTTCCTTTAGAATTAGATATCCCAATATTTCTGGGACTTGCAGGCCCTCCACTATTATCTATTTTTATATAAGTAAGATTGCTATACTCACTACATAATTTTTCGTTTTCATCATCAGGTGTTCCATCATCCACTACAATAATTTCAATATTGCTGTAGGTTTGACCAACAATACTATTTAAAGTTTCCTTCAAAAAGTGAGTACGATTATAGGTAGGTATAACAACAGAAACTAGTGGTTGCGACATTATTTAAGTATATTAATACTAAATCTTAGGGTAAATTTAAAACATTCCAACGGACTTCCCAGTTTAAAAAAACGCTTCAGAAAAAAAATAAAATGCGCCTTTTTTAATTCTTTTGTAAGTACTAAAAACACTTCGTACTTTTTTAAGTTTTTAATAGTAATTGTTCTAGAAAACACATCTTGTTTTTCTAAAACTAAATCTTCAAAAAATAGTCGTTTTGCATCATTTTTTTTGCTATTTAATGTTCCTGAAATACTCTTTGAAGACAGTCTGAATTTCAAATAAGCATCATTGCAACCAACTATGTTTTGTCCGTCCGAAAATTCCAACCAAGCCATATCGTCACTACACCATGCCAAAGGATAATTTCTAAAACCATATTTACGATAACTTGTTATACTAAAAACATATTCCGAGAGGCTACTATGTTTATTTCCATAATATTTTTCTATAAATGATTCTGTAGCCAGTTGTAGCTCTGGGTTATTTTGAATACTTCCTATTGGAACACTGTTTTCATCAATTTTAAGTGTTGCAAAACGAAGTAACTTACTTTGTTGAGATTTAAGATTTTGCAATTCCCGATAAAAACAATCAACAAATTTTTCTGATAAACAATCATCGTCACCTAAAATGCAAATCCAAGTTTCATTGTTTATAAGCTTAATACATCTGTCCCATTGCTTTGTTAAGCTTTTACTACCTAAATTCTCGTCAAATCGGTGATATTTGATTGATACATCATTTTTAAATTTATCTATAAGGTTGTCAATAGAATGTTCACTTGCGTCATCACCAATATAAACCGTAAATCTTTTATCGGTTTGCTGCTGTAACGATAGCAACGTTTCTTCAAAAAAATCGTTTTTAAAATAAGGTATAACAATGGCTAGAGTATTATCCATGTATTTGCTTTTCATGTTTTAACAACTCTTGCCATACGCTTATAATGCTTTCCTGTTCTTGCTTCATACTATATTCTTTTTCAATAAATTTTGATGCTTCTAAACCTATTTTTACTATTTTTTGGGGATTAGTTTCAAATTCCAATATGACTTGTTCTAGGGTTTTTGTGAATTCTTGAATGTTTCTTTGCGGAACTTTATAAGTAATATTAGGTAAAAAATATTCTTCCCCGCCCTGTCCAGCATAACCAACCACTACACATCCACATGCCATGGCCTCTGCTGGAGGCATTCCAAATCCTTCCCGATGATTAAAACTTAAAAAAATAGCACTCTCTTTTAAAACTCCTGCAACTTCTTCTTCATTCATCCCTTGAATTGAAACTATATCCCAACCATTTAAAACACCTCTTATATTCAAAATATTTAGAATCTGCTCAGAATCTTCCCTAAGTTTTCTGGGCATAAAAGCAATTTGTTTTTTTTTATTTGCTTGAAATGAAAATACATTTTTATCAATACCATATCTAACACGATAAACTGGTTTATCCACGAGAAAGGTTTTTATATAAGATACTGCATTAGCTGAAGCTACAATAACGCCTTGTAATCTATCCTGCTTATAAATTGAAACAATAGAATTCGTTTGATTTGGAATTCCATAAC
>CAXBID010000139.1:0-9198 GCA_963975495.1 uncultured Flavobacteriaceae bacterium | reverse complement strand
ACTAATTTAGAAGATTATTTAACAAATTCAAGAGAAATCTGCTATTATCTAGTTATGTTTTATATAATATGGGCGTTACCCTTAAAGGGGCAGGCTTTCCGTTACAAGTCCTCGCTCTCCCGAACTATCGGGACCGCTGTGGGCTTTCCTCTGCAATCCTTAACGCTTGTGTTTGCTAGATTGGGTTTCATAATAGGAAAGTTGTTTTGTTTTTGGTAAGGTTACCATACTAGCTACCGCTAAGCTCTGCTTAGTGGCGTTAAAGAAATAAATTGATTATATTATAAATAAACAAAAAGAATCACCGCCACTAAGCGGAGCTTAGCGGTAGGGGACTTAATCGAGAATGAAATATTTAGAATCAACATATTATTTTGACTTTGAAAATGAATTAGTCCAGAATCTGATATCTGAATTTAAAACTGATACTCTATCTGATAAAGAGAAAACAATTGGGATTTACACCAAAGTGCGTGATAATTGGAAGTATGACCCTTACAGCATAAGTTTTTCAAAAGAAAAGTATAAGTCGAGCCATATTGCCGAAAAACAGTCCGGAAATTGTGTAGAAAAATCAATACTATTAATTGCTTGCCTTCGTGCTTTAGGAATACCTGCAAGACTGCATTTAGGAAAAGTTAAGAATCATATAGCTGTCCAAAGATTAACAGAAAAATTTGGTTCAAATGAATTGACACCACACGGAATGGTTAATGTCTATCTCGATAATAAATGGTTGAAAATGTCGCCAGCATTTAACAAATCATTATGTGAGAAATTGAATGTTGAACCATTAGATTTTGACGGAGAAAACAATTCATTTTTACAACAATATAATAGCGAAGGAACTCGGTTTATGGAATACATAGACGATTACGGATATTTTGATGATGTGCCTCTTGATTTTATGATTAAAAATATAAAAGAACACTATCCGAATATTTTTGATACGAATGAAAGAATAACGGAATTTAAACTATAAAAAAGTCAGTAGCTAATAATGGATATAAGTAATTGCTTGTTCTCGCCTGCTTCTGAATCCCGAGCTATCGGGACCGCTGTGGGCTTTTCTCTGCAATCCTTAACGCTTGTGTTTGCTAGATTGGGTTTCCTAACAGGAAAGTTGTTTTGTTTTTGGTAAGGCTACCATACTAGCTACCGCTTAGTGGCGTTAAAGAAGTAAATTGATTTATTATAAGATAAACAAAAAGAATCACCGCCACTAAGCGGAGCTTAGCGGTAGCAGAGTTTATATCAAGGACTTCACGAAGTTAGAAGATTATTTAACAAATTATATATTAATATAAAGTTTGAATTTGTTAATAACTCCTATTAATTTCTAAGTTCAGAATTCTGAATTCTAAATTGAATTTTTAACTTTGTTACTTATTAAATAAGCATCAATAAGATGCTAGATATTGAAACAAGTTCAATACAAGTAAATCCAGCAAAAATTGGAGCATTTTATAGTATCAGCCCGTAAATACCGCCCGCAAACATTTAAGGATGTTGTGGGACAGCAGGCTATTACCAATACCCTATTAAATGCCATTGAAAACAATCATTTAGCACAAGCTTTACTATTTACAGGACCTCGTGGCGTTGGTAAAACTACCTGTGCACGTATTTTAGCTAAAATGATTAATAGCGATGGAAAAGAAACAGGCGATGAAGATTTTGCTTTTAATATTTTTGAGTTGGATGCAGCCTCCAACAACTCGGTTGATGATATTAGAAGTCTGACGGACCAAGTTCGTATTCCACCACAAGTCGGGAAATATAAAGTCTATATTATTGATGAGGTGCACATGCTCTCTCAAGCGGCGTTTAATGCCTTTTTAAAGACTTTGGAAGAACCGCCAAAACATTGCATATTTATTTTAGCGACTACCGAAAAGCATAAAATTATACCAACCATTTTATCGCGTTGTCAAATTTTCGATTTTAAACGTATTACCGTTAAAGATGCTAAAGGCTATTTAAAATATATTGCTGAAGAGCAAGGTATAACTGCTGATGACGATGCGCTGCATATAATTGCGCAAAAAGCGGATGGTGCTATGCGTGACGCACTTTCTATTTTTGATCGTGTAGTTAGTTTTTCAGGCAAAAACTTAACGCGACAAGCCGTTACAGAAAATTTAAACGTACTTGATTACGAAACGTACTTTACAAGCACAGATTTAATTTTAGAAAATAAAATACCAGAGTTACTACTTCAGTTTAATAATACCCTTTCAAAAGGTTTTGATGGGCATCATTATATTGCGGGTTTAGCGTCTCATTTTAGAGACTTACTGGTTAGTAAAACACCTGAAACTATTGAGTTACTTGAGGTTGGAGAGCAAACCAAGAAAAAGTACTTAGAGCAGTCCAGAAAAGCTTCGCAAGCCTTTCTACTAAAGGGCATTGAACTTGCCAACGATTGCGACCTCAAATATAAAACCAGTAAGAACCAACGCTTACTTGTTGAGTTATGTTTAATGCAGCTTGCCTCTATCACTTTTGATGGAGAAAAAAAAAATAGCAAACATTACATAATTCCTGCTTCTTATTTTAAAAACAAGGGCATCACTCCTATTCCTGTTGCAATTCCTAAGCTAAAAACTGAAAAGGAAATAAAGGTTGATAAACAACCAGATGAGAAAAAAGAGGAATATGCTGATGTTTCAACTTCCAAACACATAGAATCACTCCAAGTAAAAGAACCTCCGAAAATTGTATTAAAACAGGAAAATAAAAGAACTTCAGGACTTTCCTTAAGCAGTATTCGTGCAAAAAAAGAGCATCAAATAAAACAAATGGATGTTGTTGTTGATGAACAGGATTTGCCTAAAGAAAAATTTACAGAGAAAGAACTTATTGAAGCTTGGATTACCTACACTAAAATACTTCAGGATAACGGGGAATTTAACTTAGCTTCAATTTTAGCAATTGATACGCCTAAATTAATGGGTACGAGCATTCGTTTGGAATTTCCTAATGCGACCAATAAAGTTGAAGTTGAACGACAGCAATATGATCTTTTGGCATTTATTAGAAAGACACTGAACAACTACGATATTAATTTAGATATTGTAGTTAACGAGGAAATGGAACGGAAATATGCCTACACAACACAGGAGAAATTTGAAAAACTCAAAGAGAAAAACCCAAATTTAGATATTTTAAGAAAAACTTTCGATTTGGATATATAAATAAATTTGTGTCATTTCGACAACAGGAGAAATCGCATCATTTAAAACCTGTGTTTTATAATTATTTTATTTACATAATGACCAATCAGTATAGAACTACGCTTTATATTGGAGTAACAAATAATATTCAAAAACGCATATCCCAACACTTTTTTGATAGTATAAATTCTAAAAAGTCTTTTGCCGGCAAATATAATTGTATCTATCTGGTGTATTATGAAGGTTTTGAATATCCAAAAGAAGCCATTTTGCGAGAAAAAATTATTAAAAAATGGAGAAGAGAGAAGAAAAATAACCTTATTTCAAGTTTCAACCCGAAATGGGAAAATTTAAACACACAAATAATGTGATTTCTCCTATCGTCGAAATGACTAAAAAAATAAAATAATTATGTTAGGACTAAAGCTTCCAACAGATCCGCGTTGGGTAAATATTGTTGAAAAAAATATTGAAGAAATACTAACAGATCATGCATTTTGCGAGCAAAAAGCAACAAGTACGGCTATTTCCTTAATTGTGAGTTTTCCTGAATATACGGAACTCGTTCAGGAAATGACAGCTTTAGTAAAAGAAGAGATGAGCCATTTTAAAATGGTACACGATAAAATTATTGAACGTGGTTGGACATTGGGCAGAGACCGAAAAGATGATTATGTAATACAACTTATAAAATTCTTTCCGAAAGGTGGCAGTAGAACAACACAATTGGTGCATCGGCTTTTATACGCTGCTTTAATTGAAGCCAGAAGCTGTGAACGATTCAGACTATTATCTGAAGCATTAGAGGACCAAGAACTAGCCACTTTTTATAGAAACCTAATGGTAAGTGAAGCTAACCATTATACCATGTTTTTAGGCTTTGCCAGAAAATATGGTAATAAAAAAGAAGTTGATACCAAATGGCAGCAACTTCTTGAATATGAGAGTAAAATTATAGCTAATTTAGGAACTAACGAGGCTATACATGGTTAAAACTTATAACCAACGCCAATTTGAATATTCCTGTTTTTTGCTGAAACATTAAGGTTATCATCAAAAACATTTACCAAACCATAAGTATATCTAACATCTGCAAAAAGCATGTATGATATTTTATACTCTACACCAGCAACACCTGAATACCCAAAGTTTTTAGCACCATCACCTTCTTTATGAACTTTTATTCCAACTTGTGGGCCTAAGCCAAATTTTATTTTTTCGCTTAATCTAAACTTAACAAAAATTGGCGCTTGTATATAATCTAAATGTAAGGTTTCATCATTAGCGCCTTCAGGAGAAAACTGAACTTCGGGCATTAATGAAATCGTTTTTGATAATCCAATTTCAGCGAAAAACCCTATATAAAAACTATTTCTGTGTTTATTAGTCATTATTGGAGCTTCATCAAAATCTAAATTAGAAATGGTCATACCGCCTCTAACCCCATACTTTACACC
Organism: uncultured Flavobacteriaceae bacterium; assembly: GCA_963975495.1. Lineage (GTDB taxonomy): Bacteria > Bacteroidota > Bacteroidia > Flavobacteriales > Flavobacteriaceae > CAXBID01. The sequence goes on along the minus strand of CAXBID010000139.1, from coordinate 4,565 downwards.
TTGGAAACTAGAACCTTCTGACTCTGCCTTAACTTCTTCCTTAGATTGTTCTTCTTTTGATTCTTCATCTTGAGAGAATCCATAAAAAGAAAAATTAAGCAGGATAATAAATAATAATGCTTTTTTCATAATATAATAGTTTTGGGGTATAATTTTATATCAATTATACGCCGACGAATATAAATTAATTATCTAAATAGTAATATTTTAAAAGGCAAAGTGCAAAATTTTACTGTGTATTGCTAGAAACTGTATTATGATATATACTTTTTATTATCCCATCTGCAAGACCAATTTTTGGAACATATATATTTTTTGCACCACTCCATTTCATTGAAGAAAGGTAAATTCTCATGGCTGGAATAATAACATCAGCTCTATCTTGGTTTAAATCAAGTTCAGTAATTCGCTCTTCATAGGAATAGCTTTGAAGTGTTTGATAATATGAAGTTAGATAAAAATAAGTAAGCGGTTTGCCCAGAGCTTTACCAGATATTTTAAATATTTTATTAATATTTCCACCAGAACCTAAAACATCAATTTTATCATAAACTTTTACATGTTCCCTAATCCATATTTCTAATTCTTGCCACGCTTCTTTTCTCACCATATCGTTTAATAAGCGAACGGTGCCAATTTTAAACGATCGGGATATAACTTGCTTACCTTCATGGATAACAGTAAACTCGGTACTTCCGCCACCAACATCTACATACAAATAGGTTTTGTTGGGGTCTATAAATTTGTTTAAGTCTGTAGCAGCAATAATAGCCGCTTCTTCTTCCCCTCCAATAATATCGATACTAATACCTGATTGCTCTAAAATTAAATCTACTATTTTTTTACCATTTTCTGATTCCCGCATCGCTGATGTTGCACAAGCTTTATACTTAACTACTTTATGGGATCTCATTAAAAGTTTAAATGCCAGCATAGTATCTAGCATGCGTTGTGTGTTTTCTTTTGAAATTCTGTTTTTTATGAAAACATCGGCACCCAAACGAATAGGAACTCGGACTAATGAGTTTTTTTTGAATAAAACTGGTTTTCCTTTTTGTTCAATAATATTAGAAATAAGTAATCGTACAGCATTTGAACCTATATCTATGGCTGCATATTTTTTTATTGAAAGCATATTAATTTTCTAACTTTTTTAAATAATAATCATAAATAGCAAATTGCGACCTCACTCTTTCTTTATTATTTACTCTGTATTCATTTTCTATCGCCGTATTTAAAAGTCTTGCTTTAACGTTATCATTCCATGACAAATTAAAGCTATCAATTATTTCTTGCTTAATAGCTTCATCGTAAATGGGACAACTTACTTCTACTCTATTTTCAATATTTCTTGACATCCAATCAGCTGAAGAAATATAAACTTTTTGGTCTCCGTTATTACCAAATATATAAATTCGTGAATGCTCTAAAAATTTATCAACAATACTGATGACTTCTATATTTTCACTCATTCCCCTTACACCAGGTATTAAACAACAAATACCTCTTACAATCATTTGTATTTTAACGCCCGCTCTACTGGCTTCATATAATTTATCAATCATATTATAACTAGAAATACTATTCATTTTTAATCGAATAAACCCTTTTTTTCCAGCTTTAACACTTTCAATTTCTTTATCTATTAATTTAAAAACCGCCGTTTGCGTGTAGTGTGGCGATGTAATGAGATGTTTATAGCGATAAATTTTATAATTAATTTGAAAGAAATTAAAAATCTTATTTACATCCTTTAATATTTTTTGATTTGCAGTAAATAGTGTATGATCTGTATATATCCTAGCAGTTGATTCGTTAAAGTTGCCCGTACTTATAAAGCCATATCGTTTGAGTTTTTTACCTTCTTCCCGCTCTATAACACACATTTTACTGTGTACTTTTAAGCCTTGAACCCCAAAAATTAAATTTACACCTTCATCTTCCATTTGTTCCGCATAATCAATGTTTGCCTGTTCATCAAAACGGGCACGAAGTTCAATAGATACCGTTACAGCCTTACCATTAATTGCAGCGTTTATAAGGGAACTTGCTATATGTGAAATTTCAGCTAACCTATAAATGGTGATTTTTATAGTCTTCACTTTAGGGTCCAAAGCTGCTTCGCGCAAAAACTTAACGACATAGGAAAATGTTTGATATGGGGCATAAAGTAAATAATCTTTCTTACTGATATCCTCAAATATACTGGTTTCTAAACTTAGGTCTTTAACTGGGAGTGGTTCAATTTTTTTATACATTAAATCGGTTCTTCCTAGGCTAGGAAAGCCCATATAATCCCGTCTATTATGATAACGCCCACCAGGAATAATACTATCTGTACTATCAATTCCCATTTTAGACATCAAATATTGAAGCGTTTCTTTATGGATAGTTTTATCATAAACAAAACGGACGGGTTCACCTATTTGTCTGTCCTTTACACTATCGGATATTTTATCAATAAAACTCTTACTTAAATCACTTTCAAAATCCAACTCAGCGTCTCGGGTAATTTTAATCATGTGCGCTGATACACTTTTGTAATCAAAAATATTGAAGATATCACCTAAACAATACCGCAACAAATCGTCTATTATAATGATATAGTTTTTATCACCTTGTTTAGGCAATTCTATAAATCTGTTAATGTTTTTGGGTATTTCAATTAAGGCATATTGTATTTCATCATCAGCCATAACCAATCTAACTGCTAAGTATGCGGCACTATCTTTTAAATTGGGAAGAACAACTAAATCATTTAAAATGATAGTAACTAAAGCTGGACTTACTTTTCGTAAAAAGTAGCGTTTAATAAAATCGTGCTGTTTAGGTTCTATTTGGGTTTCATCTATGATATAAATATTTTCATCTTCTAATTTAGACTTAATATTATCTAAAACATCCAAACTTTCACTTTGTTGCTTAATTACAATTTGGGTAATAATTTCAAGTAACTCCTTGGCTTTTATGCCTCCAAGCTCACTTTTACCTGCTTTTCCTGCTTCAACAATTCGTTTTACGGTAGCGTATCTAACTTTAAAAAATTCATCTAAGTTATTCGAGAAAATTCCCAAAAAACGAAGACGCTCAATTAATGGCACTGTTTCATCTGAAGCTTCTTGTAGTACCCTTGCATTAAACTGTAACCAACTTATTTCCCTGTTTATGTATTTATTTTCTGTAGCCTCAGTTTTGGTCATTATTTTTCTTTAAAATATACCAAACAAATATATTCTATTTATCATAAAAAGATAAACAAAACGCATATGTGTTTAAAAAAATATTTTAAAACTATCACTTAAGATCTCGAGGAAATACTATTTTTGTGGTTTTACCTTTGTTTAAGTTTTTCCAGCTGTTAATTTTAAATTCTATAACAACCACACCACTTGTTGGTACATTATTAATGTATGTGTTACCAAAAGTATTTACAAAGGCAGTAATGGCGTGGTTATGACCAAAAACCATGAGGTTGGTTATTTTATCATCGCATTGTTTTATGGTTTTAACTAAGTTTTCTCCGGAAAAATCATATAAATCATGATTCAAATTAAAAATTTCCTCATTAATTTCAAGGTTGGAAATGAATATGCCAGCTGTAGTTTTAGCACGCATGGCATCACTAGATAAAACAAGATCCACATTTAAAGCACTGTTTTTTAAATAATTAGATACTATTTCAGCATCATTAAAGCCTCTGTTTTTTAATGGCCTTTCATGATCTATTACATCATGTTTCCAAGACGATTTTGCATGTCTTACCAAAATTAGTTGTTTCATAATAATCTATTAAATACTGTTTATTTAAACTAAAATATAATATTTATAATTATTAATTGATAAAAATAACGAGTGATTAGCTAGTTTACAAGTTATTAGCGAATTAATAATACAAAAAACCGATAAATGAATAATTAAGCCGATTAAGAGATTTACTAAGCTTTTAATCGATTTTATAAGTGATTTACCATTTTTTTTTGAACAACTAGTTACATATGCGTTTTTTTGTTGCACCTACTTAGTTTAAAATTAAAAGTTATGACCCGAAATCTATTTTCACAAATATTAAGAGTTGTTAGGCTCAATATTTTTCCCTCACTGTTTTTTCCCTCAAAAACCTTAACATTAAAAAACGTTTAATATCATTTGGTGATTATTAAAAATCACAAGTGCCTATTACAATATAAAGCTATAAATAATCTTATAAATCATGAGAAATAATTCTACTTCTGCAATTTTTACATTAATACTAATCTGTTGTTTTTCATTATCATCTGTAAATATAGTTACAGCACAAGAAAATGGTATTTATGAATTGACCGAGGACAATCAATCATCCAAACAAATTGCCAGTAAAAAAGGCAATAGCAATGATAGAGCAGAGTTTTATAATCTTTCCCAAAAACTTCATTCCACTTTTTATTATGAAAATAATAAGCTTAAAAATAAATATGGGGACGGATCACCATTACGATTGAATTTAGAAGATATAAATTCCTTTAGCGCTATAAATAAAAAACTCTAATATTGCGGTCTGATTTTTTAATGAATTTTCTGATTTTCAA
>CAXBID010000138.1:0-9327 GCA_963975495.1 uncultured Flavobacteriaceae bacterium | reverse complement strand
CACCATCACCATACGAATACCCTATAATATTTTTCATTGGTGTTGGGGTGTCTTTTTTTAAATCGCTCATAATGCTTTTTTTAGTGCTTTTAGACTACTACATGTTTCATGAAATGTTCATTTAATTAACTAATACTTTGAACTGATTCGTTTTAGAAAAGTATTGTAAACGTGTGAAATTATATTATATGAAGTGCAAAAGCATCCTGTAGCTACCTGTTATTTGAACTGCTTTCCAACTAGAAACGCACTTGCATTTTATTAGTTTAATATATTCTTTAAATTTTCTATACTTTTTATAAGTTTTTTTTTGAATATAGTGCTGAAGCTATAATGTCCTGACCCAATTTCTAATACGGTTTCTGTTTCATTAGATTCTAAAACTTTGATTGAATCTATTTTTAAAATAGGTTTATTATTTTCTTTGATTTTAGAAATATCTGTTGTAGGGATGTAAACTTTCGCCTTAGTATTAACGGGTATTTCTATATTTAAAAGTAATGTGTCATTATCCCAGTTCCAAGCTGATGCTATAGTGCCGTTAATACTTTCATGGCTACCCTTTATAAAGTCCATTTCTTTACTAAAAGCAGGCCTTATAATGATGTTTCTATAGCCTGCATCTTCCGAGGCAATACCTACTGCATGTCTAAACATCCATTCGGTAACAGCTCCAAGTGCATAATGGCTAAAAGAGTTCATTTTTGCATTAAGATCAGAGTTTTTTGTGTCATTTTTGGTAAAACTGTTCCACCGTTCCCAAATAGATGTGCTTCCGTTTACTACAGAATATCCCCAACTTGGGTACTCAGTTTGCTTAAATAATTTGTAAGCCAGATCATGAAAGCCATATTTTGCTAAAGCCAACATCACGTGTTTAGTGCCTAAAAAACCTGACGAAAACTTAAAGTCGTTTGCCACAATTCTTTCTTCTAAATACATCGCACCTTGTTTTGCAAGATGTTCTGGGTATAAATCGAAAAATAATGCTAAGGCATAAGAGGTTTGGGTGTCTTCAGTTATAAATCCATCTTCTAAAATATAGGCTTTGGCAAATGCTTTTTTAATATTTTGAAACAATTCACGATATTTTTTGACATCGTCTGTTTTACCTAAAGCTTCTGCTATGCTAATCATTAGTTTAGCATCATAACCATAATAAGCAGCACCTACAAAATCATCGCTGGTATTCTGGTTTACCGATAGCCAATCGCCCCAATTATTTCCAGCACCTGGTCTTAAAAAATTGGTGCTAGCATCTTCTTGAAATGCCATAAACTTTTCCATGCCAGCATACATATACTCTAAAATTCGGGTATCGTTATAAACTTTGTACATATTATAGGGAATAATAACGCCAGCATCCGCCCAAGCTGGGGAGTATTGATTTGGACGCGAAAATGGAAAGGGTACAAAATTAGGATAAGCGCCATACCAACGTTGTGAATCATCCAAATCGAATAAATATTTGGTCATAAAGGAAGCCACATCCGCATTATATGTAGCAGAACGCATGTAGATTTGTGCATCTCCTGTCCAACCTAATCGCTCGTCCCTTTGGGGACAATCTGTAGGAATATCAAAAAAGTTAGCACTTTGGGTTGTTTTTATGTTTTCATAAAGCGTATTGTTCATGGCATTGGAAGTGCTGAAGGTACTGGCATTCGTTTCAATAGAACTTAAAACAATTCCAGTAATGGCATTCAATGTAGGTTTGCCAGGAAACCCAGTAACTTCTATGAATTGAAACCCATGATAGGTAAACTTTGGTTGCCATAGTTCTTCTTCATTACCTTTAAGAATATAAGTATCTGTTGCTCTTGCCATACGCAAGTTGTCCGTTTGTATGTTGCCATCACTTTTTAATATTTCACCAAAACGCAGCTGTATTTTGGTGCCTTTTGCCCCTTTTACTTTAAGTTCAGCAAAACCTGCAATATTTTTACCTAAATCAAAAACATAGGTATTTGGCTTGGGTTCTGTTATATTAATAGGCTTTAAAAGCTCTGTGTTTTTAACGGCGCTTCCAGGGTTTACCTGTAGTTTCCCATTGGGGTAAGTATATACTTTTGGTGTGTTCCAGTTGCTGTCGTCATATCCCGGAGTATCCCAACCTGTATGTTCCAATCTGGCATCATAGGTTTCTCCCATTAAAATATCGGCTTCACGTGTAGGCCCTTCATTGGCTTTCCAAGTGGTATCTGATGCTATGATTTCTGAACTTCCATCGTCATATTCAATATGTATTTGCCCCATGAAAGACGGGTTTACGCCATAAAATTCGCGAACTTTATCTAATTTAAGATGTAAAGCATAGCCAATATACCCTGCATACCATCCGTCAGCAATGGTTGCTCCAACAACGTTTTCACCTTGTGCTACTCTATCTGTGATATCAAAAGTTTGGTAGTACACACGTTTGTTATAGTCTGTCCATCCTGGTAAAAAATAATCATTTCCCACTTTATCACCATTTAAGCGAAGTTCATACAACCCTAAGGCTGTTGCATAGGCGGTTGCCTTTTTTACTTTTTTTTCTAATGTAAATGATTTTCGTAAATATCTTGCTGGAGGTAAATACAGACTATCGTATTTATCAGTTTTATCATAACCCACATCATGACTTATAAAAAGCCCTTTCCAGTTTGAAAATTTTAATAATCCCATGGACCAATGTGAATCGGAACTATACTTAGAGGCTTCCCCTAATTCATCCCAAACTTTGACCTTCCAAAAATAGGTTGTATGTGACGTTAGAGATTCGCCTTTGTATTCGATTTGATTCGTAGTATTGGAAGTTACTTTTGTACTATCCCAAATATTACCTTTATTTTGTAAAAGCAATTCTCTTGAAGAAGCGACTAGTATTTGATAAGCAGATTGAAATCTTAATCTTCCTTCTCCTTTCAAAATCCAACTAAACCTTGGCTTTAAAACATCTATGCCTTCTGGATTTACTTGATATTCCAATCTTAATTCATGAAGCGTCAAAACTTGTAGTTTTGTATTACTAGGCATTGCTAAATGGATTAGTAATATTTAAAAAATTAGTGCATCTTAAGTCCATAAAGTAGGTTTTTATTTATTCTAAAATTCAGATTCAAAAAAAATAGGTACCAGAGCCAATCTCTAAACTAGGTGTTTCCCGTCTTTTTCAAAGGTTTGAATTTATTTTGTGTTTTAAGGCTAAATGATAACAGGCCCTGTTAAGATTATCAATATTATTATTTAAAACAAGTTTTTGCATCCTGTTGCTACCAGTCATAAAAAACTAAAGCATTAAAACCAGATTCAGAAAAACAATACATTGAATTAATAACACTTTCAACAAATAATATACTATTTGTTGGATAAGTTTACATTATCACTAACTCTAATACTTCTATATCACTAACTCTAATACTTCTATTATTTTCTTGGTGTGATAACAAAACAATACTATCTGTCATTTCTAGCCATTTTTACCATACCTTTTAAAACTGTTTTATCTAAGTACATGACAAAAATTGAAACATATGTTTTAAGTCGCTAATTATTAATCTATTTAATAGCTTGGGTAGTTTTCAATAGGGAATTTGTTTGGTTTTCCAAATCGGGTTTTAGCTCCTTTTTTATAATTGGGGTTTTTTATTGGAAGCAACGGATTAACATCAGCTATATAATCATCCAGCATTTTTTTCATTTTGCTGACTAATTTCGGCTTGTTATCTGCAATATTATTGGTTTCAGAAATATCTGTTTTTAAGTTGAATAATTTATAGTCATCTGACATATTCGGCCCTTCGCCATACACTCGAATCAATTTATAATCTTCATACCAAACTGCTGTTGATGGATAGTTACTGGTTGCAGGTATATAGTGTGGAAAATGAGAAAATATGGCTTTCCTTTTTAACGGTTTTTGCTTGGTTAATACCTTAGTTAAGCAAACACCGTCCAATTGTTGTTTAGGATTTCTTTTAGTATGTGTCATGTTCAATAAAGTGGGATAAAAATCGGTGCTTTGAATGATTTCATCAGACTTGGAGTTGGCTTCAATATGCCCTTTCCAAGACACGATACAAGGCACTCGAATACCGCCTTCATAAATGTTTCCCTTTCCAAAACTCAATGGATAATTATTGGTTGGAAATTCTCCATTTACAACATCGTACATATTACCTCCGTTATCAGAAAAGAAAATGATAATGGTATTGTCCATCATATCTAAAGCTTCCAATTTATCAATTATTTTACCTAAACTTTCATCTACTTTCTCCATCATACCACCCATAATGGGACTCTTCTGCTTGCCTCTTGGGTCTTTTTTAGCAGCATATTTAGCAATCAATTCTTTTGGTGCTTGATAAGGCGCATGCACGCCATATTGCCATACATTCAAGAAAAATGGCTTGCCTTTGGTTTGGTTATTTAAAAAGTTAACAGCTTCTTTAGTAACTCTATCTGTAATATATTCGTGTTTTTCGCCGTTTGGTAAATTAGGAATTTTATAAGGTGAAAAATAACTTGGCGGCCCCGGGTGATGTTGCCCACCAATATTGATATCGAATCCATGGTTTTCTGGCCAATATCCTTTTTGTCCCAAGTGCCATTTGCCAATATGGGCGGTTGCATAGCCATTTTCTTTTAAAGCCTCTGCAATAGTAAATTGATCTGTAGAAAGAAATGTTCTTGACCCCGGAGTTGCCACTTTTTGCCATGGTGCTCCTTTTTTACTTTTCAAATCCTCATTTGGGTTTGGAGGTAAATGCCCTCTAGGTGTTGTTAAACGAATACGTGCAGGATCTTGACCAGTTAATATGCTTGATCTGGTTGGCGAACATAAAGGGTTTGCAGTGTAGGCCCGTGAAAATGTCATGCCCATTTTAGCCAATCGCTCCATGTTTGGCGTTTCATAGTATTTACTACCGTTTACGCTGGTATCCATCCATCCCATATCATCCACTAAAAAGAAGATGACGTTAGGTTGTTCTGTTTTTTTTGTTTCTTTTTCTGTAAATGAAACAACTGTAAATATTCCTAATAACAATGATGCAAGCGCAAGTACTTTTAATGTTGTTTTCATTTATTTAAAATTTTGTATGAAACTGTAATTCAGTATTTGAATTGTTTCGATTAATTGGTCTTTTTCCCAAATACTCATTGTGGACCTTAATATCTTATTGGATTACTTTTAATCCCTTAGGGGCATCAATTGTGGTGGTTATTTTGCCTTTTGAATTTTTGGTATGACTGATTTTGATAGCACCAAATTTTGTTGGAAACGTGCCGTTTACAAATTCTAAATCGCCAAGATGTGGTTCGATTTTTAGAGTATTTCCACCGTCTAAAACATTAACCCCGAGTACATACTGCGTTAACCATGACGTTGGGCCACTTGCCCAACCATGACATAAACTATGTCTTAAACCAATGTAGCAAAAGGCACCGAAATCCTTGTGGATATCACTTTTGTTTTCTGCTGGAACTTCATCAATTCTACCACTTACTTTTCCTTCCTCGATATTAAAATCTTCCCAAAAGGTAGTTGCACCAAGATCTAGCATGCCACCCCAATATTCATTGATAACATTTAAAGCGCCTTGATAATCATCCGCTTTTGCCATAGCTTCTAAAATATAATAACCGTAGAATGTGGACATATTTTGAACGCCGTCTTTTTTAAGGATGTCTTTGTTGATTTCTTTCGCATTTGTGATATCCGCTAACACCATTAAGGAAGCTGCTTGTTTTGTGGTGTTTCCTTCGGGTTTGTGCTTTTTCAGTTTTTTACAGATGTTCTTGTATTTTTTCTTTAAATCCGGTCTGTTAAACTCGTCCATAATTTCAGAGCCTGCTTCAAAAGTCATAATCATCATCGCTTGTAAACCGGCATGAACAGCTTTTGGATCTGTACTTGTTGGCCAGTCCAAAAACCGCCCGCCATTTAAAATTTCTTTGTTGTCTTTGTCAATAAACGTACTTAATTGGTCAAGCAACGCAATCATATAGTTTTCCTGTTCTTTTAAATAGGCTAAATCGCCATGATAATCAAACCAGTTTTTATGGATTAATAACCACCACATGGAATAAGAACTAATGGTATTCATCCATTGTGGCAACGGATGCTGGTCTCTTGCCAAGTCCAAACTTTTAGGAACAATGTTGTTTTTTCCAAAAACCGTATTGATGGTCATCACTTCAGGGTGCATATCACCAACCCAAACCAAACGGTCTCTTTTAATACCGTCCAATAAATAGTTTTGCATGTTTAAATGAACGGTATATGCACCCGTCATCCAAATGTCATTTAAGCGTTTATCACTACTTTCAAAAGATCCTACATAAGGAATATCTCGGTAAACAAATGCGGCTGCAACTTCTTTAATGGGTGCATTTTCGTTGGCATCGACTAAATCAATCCTGATGAAACGAAACCCTGTTTCTCCAATTTCAACCGAACCTAGCCAAGGTACTTCAATAATAAAATCCCGCAATGAGTGTTCATTTGTTGCGTTATATTCGCCACCGACATCCGACATAGCTTCCGAAACAGATTCCCCAAAACGCACACGCATTCTAAGTGGTTTTTTACTCGGTCTAATCCCCATGGAAATTTTTACACCACCATGAATTTCTTTGCCATAATCAAGTATAATTCCGGGTTTATGGGCTTTGGTACTTATTAACCGGAATTGATTTTGGTCATTTACGGCCACCTGTCCATTTCCTTTTATTAATAAGGTTTCTTCATTCTGAATGTGAGTATCCGTATCATCCGATTGCCAAATGATTTTTTGGGGTGTCAAATAGGTTTTTACCATTTTTGAATGACTTGCCCTAGCTTCATCACTTGCATTAAAAACAGGAGGAAGCTGACCAAAAATATAGGTTTGCGCCATAAGTAATACTAATAAAATTGAGTATGTTTTTCTCATTTTTTCACTTAATTGTGAGGGTTAATAGTTTTTATTTAAGAACATGTAAAAGTTGAAACATGAAATTTAAGTCGTTAACTAACAATTATAGATCTCTAGAGCCTGTGCCAGGCGTAAAAATAGCTTAGGATATTATGGGTTGCATCCTGTGGCAACCTGTTGATTTTTCAGAAATCAAGAAGAAAAAACAAGTGCTTTATCGTACCGTTTTAAATCTATAGGCATAAGCACTTTCCCTAACGGGATTTAATGGTTTCCATTTGCCATTTTCGCGATATTTTACCCAACCCATATCCCAAGTAATATAATAATGTGCATTGGGTTCTAAGGTTGGGAAATCATGGAATACAATTTCTTTTTTTCCTTGAAATTTACTGTTCTCGTCTAAATCTTTAGACCAAATAATTTTAGAATCACCATATTTTTGCAAACGGATTGATTTTCCTTTAGTATTGGCAAAGTTAATCTTGCTTTTAAAGGTAAGGGTAAGTTTTTGATTAAGTGCAACATGGTCGCTCATATAATCTGGGGCTGTTTTTACCAAGCCTTTACTTATTCTGTCGTAGCCCCAGCCTCGTTTGGTATCCCCAGTTCGCATGTTCCATTTATCATCATCCCTAAACCCGTGTTCATGTACATAATCGTTCCACGCATTTAATAGTGCTTTATGTTCCTTAGGATCCTCTTCCGAAACATCATTGCGTTCTGTTGGGTCTTTCTTTAGATTATACAATTCAAAAGGACCATCAAAATAACTAACCAATTTCCAATCGCCTTTTATAATACCTTTTGATCTGTAGAATGTGGATACAAAAAATTCTTCAGGTTCAAATTTTTCATTTTTTAATAGTGGTAAAAAACTTTTCCCCATCAATGCCTTTTTACCCTTTGGATAAGTGCCTCCTGCTAATTCTAAAAATGTAGGATAAAAATCCCATAACCTTAGCATCTCGGAATTAATACTATTCTTTTTTAATTGTAATCCTTTTGGCCAGTGCATAACCATGGGCGAACGAATGGCACCTTCATGACTGGCGTGTTTATAATAACCAAAAGGCGTATTGCTTAAGCTTGCCCAACCATAATTGGTAGTAAACCCAGGGCCTCTATTTTGTTGACTCCAAGGCAATGCGTTTCTATTGGTGTAAAGGCCTGCATAGCATCCTCCATTATCAGAAATAAAAATAATTATGGTATTATCTAATTGGCTATCTGCTTTATTTCCATCTTGATTTGGGTCTTCAATAAACGACACGATTCTGCCAACATTTTCATCCAAATTATCTACCATACCTGCATAGGCACTTCTTGATAAGGCTTCAAAATCTTTTTGCAACTCCCAATAATTAGTTGATGTTTCTGGCAACAAATTCCAATTAGGAATTTCTACACCGTGTTCCGAGAGTGCCACATCTTTATCAATAATGCCCATCGTTTTCATACGTTGTAATCGGGCTAATCTCAATGAATCCCAGCCTGCTTTGTAAACATTTACACCGTTTTCAGGGTCATAAAATTTCCTGACATGTTTTTCTGGAGCATCCAATGGGCTGTGGGGCGCATTATAAGCTACTAAACTAAAAAAGGGTTTGTGATCATTAATAGCCTCTTTCATATATTTCAAGGCATAATCTGTAAAGCTATTGGTAGCATAAAAATCTTTTGGAAGTTGTTTGTTTGGAAATATCTTACCGTCGTTTTGCCATTTTGCATTGCCTTGACCGGTAAAACTATTTATTTGTCCGCCTGTAAATCCGTAGAAATGGTCGAAACCAAAATCCGTATTTGGGTTGCCTATTTTTAACCCATTCATGCCATGGTTTTTGCCCACAATACTGGTTGCATAGCCTTGATCTCTCAATAGTTTAGCAATACTAACGCCCTTAGGAAAACCACCTCTGCCCGCTGCTATATACTCCATTCCAGAAAGTATCGAAACCCTACTGGTTACACACATTGGAGACACATATAGCTTATTAAAACGCGCTCCATTTTCTGCTAGATTATCAATGTTGTTAGTGGGTATTTCTCCTCCAAAACAGCTAATATCACTATACCCTAAATCGTCTGCAATGATTAAAACAATGTTCGGTTTTTGTGTTTGTGCTTGTCCATTAGCTGCATAAAAGATGATAAGAATGAAAAAGTATAAATAGAAAGGTTTGAATAACGTCATGTATATTTAAAGTATAAATGTAATTTGATTAACAAAAAACAACATTTAATTTAAAAATAGCATCCTGTTGATACATGTAAAAAATCAAACCTGTAACAGCAGGATGCGATAATGCCACATTCTGAATATTTTTATAAATAAATCAAATAAAAACATTGTTATGCACTTTATAAGATTTCGATTTTTAGTAGCCACACTAATTGTTTGTTTTACAGCAATAACTTGTAAAAGCAA
>CAXBID010000137.1:0-9333 GCA_963975495.1 uncultured Flavobacteriaceae bacterium | reverse complement strand
TTAACTAAGTATTGTAAACTCTTTCTATCAAACTTATATACATCATTTGACACTTTAATAGTCCAGACTTGATGCATATTCAAATATGTCTTCAAGAAATTGTAAAATCTTGATGATATTGTTTTTTTTATATCATCTGAAGCCCAATTCAAGTAATCAGTCAACTTAGATTTTTATGTAATACTAAGTTAGATAAAACATACTGTGAATCTTTTTTTGGCGGTTTATAATATCCTTCTCCGTTTTCAAAAAGATTACCTAACTTAGTACCATCAGTTGTTTGAGGATTTCTTCCAATTTCTTTAATGTCAAATGAGTTATCTAATTTAAAAAGCATTATGGTATATAGTTATTAATTAAAGTCACAAAATCTCCAGACGAGTTATTTGGAGCCCCCTACTAACGCTAAGAATGTTGCTTATGTTATTAAGTAATATAAATATCATGAGTGTGATGCTCGTATTAGCATGGGATAAGCATCTTATCTTAATCGTAACTTCAAGTAACAGATGTATCACGAACGTAAAACTCAATTTAGCGAGGAAAATACTCAAATTTAGTTACACTATCATTTTTAAAATGAATTTTTAACTTTATTGTCTTAAAATCTGCCCAAGATTGACCAACTAACTTGTATTCAAAAACTTTACCTTCTTCTAATATTCTTTCAGGTTTTCCAAAAACATAATTAATTTTATTTTTGGATTTACCTATTAAATATTCAGATTCAAGTAAATCATCTATCATCTTATACCTTTCAGTAATATTTTCCTTCCAAACCATTTCATTAAATTTTTCTTTTGGTATTTTAGTTAAAGAATTGAAAAATAAAACTGAAAGTAAAAAGTATATAAGTATTGCCGCTAGAGCCGAAAGAATATTTTTGAATATTTTTCTTTTGTTAAAATAATTTAATTTATCCAAAATTAACTTTATAATAATGAAGATTATTAAAATTATAACAATAAAAAATACTAGGCTTAAAATTATATCTTTCATAAAATTATTGATTTGTATAAACTAATTGCCCCAAACTATTAATATATTTTAAGCCTAGTATTTTTTATTGTTATAATTTTAATAATCTTCATTTTAATTTACCATCATATAATGCTTGTAAAATTGCTGTTGAAATCACAGAATCATTACTCAAAAAATTAAAATCACCTCCAACAATTCGTCCATGGTTATTATTGTAAAAGTCCATGGTAACAGAATCGCTTGGAGCCTCTCCCCATTCATGAGCATCAGCAAACAATTTCATAACAAAAGATCCAAATTCAGCTGTACCTAGAGCATTCCAAAAAGCATGCCTGAATGCATCAGCCTTACCATCTACAATACTACTGGGAGTAAACGTCCCATTATTAGCTAATTCATATGCTTTATCCAATGCAACTGTAGAATTTTCTATATGAGATATGGCTTGGGAAGTGAAAATTGCAAAAAGAGCAGCTTCTTTTGCGTTTGGGGCTTCATCATCAATGTCAAAATTACCAGAATTAATAATAAAACTAACGTCCTTCCACCATTGATATGGAAATCCTTTACTTAAACCAGGGTAATTAGATTCTGTATAACTCATAAAAGCCTCAATAGCGCTTACAGCAAAAATTTTAGCATCATTAAATTGAGTTGTAAGGACATATTGGCTTAAATAATCTTCAATTTTAATTTTAGCCCAACTGTTTTCAATTTTTTCAAGCCAATCTCTTTGAAGGTCTGTTAAGTCTAGTTGTGCCAGTAAAAAGGAGTTCCCGTTATCTAAATCAAAATCAGGTTCAAGAGTAGGTAAAGGTGTGTATGGTATAAAAGGTATTGCCTCTGGACCATCATCAGGTGGGCATTCGGTCATGCCGTTACTGTTTCTAACACAACCCAATATATCACTTATGCTAAGACCATTACCAATATCTGGGTCATCATCATTATCCGGTTGTTCTATAGTAGGATTGTTTGTAGCAGGCGCAGGACAATAATAATATGGCCCACCTTTATATACCCATACTGGTTGTATATCACAATAACAAATTGCTGGTTCTATATGCCCTACACAAGGACAAGGTGTAACATCATAAAAATAGGTTTCAGTACATCCATCTCCTAAATCATTTTTAACGGTAACAGGAACACTTTTACTGTAACTTGATTTGCCTTGAATATCATAATTATCATCAGTTATTTTAGATACACTGATGTATTCTGTTTTATCTAAGGGATATTTATAAATATACTTATCTAGTTTTCCATCATGATTATGCACTACAAGGTTATAATAATAACCATCCGTTTTATCAGTTCTTTTCATGAGAAACACGTGGTAAGTATTCCCATTATCTTCATATTTTAAACCTTTACTGCTTGTCAATTTAAAGGTAGGTTCACTAGTTGACTTTTTTGAACTAGTCTTTTGATTTTTAGACATCAACCCAAATGTTTCATTTGAAAGCGAATTTTGGTTTAAAATATCATTTAAAGACGTTTGACTGATGGATTTGTTTTTGTCTTGGTCAGGATTAATGGTTTGGTTATCATCTTCTTTTTGACAGTTCCATAGAAATGAAAAAGCAAGAAAAAATAAAACTAGCGTAACAGCTTGGTGTTTGTGTAAATTTTTAAGTGAATACATAAAGCATAAATAATTAAGAGGGAGAATTGCTATGCTCTAAAATTATTCATTTTAAAGTAAAATCCTTATGGGTTATACGTTAAAATTTATGCTTTTGTCGAAAAGTTAAAATAACTGCTGTGGGAAAACCGTAAAATTGAAGTTTTTGTAAAATTTGTGATTCCATTCATAAGATTCTTCACTTTGTTCTGAATGACAAGGTTGTCAGATACTGAAACAAGTTCAGCATGACAATTTGTTTTAATACGCATACCGCTGCGGTCCGCCACGTCTTATTTCTTCATTGCAATGCATTTCAAATTTTTTAAAGTTTTCCCTAAACGCATTGGTTAATTTAAAAGCTGTTTTATAGTAAGCTTCATCATCATTCCAAGTAGATCTCGGACTCAAAACACTTGTTGGCACTCCCGGACATTCCCTTGGTTGCGCTACCCCAAAAACAGAATGTATATGATAGGTATCATAGGTATATAAACCTAAATCGCCATTTAAAACGGCATTAATCATGGCACGGGTATATTTTAATTTCATTCGAGTTCCCACGCCGTAAGGCCCACCAGTCCAACCTGTGTTTACTAACCAAACATTTACACCAGCATCAATCATTTTCTTACTTAACATTTCAGCATATTTAGATGGGTGCAAAGGCATAAAAGGCGCGCCAAAACAAGCTGAAAAACTTGGCACAGGTTCTACAACCCCTGCCTCTGTTCCAGCTACTTTTGCTGTATAACCAGAAATGAAATGGTACGCTGCCTGACTTGGTGTCAATTTTGAAATTGGAGGTAAAACCCCAAAAGCATCAGCCGTTAAAAAGAAAATATTTTTAGGGTTTTTACCAATTGATGGGGTTTGAATATTTTCAATATGATTGATGGGATAACTTACTCTTGTATTTTGAGTAATGGATGTGTCTTCATATTTAACTTGTCCTTTTTCATCTAAAATAACATTTTCAAGAATAGCCCCTTTTTTAATGGCATCGTATATTTCTGGTTCGTTATCTCTTGACAAGTTAATGACTTTAGCATAACAACCACCTTCAAAATTAAATACGGTGTTTTCATTTGTCCAACCATGTTCATCATCACCAATTAAACTTCTGTTAGGGTCTGTTGAAAGCGTTGTTTTTCCCGTTCCCGAAAGTCCGAAGAAAATTGCTGTATCACCATCCTTTCCAATATTGGCGCTACAATGCATTGGCATCGTATTTTTAAAAACTGGAAGTATAAAATTTAAGGCAGAAAAAATGCCTTTTTTAATCTCTCCCGTGTAACCGGTACCACCAATTAAAGCTATTTTTTTAGTAAAATTTAAAATAGCAAAATTATGTTGACGCGTACCATCTACATCGGCATCAGCCATAAAACCTGGCGCATTAATTACGGTCCATTCTGGAGCGAAATCTTTTAATTCCTCATCCGTTGGACGTAAAAACATATTGTAAGCAAACATGTTACTCCAAGGATATTCGTTAATAACCCGAATATTCAATTTGTATTTTTCATCAGCGCAAGCATAACAATCACGAACAAAAACTTCTTTTTCTGACAGGTAATCAACAACCTTGTTGTATAATGAATCAAATTGATCGGCTTCAAAAGGAATATTAATATTACCCCACCAAATAAGATCTTTAGTAATACCATCCTTAACAATAAATCGATCTTTAGGAGAGCGTCCAGTAAATTCACCCGTATTAACAGCTAAAGCACCAGATGATGCTTCAACACCTTGGCCCTTTTCTATAGTAATGTCATGCAATTGTTCCGGAGATAATTGATATTGAATTTTTGCATTTTTTATGCCGTATTGCTCTAACGCAATCGTTTTCGTAACTCGTGTATTGTTTTCCATAATTTGCTATAAAATTACTTATTGCGCAAAATTAGGATAATTATTTTGAATTATCTTTTACAAAACATCATTTTTTGCTTTCATTTTTAAGAAATTCATAAATAAAAATCCCCAAGCTAAAATTAAAAGCAAACCGCCAATAGGCGTTATAAATCCTATGGTTTTAAAATCAAAACTCGTTAAACTGTTAGTCGCTAAGCCATAAATAGACCCAGAAAAAAATACTAAACCAATTACAGTTAAATAACAAATAATACGTTTTGTTTTTTCCTTTACTAGTGAAGAACCTCCGACGAAAAGCAGTAAAATAGCATGATACATTTGATACCGAACCCCAGTTTCAAAAGTTTGCTGAGACTCTATTGAAATTAACTCTTTTAAACTATGTGCCCCAAAGGCCCCTAAAACAATACTTATTAACCCTAAAACTGAAGCCGTAATCAATATTCTTTTGTTCATATTATTATAAATTATTCTCAGTAAATTGCTTTTATTTTTATTAAATTCGTAAAATAAAAATCTTATTCCTTACTTGTTTAACAGTAAACAAAATTACTCAACAAACTTCAATATGCGAAAAATTTTAGTAATTGGTTCAGGAAAATCTACCTCTTATCTTTTGAAATATTTATTGGATAAAGCTATTTCTGAAAAATTGCACATTACTGTTGCAGACATAAATATAGATAATGCCAAAAAAATTATCGGTAATCACACAAACGCTACAGCCATCATATTAGATGTTTTTGATAAAACCGCTCGCACTAAAGCCATAAAGGAAGCCGATATTGTAATCTCTATGTTGCCAGCACGTTTTCATATTGAGGTGGCAAAAGACTGTATTCTATATGGCAAAAATATGGTTACGGCATCTTATGTCAACTCTGAAATGCAGGCTTTAAATGATGAAGCTGTAAAAAAGGGTGTGGTTTTAATGAATGAAATTGGCGTAGACCCGGGGATAGACCACATGAGTGCGATGCAGGTTTTAGATCGGATCCGAGAGGAAGGCGGAGATATTATCCTATTCGAATCATTTACCGGCGGTTTGGTTGCACCGGAAAGTGACAACAATTTGTGGAATTACAAATTTACTTGGAACCCCAGAAATGTAGTAACTGCAGGACAGGGTGGAGCTGCAAAATTTTTACAAGAAGGCACTTTTAAATACATTCCTTATAATCGGTTATTTAGACGCACTGAATTTTTAAACATTGAAAATTTTGGGCGTTTTGAAGTTTATGCCAATCGTGATTCTTTAAAGTATCAAAGTGTTTATAATTTAGAAGATGTAAAAACCTTATACCGTGGCACCATACGTCGTGTTGGGTTTAGCAGAGCGTGGAATATTTTTGTAACCCTAGGAATGACTGATGATAGCTATACTATTGATGATAGCGAAAACATGAGTTATCGCGATTTCGTAAATGCTTTTTTGCCATATAGCCCAACAGATTCTGTTGAGCTCAAACTGAGACATGAACTTAAAATAGATCAGGATGATATTGTTTGGGATAAACTTATTGAACTCAATATTTTTAGTGCCGATAAAAAGGTAGAACTTAAAAAAGCCACGCCAGCACAAATACTTCAAAAGATATTAATGGACAGTTGGACACTTGCTGAAAATGATAAAGACATGATTGTAATGTATCATAAGTTTGGTTATGAGAAAAACGGAAAAACCTACCAAATTGATTCAAGTTTAGTTGTTTTAGGGGAAGACCAAACGTATACTGCCATGGCAAAAACTGTTGGGTTACCTGTTGCTATAGCTGCACTTGCTATATTGAATGGAAAAATAAAAACTTCTGGGGTACAGATTCCAATTTCAAAAGAAATATATCAACCCATTTTGGAAGCGTTAAAAGATTTTGGTATCATATTTAACGAAAAAGAAGTTGCTTATTTGGGTTATAATCCATTGAATAATTAATTTTCAATTTTTTATACTCTAAAAATTACCACAACAAAATCCATACATCCATTCTTATAAATTTTTCATATTTCTAGATTAAGAAATTAGATTTTACTTTCATATTAAAATCAAATAGCTATTTTTACATTTCAAACCGAAACTATTTTTACATAAAATTATGCCGAAAAACAAAACTATCACCATTGATGGTATCGACAAAAAGATACTAAGAGCGCTGATGGAAGACGCCAGAATTCCAATTTTAGAAATCGCAAGAAATATTGATATTTCAGGTGCTGCGATACATCAGCGTATTCGTAAACTAGAAAAATCCGGTCTTATTTCTGGGTCTAAATTTGTAATTGACCCCAAAGTACTAGGATACAGAACCGTTGCTTTTATAGGTGTTTACTTAGATAAAGCCATTCAAAACCCTGAAGCTATAAAGGAATTAAAAAAAGTTCCTGAGGTATTGGAATGCCATTATACAACAGGAAGCTGGAATGTTTTGATTAAATTGCTATGTAAGGACAATGAGCATTTAATGCATTTACTTAATAACGATATTCAAACCATTTCTGGCGTTTCTAGAACAGAAACCTTTATTTCTTTAGATCAACAAATTGATAGACAAATAAAAATTTAGTTTTTCAGTTTTTAAACGCAACCTTTTTTAACTTATTACATCTAAGTGGTACGGTAATTGTTGAAACTTACCGAACAACTAAAAAATCTTTCATGAATAAAAAACTATCATTATTTGTCGTTACGCTTCTTTTATCCTTTTCAATGTTTTCGCAAGAAAATCAAAAAGTCAATCAGGAAATCGATTCAAATCAAAATTTTGATGAAATAAAATTAAATGGATTATTTTTAATCCTTGGGGCTTTTGAAATTTCGTATGATCGTACATTAAGTAATGAATCAGCAATTGGCGTTTCTGTTTTTTTGCCATTTGATAAAGATGTAAGTGACGAAATTAAATATACTATTTCGCCTTACTATAGGTTTTATTTTGGAGAAAAATATGCAGCTGGTTTTTTTGTTGAAGGTTTTGGAATATTAAATTCTACAAATCGAAACATTGATTTTTTTACTGAGGAAGAAGCTGATTTTAGAACAGACTTTGCGTTAGGCTTTTCTGTTGGAGGTAAGTGGATTACTAAAAAAGGATTTAGTATTGAATTATTTGGAGGCATAGGCAGAAACCTTTTTAATAACAAAGATACCGATTATGAAATAATCGGAAGAGGCGGAATTAATCTAGGCTATAGATTTTAAAGCTTTACTAAACAAAAAAACCAAACATTTCTGTTTGGTTTTTTTGTATTTATAAGATTCCTGCCTTCGCAGGAATTTTACATTTTCATTAACCAAGAACGCACATCTACTTCTTGCTTAATAATTTGCCTTAAATCTTCTATTTTAACACGCTCTTGTTCCATAGTGTCTCTATGTCGAATAGTTACGGTATTATCTTTTAAGGTATCATGATCTACAGTAATACAAAATGGGGTGCCGTTTGCATCTTGTCTTCTGTAACGGCGCCCAACAGCATCTTTTTCGTCATAATCGACGTTAAAATCCCATTTTAAATCGTCAATAATTTTCTTTGCAATTTCTGGCAAACCATCTTTTTTAACCAATGGTAAAACAGCCGCTTTTACAGGTGCCAAAACACTTGGTAATTTTAAAACGGTTCTGGTGGTTCCGTTTTCTAGTTCTTCTTCAACTAAAGCATTTGAAAATACTGCCAAAAACATACGATCTAAACCTATTGAAGTTTCTAAAACATAAGGAGTGTAACTTGCATTTTCTTCATGGTCGAAATACTGTAATTTTTTTCCAGAAAATTCTTCGTGCGCTTTTAAATCAAAATCTGTACGTGAATGAATGCCTTCTAATTCTTTAAACCCGAATGGGAATTTAAATTCAATATCGGAAGCAGCATCAGCGTAATGTGCTAATTTTTCATGGTCGTGAAAACGATAATTATCGGCGCCCATGCCTAAACTTAAATGCCATTTCATTCTGTGTTCCTTCCAGTACTCGTACCATTTTTTTTGAGTGCCTGGTTTAATAAAAAACTGCATTTCCATTTGTTCAAACTCCCGCATTCTAAAAATAAATTGTCGTGCCACAATTTCATTTCTAAACGCTTTTCCTGTTTGCGCAATCCCAAACGGAATTTTCAATCGCCCCGTTTTCTGTACATTTAAAAAATTAACAAAAATACCTTGAGCGGTTTCGGGCCGCAGATACAAATCCATTGCAGATTCTGCAGAAGCACCTAGTTTTGTGCCAAACATTAAATTGAATTGCTTAACATCTGTCCAGTTTCTACTTCCTGTTAAAGGGTCGGCAATTTCTAACTCCTCAATTAATGCTTTAACATCAGCTAAATCTTCGTTTTCTAAAGATTTTGCCATCCGCGAAAGCGTTGCATTTATTTTTTCTTGATAGCCTACAACACGTCCGTTTGTAGAAACAAATTCTTCTTTATTAAAAGCATCACCAAAACGTTTTGCTGCTTTAGCGACTTCTTTATCAATTTTAGCTTCAATTTTAGCGCAATAATCTTCAATTAAAACATCCGCTCTGTAGCGTTTTTTAGAATCTTTATTATCAATTAATGGGTCGTTAAACGCATCAACGTGTCCCGAAGCTTTCCAAGTGGTTGGATGCATAAAAATAGCGGCATCAATACCTACAATATTTTCATTCATTTGCACCATGGCTTTCCACCAGTAGTCGCGTATATTTTTCTTTAATTCTGCTCCGTTTTGCGCATAGTCATAAACAGCACTTAAACCGTCGTAGATTTCGCTACTTTGAAACACGTAACCGTACTCCTTTGCGTGAGAGATTACTTTTTTAAATTGATCGTCTTGATTTGCCATAAGTGCAAAAATAAAAAACCGCTTGAAAC
>CAXBID010000136.1:0-9403 GCA_963975495.1 uncultured Flavobacteriaceae bacterium | reverse complement strand
GAGCTATCGGGAGCGCTCAATGTGACACTATTTAATTTTTGTCATGTACTAAGAACTGTTTTATATGTTGGTGCAACTGGAATGTTGAAAAACAGAATAGAATCGCACATTGAGGGGAAAGCCACAAAGTTTACCAAAAGATATAGTGTTAATGAATTGCTCTATTTTGAAAGATTTGACTTGTATAGTGATGCTTTTATTAGGGAGAAACAAATTAAAAATTGGAAGCGTGCATGGAAATGGAATTTAATTAAATCACAAAATCCAGAATTAAAAAACTTATATTTGGAGTTAAAGTATCTTGATTAAAAGATGCTGAAATAAATTCAGCATAAATGCAGGCCATAATTCAATACAATTCAAGAAAATTAAAAATAGATTTATCAAAACCGCTGGATATTTCAATGCCACTTGAAGCTTCAAAAAAAAATGTAAATGCGTGGTATATTGATGAACCAAGAATAGAGCCTGTAAAAGATGGCGAATGGATAGCGGCTGTTTCAGAAGGTGCGAGTATCAATTTTAATAACATTCATTTTAACCCACATGCACACGGTACGCATACAGAGTGCGCAGGGCATATTACCGAAAAAGTACATTCAATAAATAAAAATTTAAAACAGTTTTTCTTTCTAGCTGAGGTTATTACTGTGGCACCTGAAAATTATTTAAAAGATAAAGCTGTTTCAAAAAAACAATTACAGTTTGCTTTAGGGAATAAAAAACGGGATGCGGTAATTATAAGAACCATTCCTAATCTAAAAGAGAAAATATCAAAACAATATTCCAATACCAATTGGCCGTATTTACTTGAAGATGCCGTTAAGTTTTTAGTTAAAAAAGGAGTAAAGCATTTGCTGATTGATACACCTAGTATTGATAGGGAAAAAGATGGCGGCGAACTACTAGGACACCATGCATTTTGGAATACGAGCGGCAAATTAAGACTTGATGCTACCATTACAGAGTTTATATTCGTACCCAATTCGGTTGAGGACGGCGAGTATTTTTTAAATTTGCAAATAGCACCTTTTGAAAACGACGCATCACCGAGTAAACCGATATTGTATAAAATTGAAGATTAAATGGAAGCATTTTTAGGCATAGTGATAGGGGTTTTAGTTAGTTTAGGTGTGGTAACCTATCTAAAATCTTTTAAGAAAAAAAAGTTAGCAAACGAGCAATCGGTTTTGCTCTTAGAAAAGATAAAAACGGTTTGTAAATTTATTACTGTTGAGGGCGACTTTGCTGAAATTTATCATTATGAAGATGTAAAGGAACGCTTTTTAAAACTCATTTTAAGTAGAAAAAAAGCTTTAGTTGTTATTAATGCGAAAGCTTATGTGGGCTATGATTTATCAAAAATCCAATTACAATCAGATACAGCCAATAAGAAAATTATACTTGAATATTTTCCGCAACCCGAAACGCTGTCCATAGAAACCAATTTGAATTACTACGACAAAAAAGATGGGTATTTTAATAGGTTTGAAGCGGCTGATTTAACGGGTTTGCATTCGGAAGCCAAAGCACACATTAAAGCCAAAATACCAGAAAGCGGACTTATTGAAATTGCACAAAAAGAAGCATTGGAAACTGTTTTACTTATAGAAACTATAGTTGAAACCATTGGTTGGAAATTGGATTATTCAGCTTTAAAACTTGAAGAAGGTAACCAGAAACTTATAAAGTGAATATAGAACAAATTCGAAATTATTG
Source organism: uncultured Flavobacteriaceae bacterium (assembly GCA_963975495.1). Classification (GTDB taxonomy): domain Bacteria; phylum Bacteroidota; class Bacteroidia; order Flavobacteriales; family Flavobacteriaceae; genus CAXBID01. The sequence continues at coordinate 7,684 of CAXBID010000136.1, read as the reverse complement.
TTTAAGCAAAAAAGGCACAACTGAAGATTTTCCTTTTGATGAAGACACTTTGGTATTTAAAGTGCTAGGAAAAATGTTTGCCTTAGCATCCTTAAAATGGTGGGAACGTAGTGAAGCAGCAATCAATTTAAAAGCAGATCCAGAATATTCTGAAGAACTTCGTGCTGAATACAACAGTATTCGCCCTGGCTACCACATGAGCAAAAAACACTGGAATACCATTTATTTGTATGAAGGCGAGTTACAAACGCAACTTGTTAAGGATTTAATAGACCATTCATATGATATGGTAGTAAAAGGCATGTCTAAAAAAATGCAAGAACAATTGTAGTCTCTATTTAGCTATTAATCAGATAAATATTTCGTATATTTAAACGCACTCATCAAAAACTCACAATCCCTAATTATTTAATAGCATAATCATATAGCCCTTAAATCTTAAAGACGTAATTAATTAACCAATATATTAACTTTAATTTTTAACAGATTATGAAAACAACCAACCGATTAATTTCAGCAATAGCAGTATTACTTTTGCTATTAAATTCTACAACAATTTTAGCTCAAGATGAAGCTGCCACAAGACCACAGTATGTCGTAATTACAACCATGCATTGGAACATGGATAATGATGACTTTAAAATGGACGAATGGAAAGCTGTAGAAAAAGAATACTTAGATAATGTGACTAAGAAAAATGAACATGTTATGGCAGCTGGGTTTTATTTGCATAGAATAACACCAGACAATACTGAGTTAATATACGTTCAGGCTTATAAAGACTGGAACAGTATTGACCTTGCAGCCGAAAGAGATGACGAACTAGCCAAAGAAACTTGGACAGATGACGGGAAAAGAAAAGCTTTTTTCAAAAAACAAATGAATTATTATGACGACTATCATTCCGATGAGATTTATGCAACAATGGCAGGTGCTAAACCCCTTTCAGAAGATCCTACAGAAGACATGATTGTGTATATACGTACAAGTCACTTTGCCTTTCCAAAAGATGGTACAACAAAAGAGTTTACGGATACTTTTTCAGAGTACACAGAACATGTAACCCATAAAAATGAATATGTAAAGGCATACTACCCAATGTCTCATGCTTATGGCTCAGATAAAACACAGTTTATAGAAGCCTATTTTTTAAATTCTTTAGCGGATTTAGATAAGAAATTTGACAAAGACGGAGAATTGTTTGACGCACATTGGAGTGATGAAAAAGCTAAAAAAGAAATGGGAGATAAAGGAGGTAAATACTTTACAGGAGTGCATGGCGATGCCGTGTATACTGTTGTTCCTGAATTGAGAAAATAAACATATTTAATAATGTAGAAAATAGAGATAACTAAAAAATATCTCTATTTTTTTATGCAAAAATACGCCATTTGTAAAGCCTTATATTTAAACGTAATATTGTATTTCAAAATATAAAAAATGAGTTTATTAGAAACCTTAAACGATAGAAGTGGCAGCACTTGCGAATTATGTGCAGCAACAGATGGTTTAAATATATATGAAGTGCCACCAGTATCAACAGCGGGAGTAGATGGCAGCTTATTAGCATGCAAAACATGTATTGAGCAAATTGAAAACCCTGATACTACTGACCCTAATCATTGGCGTTGCTTAAACGAAAGTATGTGGAGTGAGCACGAAGCCGTAAAAGTAGTGGCTTGGAGAATGCTTTCCAGATTAAAAAAAGAAGGTTGGCCAAAAGATTTGTTAGATATGATGTATTTAGAATCTGATGTTTTAGAGTTTGCAAAAGCAACAGGAGAAGGTATTGCGGAAAGCGACAAAATAATTCATAGAGATGTAAACGGTGTTATTTTAGAATCAGGAGATTCGGTTGTTTTAATAAAAGATTTAAAAGTAAAAGGCTCTAGTTTGGTTGCAAAACAGGGTACCGCAGTAAGAAACATCCGTTTGGATAATGAAAATGCTGAATATATAGAAGGTAAAGTTGGAGCACAACAAATAGTAATCATTACAAAATACGTAAAGAAATTATAGGTTGCACAATAAAAAATGTAGTTTGAATCTGTACAACAGCATTTAAATCAAAAAAAAGGTAATATAATATTAACTCTGGTTAAAAAGTCATTATTAAAAGTCGTTTAACAGCAGTATTTTTACATGGTATAAAATTTAAAATTATGAATATAGAGTGGAAAGGTGTCATGCCAGCTGTAACAACACAGTTTACAAAAAATGATACTTTAGATTTAGACATGTTTAAAGTTAACATCAATGCGCAATTAAATGCTGGTGTTAATGGTATTGTGTTAGGTGGAACACTAGGAGAGGCGAGTACTTTAACCGATGAAGAAAGGCGTATTCTTACAAGAGAAACCGTTAAAATTGTTGGTGGTGCAGTACCTGTTTTAATGAATATTGCAGAACAAACGACTAAAGCGGCTATAAATTTAGCAAAAACAGCTGAAGAAGATGGCGCAAAAGGTTTAATGATTTTGCCTCCAATGCGTTATAAAGCAAGTGACGAGGAGGTTGTAGAATATTTCAAAGCTGTAGCTAATAGCACATCGTTACCTATCATGATTTACAATAATCCTGTAGATTATAAAATATTGGTAACGTTGGATATGTTTGCTGAACTGTTAGAGGCTTGTCCAAATATTCAAGCTGTAAAAGAATCAACCAGGGATACCACAAACATAACCAGAATTAAAAATCGTTTTGGTGATAGATTAGCTATTATGACAGGTGTTGATACGCTAGCTCTAGAAAGTTTAGTATTAGGTGCAGATGGTTGGGTAGCTGGTTTAGTAGATGCATTTCCTGCCGAAACTGTAGCCATTTACGAACTTATAAAAGCAGGTAAAATCAAAGAGGCCATAGATATTTACCGTTGGTTTATGCCGTTGCTGGAACTAGATATTCATTCAAAATTAGTGCAATACATCAAAATGGCATCAGCACATACAGGCATCGGTTCAGAATATGTAAGAGCACCACGTTTAGTTTTAAAGGGCGATGAGCGTAAAAGCATAGAAAAAATTATAAAAGACGCCCTTGCCGTAAGACCAACATTACCTGAGTATAAAAACTTAGAGGTTTTAGTATAAATAATTTGGGGGTTACCGCGAAAAGCGGTCGGGCTTTATTCGTTGATCTATTTTAAATTATTGAACTCATGAATATAAATATTTCGGTACTCGCTTTCCGTAATCCCGATAGCTATCGGGACGGGAGAGCTCAAACAAATACCTCAATCCCTAACCCGTAAAACGCATGTTAGATTTATAACTAACATACGAAAATTTAAAAAACATCAGTAAAAATGATTACAGGAAAAAATTATATTGGTAATACCCTAAAAGCAAGTGGAGATAAAACACATAAAACAATAAATCCAAAGCTTAACATAGAAAACCCAACACTTTTTTATGAGGCAACTCAAGAAGAGATTGATGAGGCTGTTCAGTTAGCTTGGTCTGCTTTCAAAACGTATAGAAAAGTTTCGGGAGCAAAAAGAGCAGCATTTTTAAATGCTATTGCAGATGAAATTTTAGCCTTAGACCAAGAATTAATAGATGCTTACACAACCGAATCTGGATTACCAGAAGGTAGGGCTATAGGTGAACGTGGAAGAACTGTATTTCAATTACGCTCATTTGCCGATTTAGTATCCAATGAAGATTGGAGAGAGAACACTTTTGATGCCGCAAATCCAGATAGAGAACCACTTCCAAAAGATGATTTACGTCGCACGTTAATCCCTTTAGGGCCCGTTGTCGTTTTCGGAGCAAGCAACTTTCCATTAGCATATTCAAATGCTGGTGGGGATACCGCTAGTGCATTGGCAGCAGGTTGTCCAGTTATTGTAAAAGCACACGAAATGCATTCTGGCACTGGAGAATTAGTAGCGTCAGCTATCATCAAAGCAGCTCAAAAAACGGAAATGCCAAATGGGGTGTTCTCAAATATTGTGGGACGTGGTAGAACAGTTGGTACGGCTCTGGTAAAACATCCAAAAGTAAAAGCCGTTGGTTTTACAGGAAGTATTTCTGGCGGTAGGGCATTATTCGATGTGGCAGCAAAGCGAGAGGAACCTATTCCAGTATTTGCAGAAATGGGAAGTATCAACCCAGTGGTTATTACTCCAAAAGCCATAGAAAACAGATCGGAACAGATAGCAAGTACTTATGCAGGTTCTATTACATTGGGTGCTGGTCAATTTTGTACAAACCCAGGTTTGATTTTAACTGTTGAGGGTGATAAAACCCAACAATTCATAAAAGATTTAGCTCAAAAAACAATTGCTATTGATACGCAATGTATGCTCCATCCCAATATAAAAAGCGGCTTTGTAGAAAACGGAAAGAGTGTTTCCTCTCAAGAAGGAGTAGACCTTGTTGGTAAAGTTAAAGGTAATATAGAGGCTAATTATGCAGCATCCCAAATTACAAGTGTTTCAGGTAAAGACTTTTTATCTAACCCAAAATTGCATCAAGAAGTTTTCGGTCCGTTTTCATTAGTAGTTAGAGCTAAGGATGAAGATGAATTAATTCAAATTATAAACGGATTAGAAGGACAATTAACAGGGACTATTATCGCAGAAAAAGAAGACTATTCTAACCTTCACGATATTGTTGATGCACTAGAAAACAGAGTAGGTAGAATCATCTTTAATGGTGTGCCAACAGGTGTTGAGGTTTGTCCATCCATGCAACACGGTGGTCCTTACCCAGCTTCTACTGATTCAAGGTTTACGGCAGTTGGAACAAACTCAATTAAGCGTTGGGTGCGTCCAGTAAGTTACCAATCGTTTCCTAACGAATTATTGCCTGAGGCTTTAAAAGGATAAAAACACGATATAAAGATATGATTAGAATCCTAAATTTTTTTATTCAATCAAATTATTTAAAATGTTTCATACTCATATCTTTATGTTTTTTTTATAGTTGCGATAAAAAAGAAGTCAACAATGCTTCTGTAAGCTTGCAGAATAGTATTGATAATTATCAAGACCACAAAGGATATGATAAAGAACAATATCCTTTAGGGTTATTCACAAAAGACTATTATGAAAGTGAAGCAGAATTTGCACAAACGAAGTTAGATGAATTATCCAAAATTGATGCATCAGGTTTAACAGAAACCGAGCAAATTTCATTTGAGCTTTTAAAATTTGTACTGCAAGATAAAATTGACTTTTATGGGTTTGAATGTTATCTAAACCCCATACTTTCCGATGCTGGTTTTCATACCAATTTAACATATAATGTAAAGTCGCTTAACGATTACCAACAAGTAAAAACCTATTTAAATAAGCTTAATGCTATTCCTGATTTTGTAGATCAACATGTTGTTAATTTACGAGAAGGATTAGAGAAAGGTATATCTCAATCTAGGATAATCTTCAACGGTTATGAGTCCTCTTATAACGATCATATTGTTGAAAATTATGAAGATAGTTTTTACTATTCACCATTTAAAAACTTACCAGAAAGTTTAACAGAAAAGCAAAAAGATTCGGTTTTAACGGTTGCAAAAGAAGCTGTTGAAAATGTAGTAATCCCAGAATTTAAAAGAATAAAGCATTTTTTTGATACGGAATATCTTATAAAAACAAGGACTTCAATAGGTGCTTTAAATTTGCCGAATGGTGACGCTTTTTATCAAAACAGAATTAACTTTTACACAACCAGTACAAAATATACTGCTGATGATATCCATCAAATTGGTTTAAGTGAAGTCGCTCGTATAAAAGCAGAAATGCAAAAAATTATAAAGGATTTAAATTTTGATGGAACTTTTGCGGATTTTTTACGGTTTTTAAGAACAGACGAGCAATTTTACGCCAAAACACCAAAAGAGTTATTGATAATTGCTCGTGATATGGCAAAACGAGCCGATGCACAATTGCCAAAATTCTTTAAAACGCTACCAAGAAAACCTTATGGTGTTGCACCTGTACCAGATGCTATTGCACCAAAATATACAGGTGGACGTTACGTGGGGACTTCTAAAAACAGCACAGAACCTGGTTACTATTGGGTTAATACTTACGATTTACCAAGTAGAACGTTGTACACACTACCTTCATTAACGGTTCATGAAGCGGTTCCGGGGCATCATTTACAAGGGAGTTTAAATAATGAGTTGGGTGATAGTATTCCGCAGTTTAGAAAAAACCTATACCTCTCTGCCTATGGCGAAGGTTGGGGTTTATATTCTGAATTTTTAGCTGATGAAATGGGTATGTACACCACACCTTATGAGCAATTTGGAAAGCTAACTTACGAAATGTGGCGTGCTTGCCGTTTGGTTGTCGATACAGGAATTCATGCAAAAGGCTGGAAAAGACAACAAGCAGTAGATTACATGGCTTCAAATACGGCTTTATCCTTACATGAGGTGAATACGGAAACCGACCGCTACATTTCATGGCCAGGGCAAGCCTTATCCTATAAAATGGGTGAATTAAAAATCAGGGAACTTCGAGAAAAAGCAGAAAAAGAATTAGGTTCTGAATTTAATATTCGCGAGTTTCATGAAATAATTTTAGAACAAGGCACAGTAACCTTGTCAATATTAGAAAAAAGAATAAATAAATATATTGAGCGTGTAAAGAATGAGTAGAAACACCTTTGTTTGTATTGATGCACATACTTGCGGCAATCCTGTAAGACTTATAAAAGAAGGCGGACCGGAATTGATTGGGAAAACCATGAGCGAAAAACGCCAGCATTTTTTAAGGGAATACGATTGGATTAGAAAAGGGTTAATGTTTGAACCACGAGGTCACGATATGATGAGTGGTAGTATTTTGTATCCACCACACCATCCAGAAAACGATTTTTCTATATTATTTATTGAAACCTCTGGGTGTTTGCCCATGTGCGGTCATGGCACCATTGGCACCATTACTATTGCTATTGAGGAAGGTTTAATAACGCCAAAAATTCCCGGAAAAATCAAAATGGAAGCGCCTGCGGGTTTGGTGGAAATTGAATATCAGCAAACTGGTAAAAAAGTAGATTGGGTACGTTTAACCAATGTAAAAAGCTATTTAGCTGCTGAAGGTTTAACGGTTGATTGTCCCGAATTGGGTAAGTTAACCTTTGATGTCTCTTATGGCGGGAATTACTACGCCATAGTAGATCCACAGAAAAACTTTCCAGGTGTTCATGATTTTTCAGCGGGACAAATTATTCAGTATTCCCAAGTGGTTCGTCAACGTATCAATCAGAAATATCCCAATATGTTTATTCATCCTGAAAATGATACCATTAAAGATGTATCACACATGTTATGGACAGGAAACACTATAGATCCAACATCCTCAGGCAGAAACGCTGTTTTTTATGGCGACAAAGCGATTGATAGAAGCCCTTGTGGAACAGGAACATCAGCAGTTATGGCGCAGCGACACGCCAAAGGGTTATTGAAAAAAGGAGAGGACTTTATTCACGAAAGTTTTATTGGTAGTAAGTTTATTGGTCGTATTGAAAAAGAAACTACCTTAGGTGGAAAGCTAGCGGTTATTCCAAGTATTCAAGGTTGGGCTAAGGTTTTTGGGTATAACACGATTATTATTGATGATGAAGATGACCCTTATGCTTATGGATTTCAGGTAATTTGATTCTAATTATCCTGAATGCATTTCGGGATCTTATAAAATTTAATTCAATGTCAAAAAAAGTAATAGTTA
>CAXBID010000135.1:0-9409 GCA_963975495.1 uncultured Flavobacteriaceae bacterium | reverse complement strand
ACGAAGCAAAGGTAAATGGTCGTAGCGGTGTGATGTAGGTAGCTTGCCTTTTTTAGCCTATCCTAAATCCTTTCCAAAGGAAAGGACTTAAAAAAATAACTCAAAAGATTTGTTAGTGTAAGCTATCAAATCTTTTTTCATTTTATACCGTTTTAATTAATTTCATTGTTAATTTTACATTATTAATTTTACATTTAATAGCATGTTTAAAGTTGTTTTAATAACGGGAGGGTCTTCCGGAATTGGAAAATCTGTTGGCGAGTATTTAACTCAAAAAGGATTTAAAGTTTATGGAACAAGCAGAAATCCAAATAATTACCCAAATAGCAAATTTCCCATTTTAGCTTTAGATGTAAAAAAGATTGCTACTATTAAAGAAACGGTTAAGACTATTTTAAACAAGGAAGGCCAATTGGATATTTTAATAAATAATGCTGGTGCAGGAATTACTGGGCCTATTGAAGAAATTCCAGAAGAAGAAATCAAGGCTAATTTTGATACTAATTTTTTTGGCCCTATAAATGTTATTAAAACGGTATTACCACAAATGCGAGCGCAAAACTCGGGCTTAATAATTAATGTAACGTCTATTGCGGGTTATATGGGATTGCCATATCGAGGCATTTATAGCGCAAGTAAAGGCGCATTAGAGCTGTTAACTGAGGCTTTTAGAATGGAACTGAAAGACTTTAATATAAAAATGACCAATGTGGCTCCTGGAGATTTTGCCACTAATATTGCAGCTGGTAGGTATCATGCGCCATTGTTAGATAATTCGCCTTATAAAAAACCTTACGGGAATACTTTAAATTTGATGAATACCCATGTAGATAATGGTAGCGATCCTAATGTAATGGCTGAAGTTATTTTTAAGATAATAAACACTCCAGAGCCCAAAGTACGTTATAAGGTAGGGGCGTTCCTTCAAAAATTTTCAATTGTTTTAAAACGAATATTGCCAAGTAAAGTTTATGAAAGGATGTTGATGAATCACTATAAGATTTAGCAATTATCTATTTATCAATCCTAATAATTGTTCTTCAAATTTATTAGAAAACATATTGGTATTGCTATTAACTATCTTTTTATTTTTATCAATAATCATAGTTTTAGTCATAGGATGAATAGCAAAAACTTCAATGGAAGCCTCAGGGTTTTTAAAATAATATTCATCACTACAAGAAAATCTGTTGTTTTTCAATGATTTTTTAGATTTCTCAAGGCCATAATCATCAATATTAATAGCAATAAATTTTACTTCAGGGTATTTTCTTTTTAACTCATTAATTTTATGATGACTATCTTTAAAATGGTCGTAAAAAGTATGCGACCAAAAACTTATTACTGTTGGAGAATTTATAATGGAAGTAATATCAAATTCAGTATTACTATAATCTAGAATTCTAACGTTGGGAACATCTAGGCCTTCTTCAAGATTTTTTAATGAATTGGTAAAGCGGGTCATCATTTCTTTACCTTTTGCGTTATTACTTTTCTTTAAATAAGAACTTAAAACGGCACTGCTATTTTTACTATCTCTATTTCTAGTTAAATAACTAACTGTGAAGTGATACAATAATTCATCTTTTATTTCTGTGTTTACAACTAAACTATCTATTAGGTGCAATCTGTCCATGTTATAACATAAAGACATGTGCTTGAAATGATTATTATTATTATGTGCAAAATGCTTCTCAAGAGCCAGATTATTAAAGCTAGATCGTAAAAAGGTGTTGTAAACTATATTGTTTTTTAAATAGTCATTACTATAATTCACATTTTTTCGATAATTATAAAAGTCCTTAGGCAAAGATTTATAAATATCAGATTTGTCCTTGGAGTAGTGCCATAACGGATAAACCTCTTTCATGAAATAGTAACTGTAATCATTATTGGTTTCGGCTATTTCATTAAACAGGCTCGATGTATCGTATTTATTTTGAAATGTCTTTAATTTTTTGGTTTTAGTAAGCTTTAACGAATCAATTTTTGCACTGTATGCTTCAGGGTCTAGTTGACAGTACTCATAAATCTTTTTCTCTATTTTTTCGTTATTTAAAAATTCATTGATTAAGTAGTTGTTTTTTTTCGCACCTAAGCCTGTAAAAACCAATGATTCATCAAAATCTAAGGTATTAAGCCTAACCAATATACTATCATTGGGTTCCAATAAAACCATCTGGTATTCACCACCATGCTTAAACGTATATAGCCCTTCTTGTAAATTTTTAACTTTATAAATAAATCGGTTTCTTCCATCCAATTTAATGGTATCAATAATAGTTTCAGATTTTGAGAGCACAATATAATTAGTGTTGGGATTAATGATTTCCCCTCCAAAATAGGCAATATCACCTTCTGCTGCAGTGGTGTCTTTTTTACAACCAAAAAGCATAAATACTATTAAAACCGTATAAATGTATAATCTCATAAAATCCCTCTATGACTATTAAATAGTAATGTTACACAAAAATATAGCATGTATTCATAAAGTCCTGTTAATGCGTTGTTAAATATTTACTAAGCAAAAACAGCCTAAATGCTTAAATTATTAGCTATTCAAGTTTCGACTTACCAATTCATTTTTCTACTTTTGCAAAAAAAAATAAATAGCTTTATGTTATCAGTTTCAAACCTTTCGGTCCAATTTGGAAAACGCGTGCTTTTTGATGAAGTAAGCACCACTTTTAATAATGGCAATTGCTATGGTATTATTGGAGCTAATGGTTCAGGTAAATCCACTTTTTTAAAAATTATTTCCGGCAAGCAAGAGCCTACCTCTGGTCATGTATCGTTAGAAGCGGGGAAACGTATGTCGGTTTTTGAACAGAACCATAATTTATATGATGAACATACCGTTTTAGAAACGGTTTTAATGGGAAACAAGCCATTGTTTAAAATTAAGGCTGAAATTGATGCGCTTTATGCAGATTATTCAGATGAAAATGCGGATAGAATAGGGGAGCTTCAAGTAGAATTTGAAGAAATGAACGGCTGGAATGCGGATAGTGATGCGGCATCCATGTTATCAAATTTAGGAATAAAAGAAGAGCAGCATTACACGTTAATGGCCGATTTGGATGGGAAACAAAAAGTACGTGTGTTATTAGCGCAGGCTTTATTTGGAAATCCAGATGTACTTATTATGGATGAGCCAACCAACGATTTAGATTACGAAACTATTTCTTGGTTAGAGAATTTCTTGGCTAATTATGAAAATTGCGTCATTGTAGTTTCTCACGATAGACACTTTTTAGATGCCGTTTGTACACATATTTCTGATATTGATTTTGGGAAAATAAATCACTATTCCGGAAACTATACGTTTTGGTATGAGTCATCTCAATTGGCTGCACGTCAGCACGCACAACAAAACAAAAAGGCTGAAGAAAAGAAAAAGGAACTGGAAGAATTTATTCGTCGTTTTTCTGCAAACGTAGCTAAAAGTAAGCAAGCTACGAGTAGAAAGAAAATGATTGAAAAGCTCAATATAGGTGATATAAGACGTACTAGTCGCCGTTATCCTGCTATTATTTTTGAAAGAGAACGCGAAGCTGGAGATCAAATTTTAAATATTGATAGATTAACGGCTTCACTAGATGGCGAACTTTTATTTAAAAACATCGATTTAAACTTAGCAAAAGGTGATAAAGTTGTTGTTTTTTCTAGAGATTCTAGAGCTACAACGGCATTTTATCAAATTATAAATAATAAAGAAAAAGCAGATTCAGGTAAATTTGCCTGGGGCGTTACAACCAACCAATCATATTTACCTTTGGATAATAGTGAGTATTTTGAAAACGATTTATCATTAGTAGATTGGTTACGCCAATGGGCAACAACAGAAGAAGAGCGCGAGGAAGTTTACATTCGAGGCTTTTTAGGTAAAATGATTTTTAGTGGTGAAGAAGCGCTTAAAAAATCAAATGTCCTTTCGGGAGGTGAAAAAGTACGTTGTATGTTAAGTAGAATGATGATGGTAAGAGCCAATGTTTTAATGCTTGATGAACCAACAAACCACTTAGATTTGGAAAGTATTACGGCATTTAATAATTCGCTTAAAAACTTTAAAGGTACTATCTTGTTTACAACTCACGATCACGAGTTTGCGCAAACTGTAGCTAATAGAGTTGTGGAATTAACACGTTATAGACCGGTACACTACTTTTGATGAGTATATGCAGGATAAGAAAATAAAGGAACTGCGTGACAAAATGTATGCGGTAACCGCATAAAATATAATTTCTTTTTATCATTTTTAAAGATATCTTCAAAAAAGACAGAGCGAATTAAGTTTGTAATTCCGAGGTCAAGCGTTTAATGATTTTTTGTGCTCTCTTAAGTTCATCTTTATGAACAAGAATTTCTTGTATGCTTTGATTAGAATTAGTAGATCTATTAAATCGTTCAATTTTAGACTTATCCCTAATTATTGCACAAACGTTTAAAAGACCGAGTTCATTAAAAATCCGCTGAACTTCAATGAAATTACCTGTAAATACTTCAATATAATTTAACATATCCGTAAGCTTTAAAGGTTTCTTCTTAAAGGTACAAATTTTTTAAATACAAAAAAACACCTGTCAATTTTTTATAACCGGCAGGTGTAATTATTTTATAAGGTATTGTTTTTAAATTATTTAAGACTTAATATCCGTATTAATACTTTCAATAATTTTAACAGCTTTATCGAGCTCATCTTTGTGAACATGGATTTCTTGAAGTAAATGGCCTCCATAAATTTTAGGGTCAAGTCCCGATTCATTTTGTTCTCTCGTTATGGCATTAATTCCAATACCCTCTAATTCTTGTATAATTCTTTGAACAATAATTAGATTACCAGTATATATTTTTATATAATTTGAATCAGACATGGCGTTTTGTTTTAATATTACTAAATATACGAAATTTTTAGATACAATATAATCCTGTTTACCAGCAAGCTTATAATTTTTATGTTGTAAAATTAACGCAATTCGGCACCCAATTGGTTTTCAAAATTTGCTTGAAGTTTACTCATAATTTTATCAATCTGTTTATCAGTTAACGTTTTGTTTTCGTCTTGAATTGTAAAACTCACCGCATAACTTTTTTTACCATGAGGCAAATTTTTACCTTGATATACATCAAACAAATTAACATTTTTAAGTAACTGTTTTTCGCTTTGCCTTGCTATTTTATAAATAGCATCAAAAGTTACACTATTATCTAGTAACAAAGCAAAATCACGTTTAACTTCTGGGTATTTAGGTATATTTTTAAATACAATTTTATTGTGCTTCAGCATATTTAAAATGGTATCCCAATAGAAGTTTGCAAAAAGTACATCCTGAGAAATATCAAATGGTTTTAATATCGATTTTTTTACCAACCCAAAATCTACAAGTTTATTTTTGCCTAAACTAAGTGCCAAACCTTCGCTAAGCATATCATTTTTGGTAGGTGCTTCAGTGAATCTGGAAATGCCCAAACGATTAAGAATACTGGTAACAGTTCCTTTGAGGTAAAAGAAATCACTTTTTTTAGTTTTATCTATCCAGCTTTCTTGCGATTGATTTCCAGTTACAAAAATGGATAAATGCTTGAATTCTTCACGTTTATCATCAAAACCATGATAGGTTTTTCCAAATTCAAAAAGTTTCAAATCACCTCGTTTTCTATTGATATTAAAGGATACGGCTTCTAAACCCGAAAACAATAACGATTGTCTTAAAACCGATAAATCATTACTTAGTGGATTGAGCATCGTTATATTATGTTCATCTTTCAGTTGCTCACTTAAAGCTACATAATTAGGCGTTGTGAGCGAATTTGAAAGGATTTCAAAATACCCTTGTGCTACTAATTGATTGCCAACAATCGTCTGAATTTTATAATCTTCAAATCTAGTGGTGCTAGAAATAGAAGCATTAAGCTTTTCGGTAGTGGTTATATTATTGTAACCGTAAACACGCAAGATTTCTTCAATAATATCAGCTTCTCTTTGCACATCGTTACGATAAGCAGGCACCGTTAAACCTAAACCGGCTTCTGTAACATTATTTACTTTAATTTCCAGTGATGCTAAAATACTTTTTATAGTTTCCTTGGGAATTTCCTCTCCAATTAATTTTCTTGTATTTTCAAAACTCAAGCGTACTTCAAAATCCTTTATTTTTTTAGGATACACATCAATAATATCACTTGTTATTTCACCACCAGCCAATTCTTGAATAAGTAATGCAGCACGTTTTAAGGCATATTCAGTGATACTAGGGTCAATACCGCGTTCAAATCTAAAAGAGGCGTCTGTGTTAAGTCCGTGACGTTTAGCCGATTTTCGAATGCTAACCGGGTTAAAATAGGCGCTTTCTAAAAATATACTTGTTGTGCTTTGAGTAACCCCAGAATGAATTCCACCAAAAACACCAGCAATACACATGGGTTTTTCGGCATCACAAATCATTAAATCATCTTCATGTAATTCGCGTTCTACACCATCAAGAGTTATAAATTTAGTGCCCGCTTTAAGGGTTTTAACTTCAATTTTGTTCCCTGAAACTTTTACGGCGTCAAAGGCATGTAAAGGTTGTCCCAGATCATGAAGAACATAATTTGTAGCATCAACAATATTATTTATTGGGCTTAAACCAATAGCTTTTAAGCGGTGTTGTAACCAAGCAGGGGACGTTGCCACTTTTATACCCGAAATAGTAACCCCGCAATAGCGTGGCGCTAAATCTTTATTTTTTACATCTACATCAATTTTAAGTGTACGGTTCTCAACATTAAATGCACTAACCGATGGTGTTATCAATTCTAAATTGATTTCTTTTTGTACCAATCCCGCTTTTAAATCGCGCGCCGCACCTAAGTGACTCATGGCATCTGCACGGTTTGGAGTTAAACCAATTTCAAAAACCTGATCGTTTTCAATATCAAAAATATCAGCTGCTAGCGTTCCCACTTTTAAATCAGCATCCAAAACCATAATCCCGTCATGCGATTTTCCTAAACCGAGTTCATCTTCGGCACAAATCATTCCATGGCTTTCCTCGCCTCTAATCTTTCCTTTTTTAATGGTCCAAGGGTCGCCTTCTTCAGTATATAGCGTTGTGCCAATAGTGGCAACAGGTACTTTTTGTCCAGCACCAACATTGGGTGCGCCACAAACAATTTGCAATGGTGTTTTTTCGCCAATATTAACTGTAGTAATTTTTAATTTATCAGCGTTTGGGTGTTTTATACAGGTTAAAACTTCGCCAATAACAATACCTTCCAATCCGCCTTTTACAGATTGATAGGTTTCTATACCTTCAACTTCAAGTCCTAAATCCGTAAGTAATTCGCTGGTTTGTTCTGGGGTCCAATCTGTTTTTAAAAATTGTTTTAACCAGTTATATGAAATCTTCATGAATGAAAGTCTATTTTAAAAAAGGCAAAGATAAAATATTGCGGACAGCATTCAAACAAAGGCTATAAAAAGAATAATTATTGATTTTTATTTGTGAAACAGGTTAGGGAACTATATTAGTTTTATTTGGGTTGAAATTGAAGATGATTTTTTTTTTTCGTTTAAGCACTAAAACTGCTATTTTTCACATACTTTATTGGCTGTAGTTTTTTATATTCAGTAAATTTGTATTTTAGACTCGTGGAAGAACAAGGACACATAGAATTAAAAGTTACGAATAGGGACAATACTTTAAGTCCTAAAGATATTGATATTAATGAAGTCAAAGATTTTATATCAGATGTCGAGTCATTTCTATATCCGAATCGTAAAGAAAAGCAAAATAGACCTCACATTTCTTACGACATAGAAGAAGGGTCAGCTAAACATAAATTCTTTTTACCAATTACTGCGGTTATTTTATTTAATGGGTTAACAAGTGAAATTAAAAACAGAAATAATCTTGATTTTTTAGATTATAAAAGGCAGTCAATAATCGATAAATTTCAGAAGAAAGCTGTTAAAGAAGGTTACGTTATTGAGTTTAATAATTCAATTTCAAAAGAATCGTCTCTTGTTATAGATTACACTACAAATTTTGAAATGATTGCTCCAACTTTTTATGAAAGTGAATTTTATCTTTATGGAGAAATTTATCAAGAAGGAGGTAAAAACCCAAATTTACATATAAGTACTAAGAAATATGGAAACCTTACTATTGCTGCAACTAAAGAACAAATAATGGATGGTGAAAAGAAAACTTATAAGCCATACGGAATTAAAGTTCGTGGAAAAAAGAGTTTTGAAGACGATTCATTAACCGATTTAGAATTAGTAGATTTTATTCAATATAAGCCAGTTTTTAATAAGTCCCTTTTAGAAAAAGTGATTGAAAAGGCTTCTGCTAATTTAAGTAAAATCACAAATGTTGATGCTTGGTTGGATGATATAAAAGCAGAAGGAATATGAAAGGAGTAGAAAGCGTTCTTTTAGATAGTTCTTTTTGTATTCGCTTATTAAAGTCAGACGCAGATTTTCATCAAAATGCAGTTGGTTATTATGAGTATTTTTTAGATATCGGAATAGAAATGTATCTTTCCACTATTGTTGTTAGTGAGTACGCTGTTGGCGATAATCCAGATAATCTACTTTCCTTAAATGTTTTTCGTTTATTTATAATTGCAAAACCACCGTCTTTGACGGTGGCCATGTTTTAAGGGCTTTGCCATTTTTTGGTTTGTTTATTATGGTATTAACATATCCTGCAAGGTTCCAAAAACCTTGCAGGTTGGCAAAGGAACTTTTAAGGTATATATCATCAGTATTTAACTTAATGGTAATAATCGAACCAAGGTTATAAGAGTCAATGTGATGCCCCTTTGGGGCTAATCTGAAATCCAAAGCCACCGTTTTTAACGGTGGTTGTTTACTAGAATTTGATTATGCAGATGCTAAAATTGCTGGTAATTTTTTTGCCGAACTTAAAGGGAATGAGGATTTAAGGGAATTTGAACAGCGAAAAGTTATTATCAACGATATTAAGCTATTTGCTCAAATTCACAATAGAAAAATTGATGCCTATATTACAAAAGACAGAAAATCATTAAACAAAATGATTGAGCCTTTAGGAAAATCACATAATTTAAAATTTGAATTTATTGACTTATCTATTCCGCTAAATGATAAGTTAGGAAGATTCTTCTAAATTATTGCCAACTTTAATGATACGCGTCGTTGTAATACTGAAACAAGTTTAAGCACAGGTGATTTATACCAGACGTTAAGCGAAATTAGTTGAAATTTTTACAAAGTCAACTTAAATTAGACTATAAAGCCAAAATTTTCAACAAACTAAAAATCCTCAAGTATTAAATTATAATCGTATTGCAAATCTTCATGTAAGCCAGAAATTATTTTTTTTTGCTAGTGTTATGTTAATCATTAATTGACGGATAAAGTCTTTTTAGTTTTATCCTT
>CAXBID010000134.1:0-9527 GCA_963975495.1 uncultured Flavobacteriaceae bacterium | reverse complement strand
AAATTAAAAATAAGTCCATCTATAAAGTTTTAGAAAGAGTTTTAAATAAACAAATCATCACGTATTCTATAAATGAACGTCAAATAATTTTAAACAAAAAAGAGCCTCCCCTTAATGTTAATCTACAACAAAATACAATTACGGGTACCATAACGGATGCTAATGGCTTGCCTCTAGAAGGTGTAACTATTATCGTAGATGGTACCAGTAGAGGTGTCGTTTCAGATTTTGATGGAAACTATACTATCTCAGCAAAAGCTGGAGATGTTTTAAAAATCAGTTTTATTGGTATGAAGACTCAAATGGTAACAGTTGGTACTTCCAATACCATAAATGTTACCATGATTGAGGATTTAGAAGATTTAGATACCGTTGTAATAACGGGGTATCAAAATATAGAAAGGGAACTCTTTACAGGAGCATCACAATCAGTAAAAGCAGAAGATATTGAGTTAGCAGGATTACCTGATATTACACAATCATTGGAAGGGCGTGCCGCTGGGGTTAGTGTTCAAAATGTATCAGGTACCTTTGGTGCTGCACCTAGAATTACAATAAGGGGATCTGCATCCATACTTGGTAATGCTGATCCAATCTGGATTGTAGATGGTGTTATTCAAGAACAAATTGTAAACGTATCATTTGCTGATTTGGTGTCTGGTGACCCCAATACGTTGTTAAGCTCTGCCATTGCGGGTTTAAATGCCAATGATATTGAAAATTTTGAGATTTTAAAAGATGCTTCTGCCACCTCTTTATATGGTGCAAGAGCTCAAAATGGTGTAATTGTTATAACTACAAAATCTGGTAGGAAAAATCAAGCACCAACATTTAGCTACAATGGTGACTTTTTAATGAGGGATAGACCTAGGTATGCTCAGTATAATTTATTGAATTCCCAAGAAACTATATCGGTTTACAGAGAGTTGGAATCTAAAGGGTTTTTGCAATATCCAGATGTGTTGTCTGGACGAAATGGAGGTGTTTACAATATCAGAGCAAATGCCATAAATAATTATAATGAAACCAATGGAGCTTTCGGAATTCCTAATACACCAGAAGCTCGAGCTTCTTTTTTGCAACAATATGAGCTTGCAAATACAGATTGGTTTAAAGAGTTGTATAACATGACACCAACCCAAAACCATAATATTAGTTTTTCTAGTGGTTCAGAATCCACTAGAACATACGCTTCCATAGGTTTTTTTACCGATGGTGGTTGGTCTATTGCTGATAGGGTAAGACGTATTACAGCGAATTTCAGAAATTCTTTTCATTTTAATGAAGATAAATTAATCTTTACCTTATTAGGAAGTGCAAATATTGTAAATCAAAATGCGCCAGGAACCTTAGCAAGACAAAATGACACGTTTTTTGGAGCATTTAATAGAGAGTTTGATATCAATCCTTTTAATTATTCGTTAACTACCAGTAGAGCACTTCGGCCTAGAGACCAGAACGGGGATTTAGAATATTACAGAGCTAATTGGGCACCTATTAACATACTTAACGAAATAGAGAATAATACTCTGGAAATTAATAGAACAGATATTAAATTTCAAGGTCAGATAGAATATAAAATAAATGATAATCTTACTTATAAGTTTCTAGGTTCTGCAAGATACGTGCAAAATTTAGGTGAAAATGCTGCAAGAGCAAATTCAAATAGGGTTTCCGCATACAGAGCTGCTGAAAATGCAATAGTAAGAAATGCAAATACCTTTTTATTTGACGATCCAGATGACCCTGTAGCTTTACCTCGTGTTGTTCTACCGTCTGGTGGGATTCTAACTGAAACTAAAAACACACTTACAGCATATACATTTAGGAATTCACTCCAGTATGATAAGACTTTTAATGATGTTCATAATCTTAATGTGTATTTTAATCAAGAATATAGATACGCAGACAGAACGTCGTCTTCAAACACAGGGTACGGTTATCAATTTGATAGAGGCGGATCCATATTCACAGACCCAGATATCTTAAGAAAAGTTATTTTGGAAGGTGACGATTACTTTTTTTCTCAGGATACGCGTTCTCGAGAAGTGTCATTAGCTATGCAAGTTAATTACGATTTTGATAGAAAGTATGTATTAAGTGTTACAGGTAATTACGAAGGGTCCAATAGAGCTGGTGAATCCTCAAGCGCTAGGTGGTTACCAACGTATTCTATTGGAGGACGTTGGAATGCCCATGAAGAAAAATTTCTTGAGGATTCCAAAGTAATATCAAGTTTGGTATTTAGACCAAGTTATGGGGTAACAGGTTTATTAAACGATGCCGCTAGTAATAATAGGGCTGTGTTTTTAAACGCCATAACAGATAGGTTTACTTTAGGTGATAGAGAAAACTTTATTAACATTGAAGATTTACAAAATTCTGAACTTACTTATGAGCAAACTCGCGAACTAAATTTAGGTTTAGAGGTTGGTTTCTTTAACCAGCGTATACAAACTGTTATTGATGTGTATTCTAAAAGAGGTATCGATTTGTTAGATGAAGTGAGAACTTCTGGTATTGGTGGAGAATTTATTAAATTGGGAAATAATGCAGAAATGACCACTGAGGGTATTGAATTTCAATTAAATTCAGTAAACGTTAATACTGATAATTTTCAATGGCGTTCTGGATTTAATATATCATTTATAGATCAAGAAATAACAAATTTACAACAAAGACCAAATGTTTTTGCTTTAATTAACGGTACTGGAAATGCCATAGGTACCGAGCGTAATGCTTTATATTCCTTTAAATTTGATGGTTTAAATGAATTTGGTGTACCAACCTTTGATTTAGGTCAGGATGAATTTGGTGAAGATCGTGACCCCATCTCTGGTATAGATTTTCAAGCTACAGAAAATATACTTGATTATTTGGTTTACGAAGGTGCTACTTTACCTACAATAACTGGAGGTCTCGCAAATAACTTTAAATATAAAAACTGGAATTTCAGCTTTTTTATGTCATTCTCTGGGGGGAATAAAATTCGTCTTGATCCTGCTTATTCATCCACATATAATGATTTAAGTATTTTTCCTAGAGAGTTTGTTGACCGTTGGCAACGTCCAGGTGATGAAAATATCACAAATATACCTGCCATTGCTTCCCAGTCTTTGATACAATCTGTTGGTAATACCAATATTACTAGAGCTTATAACGCCTACAATTACTCAACAGCAAGAGTAGCTGATGGTGATTTTGTAAGGATGAAAAATATAACCCTGGGATATACTTTTGATGGAAATACTATCAGAAATTTAGGTTTATCCTCGCTGCGTCTAAATTTACAGGGTACAAATTTATTCTTATTATACTCTGATGATAAGTTAGGAGGACAAGACCCTGAATTCTTTAATAGTGGAGGTGTAGCTTCTCCTATTACACGGTCTTATACATTTACGCTTAATGTTGGTTTTTAAAAAAAAAAAATGAAAAAATATATAAAATTTATACCATCACTACTTCTTGTTTTAATTTTTAGTTGTGATGATGTGCTTTCTGAAGTACCAGATAATAGAACTGAAATAAATTCTGCTGAAAAAATTTCTGAATTACTAGTTGGGGCTTATCCTGAAGCAGCTTACGTGCCATTTTTAGAACCCATGTCTGATAATGCTGATGATAAAGGGCCGGCAGCACAAGAGGATGTTAGAATCAATGAAGAAATGTACTTTTGGCGAGATTTGAATGATGACGATGAAGATACACCCACAAATTACTGGAATGAAGCTTATGGAGCAATTGCGCACGCAAACCAAGCATTAGCATCCATTGAAGAATTAGGAGGTGGCGAAGCATTCAACGCTCAAAAAGGTGAAGCGCTTTTATGTAGAGCCTATGGGCATTTTATGTTGGTTAGCATATTTTCTAAAAGATATAATCCAGATACGGCTAATATAGACTTGGGTATTCCTTATGTAACCGAACCTGAAACAGTCTTAATACAAGAATATGACAGAGGAACTGTTGCCGAAGTTTACAATCAAATAGAGCGAGATCTAGAAGAAGGTTTACCTCTAATTGAAAATGAATATGATGTTCCTACATTTCATTTTACAAAAGAAGCGGCTAATGCTTTTGCATCTAGATTTTATTTGCATATTGGTGAATGGCAAAAAGTAGTAAACTATAGCAATGCAGCTCTTGGTAGTGCAGGTGCTTCCACATTAAGAGATATTAATGGTTTGTACGATCAATTGCCTGGGGCTGCAATTCAGTTTCAATATTCATCATCAACAGAGCCAGCCAATTTATTATTAGCTGCGGGTGGTTCAGTTTATGCAAGAGGGTTTTTCTCGGGATTAGCAAGGTATCAATTAACTAGAAGTTTACAACAAGAGATACTTGGAAACAGCCCCTTGGGAATACCATGGGCCTATTCTGTATTTACATATAATGGCGATATAGGATTAACTTTAATAAAGTATAATGAATATTTTAGATTTACCAATCAAGCAGCAGGTATTGGTTTTCCATTTGTGACTTACATGATTTTAACTACTGATGAAGTTTTACTAAACAGAGCTGAGGCGTATGTCATGCTCGCGCAGTATGATAACGCTGTTTCAGATATAAATCTTATGTTTTCTACAAAAACTTCAGGATATTCAAGCGCTAATGTTTTAACAGCAGCCGATATTGAAGATCCAAACGGTAATTTTGTGTTCACTGATGTTAATGAGTATACGCCATTTTATACCATTCCATCTAATAGTCTTGCATATATCAATTTACTTCTAACTATGAGAAAAACTATATTTTACAACGAAGGATTGCGCTGGTTTGATATTAAAAGACATAACATAGAAGTTATACATAGAATTGCTAATGTTAATGGCAATACCATAGAGACATTTACATTGACAAAAGACGACAATAGAAGAGCAGTACAAATTCCACCAGATGCTCGAGCATTTAATATTGAAGCAAATCCAAGATAAAAAAAATAATTTATGAAAAATACATATTACAAATTATCGGGTATTATATTTTTGTTAGTTACAGCTACTTATTTGCTTACAGCTTGTGAAAATGAACCTGCCTTAGAGGAATCCCAGATAGATACTTCTACACCAATATTAAACGAATTAGATCTCTGGTTAAGACAAAATTTTATTAATCCTTACAACATTGAAGTACAATATAAATGGGATATAAATGACACAGATGTTGACAGGTTTTTACACCCACCTTTTGAAAGAAATGTAAAACCGCTTGCTGAGATATTGCAAAGTGTATGGATAGAACCATACAATGCAGTTGGAGGCAGTGACTTTGTTAAAACCATAGCACCTAGAGAGTTTGTATTTAGTGGAGGCTTTAATTTTAACCCAAGTGGAAATACCATAACATTGGGTATAGCTGAACAGGGCGCTAGAATAATCTTATTTAATATAGATCTTTTAGACTTTGATACTATTCTTTATGAGGAAGACATACCGAACGATTTTGATGTACAATTCGCTGTAACTGGCCCATTATCTACTATCCATCATGAGTATGCTCATATTCTAAATCAAATTGAGCCTTATGATCCTGTTTTTGATATTGTTAATCCTGCAAATTACACATCTTCTTGGGCAGACAGAAGTAATGAAGAGGCTAGAGAGCTTGGTTATATTTCGGCATATGCATCAAGTCAACCTAGTGAAGATTTTGTTGAAATGATAGCTTACATGTTAATACGATCTAGTACTAAATGGGATGAATTGGTTGATGGCATTTCCAGTGAACAAGCTAGAGCTAGCATAAGACGAAAAGAACAATTAATAGTTGAGTATTATCAGGAAAAATTTAATATAAATTTTTATGAATTACGAGAACTGACTTACCAAGCCTTATTAGAGATATAGTTAATGATTAAAAAATAAATATGAAACTTATAATTAAAAATAGTTTTTTTAAACTTTTATTTTTATCCTTTTTCGTGTTGTCTTCATGTAGTGATGATGGTAACCAGAGTGTTTTTGATCAAACACCTTCTGAAAGAGTTGATGAAGCAATTAATGAATTGAGACAATTATTGTTGTCGCAACCAAACGGTTACAAAGCCGTATATTTTACAAAGAATGACGAAAGAGGTGGGTTTACTACTTTTATGCAATTTAATGCAGATGGCACAGTACGCCAAACCTCAGATTTTGATGATGATAGTACACTTCAAAATTCAAGTTATGAAGTGAGACTTGGTACCACTACCGAGCTTGTATTTACTACACGAAATCATATTACAAAGGGAACAGATCCTACAGCTGTTACCGAGGTTATCAATGGCTTTCCAACGGGGCTTGGCTTTTTTGGGACCTCCGTTTTTCAATACTTCAGTAATGACAATGGAGTTATTACGTTTAGGGATGTTAGAAATAGCGATACGGCATTAATGGTATTATACCCTACCAATTTCACAGATTTTGATGCAGAAAGTATAGCTGCCGTAAATACATTACGCGCTCAAATACCTAGAATAGCTGAACCAGATTTATATCAAGTTTTGGAAATAGAAAATGACGAAGGAACAACAAAGTATGACTTTACATATAACGAAGCACGTCGTTTTTCCAGCTCTTCTGGTCTTTCTGAAACTGAGATTATAAATATTTCTTTTGGAATAGCTTACACCGAAGAAGGCATAACAATTAGTCCTGCTTTGGAGTTTGGAGAAGAATCTTATTCTGATTTTATTTATGATGAAGCAACAGAAAGATTCATTTCAACGGTTAACGGAACAACGGCTAGTATTTATTATAGTAATGCCCCTGCTTTTGTTAATCCAAATGACTTGGTAGACTTAGAAACTTTAGGTCCAACAGGTTTTTTATACAGAAGAAGTCTTGGGGATAATCCTTTAACTTCAGGTACACATGATGACATGCTAGCTCAAATAGAGGCTAGTTTAGGTGTAGCATTTGGAAGTACATGGCAAGTTTCTCAATATCAATTGGTAATAGATTTTGAAAGTGATGATTGCGATACATTTTTATTTGTTACAATTGTTAGAGCAGATGGAGCATCGTTTAATATAATATATTGCTTCTTAAAAGGAGAAATAAATAATGAGAGACTGTTTTTGACTTATGATGGTCCAGGTGGAGGAGCCTCAGGTCAAGTTGAACCGTTAATTATGCCATTGATAAACTTTCTTTCTACACCCAATGGTTTAATATTTACTAGAAATGGTTCTTTTACAAGTAACCTCGCTAATTTTAGTAATCCAGCAGGAACGTTTACAAACAGTGATTCTGGTATAAGAGTATATGGCTTATTCTTCGGTTAAAAAACCGTAACTAAAATAATAATACTTAAATCCAGAGGTTTGTATTAGCCTCTGGGCTTTTTTTATAAAATAAATAAAAAGTTACTCAACTGTAAATAATTTTTCCATTTTACTGCGTTATCATATTTTGTATTTACATTTGCAACGTTTTAAAATTTTATGCGGAAGTCAGTTTACGTTTTATTTTTTGTTTGCATTTCATCAGTTGTATTTGGGCAAACTAGTCCTGAAAAAGCTCAACGGATTAAGAAAACAGATACTTTATATAGTACTACTCAAGATAGTATTACAGTTAGTGATAGAGGGCAAAAACCAAAAAAGAGTTTATTAGACCAATTAGACCCAGAAGATTCAAAAGACAAAAAAGCTAAAATTAAAGACTACCTAATTATCTCTCATAAAAACGACACCACTTACGTCGATACCACTTTAACCATTCAAAAAGAATATAAGTTTAATTATTTAAGGCAAGATAATTTTGGGCTCATGCCATTTTCAAACCTGGGGCAAACCTATAATAGTCTTACCTATGAGTTTGAAAATACCAGCTTAATGCCAAGTTTTGGTGCACGGGCAAGACATTTCAATTACATGGAAATTGAAGATATTAATTACTACCGTGTACCAACACCATTAACAGAGCTCTTTTTTAAAACAGCTTTTGAGCAAGGTCAACTGGCCGATTCATTCTTTACCGTAAATACAACGCCACAATTTAATTTTTCAATAGCTTATAAAGGGTTGCGCTCGTTGGGTAAGTATCAACACCTTTTAACAAGTACAGGTAATTTTAGGTTTACAACCAATTACAGAACAAAGAATAATAGATATAATGTAAGAGGGCATATAGTAACCCAGGATTTATTAAATCAAGAAAACGGAGGACTACAAGACGAAAGTGTCACAAGTTTCAGGGAAGGTGAGGAAGAATTTCTTGATCGATCCATCTTAGAAGTAAATTTTGAAAATGCAGAAAGTATTTTACGAGGAAAGCGTTTTCATTTAGAGCATACATATAGTATTATCAACAAAAAGGATTCACTATCAAAAAACAAATTAAGTTTAGGTCATATTATATCGTTTGAAGATAAGTACTTTGAATATAGTCAGTCTAGTGCTGCCACTGGTATTTTTGGTAATGCTTTTAAAAGTTCAGGTTTGAAAGACAGAGCAACCTTAGAGAATTTCTATAACCAGGTCCAATTAAATTATAGTAACAATATAATAGGCGATTTACAATTTAATATCAGTAACAATAATTACAATTACGGCTACAATAAAGTTATAGTGCTAGAAGGTAATACTATCACAAACCGTTTAAAAGGTAATGTGTTTTCTGCAGGCGGTAAATACCATAAACAATATAAAGGATTCGATTTACAAGGCGAAATAGGTTTAAACGTATCAGGCGATTTTGATGGTAATTATCTAAAAGCACAAGCAAGCTTCAAATTAAATGACGATACTCAAGCCATAGCCTCCTTAAACCACAGTTCAAAAGCGCCAAATTATAATTTTCTATTATACCAAAGCGATTATATAAATTACAATTGGCAAACAAACTTTAATAATACCGAAACGCAACAACTGGCATTTCAATTAAAATCAAAAAAAATAGCCAATATAAGTGCCGATTATTCTACAATAAGCGATTATGCGTATTTTAAAAAAGACGATACAGGAATAGCAGACGGTGAAGTTAGTCCTGTAAAGCCATTTCAAAACAGCGGTACAATAAACTACCTAAGGTTAAAAGCACAAAAAGAAATTAAGTTCGGTAAGTTCGCTCTGGATAATACGGTGTTATATCAAAACGTAAAAGATTCCGATAGCACATTAAATGTCCCGCAAATTACCATGCGTAACACATTATATTTTTCAACTCACCTATTTAAAAAGGCTATGTATTTGCAAACAGGAGTAACCCTAAATTATTTCACTGCATATAATATGAATGGCTACGATCCCGTTTTAGCAGAATTTTATGTGCAAACC
The DNA here is from genome assembly GCA_963975495.1 of uncultured Flavobacteriaceae bacterium. GTDB lineage: Bacteria > Bacteroidota > Bacteroidia > Flavobacteriales > Flavobacteriaceae > CAXBID01. The sequence continues at coordinate 256 of CAXBID010000134.1, read as the reverse complement.
CAAGAAGAATTTGGAGCTTTTCCCCGTTTAGATTTCTTTTTAAATGCGAAAATTCGTCAAACCAGAATCTTTTTAAAAGCCGAACATTTCAATTCAGCTTTTACGGGTTACGACTATTTTTCGGCGCCCAACAATCCATATCGCGATTTTACCGTACGTTTTGGCATCGTTTGGAATTTCTTTTTATAGTTTAAATATTTGGGCGTTCCCCCTCCCAAAAGGTCGGGGTCGGGCTTTCCACTATATCTTTTTATTA
>CAXBID010000133.1:0-9580 GCA_963975495.1 uncultured Flavobacteriaceae bacterium | reverse complement strand
CTCTTTAATCTGTTCTGCTTCTATAAGCTCCAAATCCAATTGATGTTTAAGTTTTGTTTTTGATTTTAAAATATTCAACAAATAATATAAAGCCATAAAAATAAATACCCCATATAACATAAAAGCCCACCATGTGCGCCATGGCGCAGGATTCACTTGTATTTTTAATGTTGTAGGGACATCATTGGAAATGCCATCACTGTTAATGCCTTTAACTTCAAAAGTATAATAGCCCGGGCTTTGTATGGTATATGATGCTGAATTCCGAGACGTTTTAATCCAGTCGTTTTCCAAACCTTTTAAGCGATACATATAGCGGTTGCTACTTGAATTGATAAAACTTGGAATGGAAAATGAAATACTAAAATTCCCTTGGTCGTGTGAAAGTTCTATGCGCTCTGTATATGCTATGATATTGGTGAGCAATTGACTATCATCATTTACAGAAATGGACTTGTTCTTTATCTTTAAATCCGTAATAATAACTTGGGGTGCATAGTTGTTTTTTACTAATTTATTTGGGTCGAAATAAACAGCTCCAGCAGGGCCTCCAAAAAAGAATTGAGAATTACCAATACGTAAACTAGCATTGTTGTTAAACTGGTTACTAGGCAAACCATCCTTTTGTGCATAGTGCGCAACGGTTTTTTTATTAGAAGGATCATAGTTAATAATCCCTTGGTTGGCACTACTAATCCATAAAGTACCTTTATTATCTTCAATAATACTTCGAACACCAATTAAGGTAGCCTTATCTATTTTTATATCTATCTGTTCAAAAGCATTATTAGCAAACTTAAAAAGGCCATTTACATCTGTACCAACCCAAATAATCCCTTTTGAATCCTCAAAGATGCAAGTCATCGAATATCCTGTTTTTAAGTCACTATCATAAAAATAATTTTTAATTACCCCATTGGTATCGATAACATTCAAACCGTCATTTGTACTTACCCAAATATTATCTTTAGAATCAACTTTAACATCTCTTATAATTAGATTTGTTAAACCATTAGGTTTAGTATGTTTATCAAAAACCTTAAATGATTTATCAGTAACATTATACTTAATTAATCCTTTCCCTAAAGTACCTAATAACATATCTCCATCGCTATGCTGTTTGATGGAATAAACGCCCACATCTTCCATATACAAAAGCAGATCCTTGGGTAAAGGTGATGTATCAAATTTTTTGGTATCAACATTGTAAACAGCGAATCCATTTGTAAATGTGCCTACCCATAGTTTTTTATCTTTTGATAGATACAGTTCTTTAACATTGTTGCTTTTAAGCCCTGTGGTATTTTTTGTGTTGATATACTTTATTTTTTTGGTACTTGTATTTACAGCAGAAATACCACCGCCTTCTGTACCGAAAAAAATAATATCCTGGTAACTAACCATAGAACTAACTACTTTAAAGCCTAAACCCATTTTCCCTGGTTTTTGGGTAATATTGATAAAATTTATGTTAGACTCATCCCATATGTTAATACCACCATGATAAGTTCCCACCCAAATGGAGCCTTTGCTATCTTTAAACAAGGCCTTAATAAAATTATCATTAATGGATTCATTATCATTAATATTACTTGATAAGACTTTTATATTTTTAAGTTTATCTGCTATTTGCAGACCATTATAAGTACCCATCCAAAGTTTGCCAGTATCATCAAAAAGTAATTGCCTAACATTTTTATTTTTACCTTTTAAAGTCGTTTCTTCAAAATAAGGTCTTAACGCTTCATTATTAATATTATATTCTAAAACACTTAGGGTTCTTGTGCCCAAGAGTAAATTGCCATTGGTACTTTCTACTATATCTTGTATAGTAAGTCCCTCGGTGCCTTCAATGGTTTTAAATTGATAATCCTTATCTGTTTTACCAATTAATTGTTTTAAACCACTCACTGTTCCAATAAAAACACTACCTTTTTTAGTTTCAAAAATGGATAGTATTTGATTGCCTTTTAAAAAAGACTCAAATGAATCTGTTGACTTATCATATATGGAAAGTCCCAAAGTTGTGCCAACCCAAAGTTCCTTATTGGATAATTCTTTAATAGCACTGACCGTATTGTTTATGATTGATGTACCTGCCTTATTGGTAAAATATCTAGTAAAGGTGTCTTTTTTAGGGTTGTACATGTTTAACCCAATAGTTGTGCCAACCCAAATAAAACCATAGCTATCCTGTTCTATTGAAAGAATATCACTGTTACTTATTGAGAAAGGGTTATCTTTTTCGGTTCTATAAACCGTGAATTCTGTGCCATCATACTTATTTAACCCATCACGGGTTCCTATCCAAATTTGACCTAAACTATCTTGATGGAGTACTATGGCCGAACTTTGCGACAAGCCCTCAGCAGTAGTTATATGGGTAAATTTATAAGTTTCATTTTGAGAAAAACCAACCCATGCGTAACAAAGAATAAAAAATAAAATGGCTAATTTAGACATTGTTGATATAACGAGAGTTACGATAAAGTAAAGGTAATATAAAAATTAGAAGACTAAATTCTTTTAAATAAATTATTGTTCGGTAAAAGCTATACTCTTAGAATAAACAATCATGATTTAGTATTAACTTATTGATAATCAATTGAAAATAGATTTTTATTCCAGATAACCTACAGTTTTGATAGTTGTTGCAAAAAGAAGGGACACATCTTTAAAAACCTTTTAAATCATACCCAACTTAGTGTTTGAAGCTGTATCACAAATTTTACTAGAACACTATTGCTTTAAATCTGAATGTGAGCAATATATTACAGCTTTTAACAAAACCTACAGGTTTTTTTTGAGGTAAAGATTTATTTTAAAACGTACTTTACCTTCTATCAAAATCTCTCAAATAATTAGTTAAATAGATGTTCTATCAATAAAATTAAAAGGCACTTTAACCCTTCCGTTTTCTTTATTTAAAATCATTTGAGCTGCAGTTTCCCCCATAACTTTAAAATCTGTTGACATAACAGTTATACCCAATAAGTCTTTAAGTGGCGTATCATTATATGAAATAATACCTATATCCTCTCCTAGCCTTAACTCTTTATCTCTAATTTGATTTACCAAATTAACCAAATCAGATTCCTCAATAGTAATAAATAAATCGCCTTTTTTTAATATAATGTCTTCACGTACTTCATTGAGGATTTCAAAATCCCTTTCTTTTTCCAAACAAAATTTTCTAAAACCGTGCAAAATTCTTTTTGGAAATGGATAAACAGCTTTTTCAGGATATACCAACACCAATTTTTTATACTTTGCTATTTTATTAATTCCCTTATTTAAAGCCTCATAAATATCTTTGTCAAATTCTTGATAAACGGCTGTAACATCCTCTGCTAAAGGGGGCATTATATTATCCAAAATAATTAATTTATTTTTTGGTATATCATTTATTGCCTTAAATACGGCGTCAGTAAAACTAGCATGTTCAAGGTTTTTTGTTTTAAAATGAGGCATAATAACATAATAATCATACGTCATAGCATTCTTTAATGAGTTAAGAAATAGCAACTCATCACAATGATAAATTTGTAAATCTATTTTTGAATTTACCCCAATTTTATTGAGAAAAGAATTATATATTCTCATTTTATAAGTACTCAATTTATTAACTAAAAACAGAATATTTAATTTATAACTTGTTTCTGTTTTAACAACATAATTTCCTCTTCTTGGAATAGATACAATTATGTTTTGCTCCTTTAGAATATTATAAGCCCTTTCTACAGTATCGCGAGACAAATAGAAATCTTCGCTTAACATATTAATAGATGGTAGTTTCTGGTTTAATCCAATATTCCCAATTGAAATATTTTTAGTTATAGAATCAATAATTTGTTGATACTTTGGCACTCTCGAATCTTTGCTAATGTCTATGTAATTTAGAATTTCCATAAGTCTCGAAGTTTTAAATTTTTTGATTAAAATCCTGAGTGCAATATAGAATAGGGAAAGAGTTAAAATATACCTATCTGGTATTCAAAAATACCGATTTTGATGTTTTTTAATGGTGTTTTAATATTCTAACGTGAGTTCGATATAACTATAGAGTTAAATAAAGTTGGTTAGTATCGACAAAATCGTTTTTAAGCGAAGGCTTTTTGTCCTTAAAGTTGTAGGCAATCAAAGCGGTGAATATATTATTGAAGTAATTGGCAGCATTTCTGTTCAAGTAAATGTAAGTAAGTCCAGTAACCTATTAGTAACGTTTTAAACTGATTTCTGCGCGTTTTCCGTTGACCGTTACGCGGGCATAAACGGGTGCAATACCGTTCTTTTTTTTGGCGGTGTTCAACCAAAAATGGATACTAAAAGTCTTTGAGGTTTGCATGTACTCTCGCTTTAGGTGAATATTCGATTTGTTTACGAAAGTCAAATCGTTACGAAAGTAAATTGTTATTGGACTACCAATGTAATGAAAAATTTGGCACCTATTCAGGTAACCAAATAGGTAACCTACCAATTGATATAATAAACAATGTAAAAAGGTGAACAAAATGGTATTTTTGTAATGAAAGAAGAAAAAATAATATATGTCAATATCTTAGGAATTTACATCTTGTTTAAGAGGTAATTTTTTTAAATTTTCTGATTCCATTATGTATAGAAATATTATTTTTCTTTACAAGGGTAATTCGTTATGATAAGATAATTCGATTTACTTATCATAACTTTGTCAAATGATAAAATATTCAATTTTATTTATCATTATAGTTTTAAGGACTTATAACAGGTTCAATTATTTTTTTCTCTTGCTTAAGCCTTCGGTGGATAGGGATGTGAAATTGAACCACTGAAAATGGAAAATTTTGAGCCACTTAAAAAATCATTTCAGCCTATGCTATAAAAAAATTGCAATAATTATTGCTATGCTCACTTTAATCCGCTGAAGGTGGCTCACTTTAACCGTTTTTGCAATAGGCTACAATTCCATGAATGAGTAATTATTTTCAATAAAAATACAATTCTTGATTTTTATATTAATTAGTACTATAGTGGTAATTATTCACTATATTTATATATAATTATTACTATGGTATCACTTATAACATCAGTAAAAGCACAAAAGAAAATAGCTCAGAACATGAGAGCATTGCGCCTTCAAAAAGGGCTTACCCAAGTAGGTTTATCAGAACGTTCAGGTGTAAGCGTATCTTCTTTACGCAAATTTGAACAAAAAGGAGTTCTATCTCTCGAATCCTTTTTCAAGCTAGCAATGGTACTTGGGTGTATGGAAAAACTCATCCAAGCAACTAAGCCATTGCAAAACAATTTTTCATCCATAGATGACGTATTAAATAACAAGGAAGATAAAAAACCTAAAAGAGGTTGGCGCAAATGAGTAATTATATTTCTATAAACGAATTAAAAGTTGGGATAGATTTTAACAAAGAAATTATCCCTGTTGGACGTTTAGCGATCCGAGATTACCGTATATATTTTGAATACGACCAAGATTTTATAAGTCGTGGATTGGAAATATCCCTAATAAAACTTCCTTTGGATTCTGGCTTACAAATATTTGACCATCGCCCTTTTGAAGGATTGCCTGGAGTTTTTAATGACAGTCTTCCAGATGGTTGGGGAAGACTGCTTTTTGATCGGTATATAAGAAGCCAAAATATGATACCCGAAGATTTTTCACCTTTAGATCGTTTAGCACACATTGGTGTTAGGGGGCTTGGGGCACTTGTATATGAACCCGATTATAATGATGTAGAAGACGAGCAAAATGAGGTCAACTTGGATCTGCTTTCTCAACAGACACAAGAAGTGATGGATGGAGAGGCGGATGAAGTATTAAAAAATCTTATTGATTTAAATGGATCTTCTGCTGGTGCGCGTCCTAAGGCTTTGATTGGTTTAAATGGGACTAAAAACCACATTATTTTAGGACGGCATACTTTGCCCGATGATTATGAACATTGGATGGCGAAATTCGCCAATAGTACAGATGGCATTGATGCAGGTGCCATTGAGTATGTATATGCACTCATGGCTAAAGAAGCAGGAGTTGAAATGATGCCTGTACACTTATTTGAAGCTTCAAAAGGTGCTGGATATTTTGCTACACAGCGTTTTGATAGAATAGGAGATCAAAGATTTCATATGCATACTGCTAGTGGATTGTTACATTCGGATTTTAGAACACGATCATTGGATTATGAAGATTTGATAACACTTACAGGTGTTCTTACCCAAGATATACGCGAAGTTGAAAAAATGTATCGCCTCGCCATATTTAATGTGTTTTCCCATAATCGTGATGACCATAGCAAGAATTTTTCGTTCCTAATGGATCATATGGGGGAATGGAAGCATTCTCCTGCCTATGATTTAACTTTTTCATCTGGACCAAGAGGACAACAAAGCACCATGGTTATGGGTGAAGGACAATCTCCTTCTATAGATCATTTAGTGAAGTTGGGAGCAGAAGCTAATTTAAAGCGTGCAAAAATTGACAAAATTATTGAACAGACTAAACATGCTCTTCATCAATGGGAAAACTTAGCTATAAATTATGGGGTAACAAAAACGAATATTAAGCTCATAAAATCTAGGATGCTGTAACATTAAAGACTTCTCCTTCAAAAAAGGTTTTGTTAAATACAAAATCTCAATACAGTATTCTAATTTCCCTTTCAGAATTAGCCTTGAACAACTACGTCGATTACGTGAAAGTGGTAACAAAAATGGATAGGGCGGTCAAAGTGAACCACTGAAAACGGAAAATTTTGGCTACTTAAAAAATCATTTCAGCCTATGCTATAAAAGGAATTGCAATAATTATTGCTATGCTCACTTTAATCCGCTGAAAGTGGTTCACTTTGACCGTTTTTTGCACACTTCGTTATTAAGTTTTATGCATTTTGATCATTTTAAGGTGTTTTTTTAACCTGTTCCTTCCTTTTTATAATACCTTTCTGTATAGTTTCTACAAATTCCAGATCCAACTTATCAATGGGCGCTGTTCTGATTGAAAAAAGTTTTCCAATTTTTCCGAAATTATGTTAGGCTTTTCTTCTTAATAAGACTTCAGTTAGTCGACTTTTAAGTTTGTCTTTGTCATTATGTTCAGCAAGATCTGTCCATTCTTTTTTTCTGCCGATTTTTTCAGCCAAAAATGGACGCTAAATGTTTTTGAAGTTCTCATTTCTTTCGTTTTTGTGGAACAATCCGTTAAACGAAAGCCAAATTGCCATGAAAGTCAAAACTCAATCCTAATGGTGCAATTTAAGAAATTATTTCCTATAAAATAGGACACCGATTAGGACACCTTGAAATATGATATAAAAGCTAATCATATGAATTCAAAAAAAATGAAAACTATTGATAATCATACAATTAACTATTTTTAGATGTCAATTGACACCCATTTTGTCGGGATGACAGGATTTGAACCTGCGACCACACGGCCCCCAGCCGTGTACGCTAACCGGACTGCGCCACATCCCGAATTATTTTAGTTACCAAAGAAAACAATATTAATGAGATTTTAAAAATTTAATCTTCATTTTTTGACATAAAAAAACCGAAGCAAAACTTCGGTTTTTGATATTTTAAAATAGTAGTTTAATCAACAACATCCTCTGCCTCATCTGCAACATCCTCTACAGCATCTTCTACCTTATCTCCTGTTGTTTCTCTACAACTTGTGAAAACTGTGGAAACGGTAAATAATATTAAAAATAATTTTGCTAATTTTTTCATGATTGTAAGTTTTATGGTTATTGGTTAATTTACTTTTTTATAACACCTTTCAGTAAAGATAATACAAATAATACTAAAAAAATGTAAAATAAAATTTTAGCAATTCCAGCTGATGCTCCTGCAATTCCGCCAAATCCTAAAATTCCGGCAATTATTGCAATGACTATAAATATAATGGTCCAACGTAACATATTAATTTGGTTTTAAATGTTAAAATAGAAATCTGGCTATCAAACTTCTACAATACAAATATCACCCAAACCTACCTACTTAGTTAACTCTAATAAATAACATATTAACTCAAATAAAAAGATCCTAGCTTTTTAATATGCTAAGATCTTTTCTTCACTAACCAACCAATGCTTTGTTAAATTCTACTAATTTTTAAACAAAATCAATTTAGTTACTATACTAATGCATATATGAAAATAGGTACGTATTAACTTAAATCTTCTAAAGTTTTTATTCTTGACAATCCCATTTGTATTTTATTTTTTTGAGAAGATAAAATTGACTTTGTGCTCGTTGGTAAACTTACTTCAGTTAAAACATTCTCATATTCTTTAATTGCTATTTTTTCTCCCCTAATAGCTTCCTCAAGCATAGATTCTGCATCATCAGCAGAAAACATAGCTTTTATATCCATCCAAGTTCGGTGTGCATCTCCTGTTAAGCTGCCACCTTTATCAACCTCTTGATTAAATGATTTTATTTCTGATTTCAACTCATGCCCAAAACTATAACGTTCCTGTGCTTTTTGACTGAAATATGATTTTAACGCTGAATTATCTACGTTTTCAGCTGCTTTTTTAAAGCCTTTTTCGGCATCATAGGTTTTTTCTAATAAGTCATTCAATTTTTCTCCTACTTCTTCTGTGTAAGTACTCATAATATATTTTTTTTATGTTAGCAGTAATTTATTTTATGATGCCTACTGGTTTACATCTATTTTAATCTATCTTAAGCCTACAAATTTGATTCCATGTAGTTTATATAATCTTTTGCTAAGGCTTCTTTCTGATTTTCTGAAAACACCTTACCTGCCAATTGAAAAAAAGTATGTTCTTCATCCTCTAAATGGTGTTCTACTTTTTCTTTTAGGTTTTTAGCAATTTTTAACCAAGCGGAGGAATCGTAATCTGTGTTTTCCAATTGTTCAATTAGCTCGTCAATTTCATGATGCTCTGCAATACCATGTCTTGCCTTTTCTTGCATCATATCGTTACTTATTAAAGGCTTATAAAAATGGCGTTCTTCACCATTAGCGTGTACATCCAATTCTTTCTTTAAACTTTTAAATAGGGTATCACGCTTTTTTGTATCACCTTCGGTTTTAATTAACTTTTTTAATAAACCACGTTGTGTGTCGTGGTCTTTTCTTATGGCTTCAAAAATATTCATCATCTTTCTTTTTTTTCTTATATCAAAATTACTATAGTAATAATGTCAAGTTTTGCTCATTCAAAGAAAATAATATCGCATTCAATAATTTTCAATTAAAAAAAACTGAATGATAATATTTTGAATTTAAAATAAGTGTACCTTTACTTTAACAATAAATTATAGAACAAAACTATGCTTATATGTATCCCGGATATTAGTGGTTTTACGAAGTTTATGAGTGAAAGTGATTCTGAATTAAGCTCAAAGGTAATTCCCTCTTTATTAAATAAAATAATATATTCAAATGAAATTGGACTTAGGGTTTCTGAAATTGAAGGTGACGCCGTTTTGTTTTATAAGACAGGAAAATTACCAACACTTAGTTCGTTATTAAACCAATGTGCATTTCTTTACAAACAATTTTATAAGGAACTTAATTTACTGAAGGACAAACATGTTAAGGAAGTTGGCA
>CAXBID010000132.1:0-9660 GCA_963975495.1 uncultured Flavobacteriaceae bacterium | reverse complement strand
CCCTAAGTTTTATTATAATTTGATGTTCTATTTTTATGCGATGCCTTTTATTTTGGCTGATGATGGTATTATTTATGAAGATGTTTCTCCTCTAGTTTTTGAAGGAAAAGAATATCCTGGAATTAAAATCTCGTATGAAAGTGGAGTAGGAGAATCACCAGAAGATGAATACATTCTATATTACGATTCTGAAACCCATAAAATGACTTGGTTAGGTTATACCGTTACTTATTTTAGTAAAGAAAAGAGTAAGGAATTCCACTTTATAAGATATAGCAGCTGGCAAACAGTTGAAGGTCTATTACTCCCAGAAACGCTAACGTGGTATAACTACGAAAATAATTTACCAACTACCAAAAAAAACGATTTGGAATTTACCAACATTATATTTTCAAAAGAAAAGATAGATCAAGATATTTTTGAAGCGCCAGAAGGTGCGGAAATTATTGAATAGTATTATTTAGTCGCAGTCGCAGTCGCAGTCGCAGTCGCAGTCGCAGTCGCAGTCGCAGTCGCAGTCGCGGTCGCGGTTAACCATATATTCAGCTAGAGTAAGCTTAGCGCCTTAGCGTCTTTGCGAGAAAACCATTCGTGTTAATTCGTGAAATTAGTGTCACCTTTTTTCTAATCTAAAGCCGTTTATCCTCAAAATAGTTGGTTAATAAAGCCACAACATAACTATAACTTTCCATTCCTTTGCTCTGTTTATTCGCTTTTAAATAACTACCATAAAACAACTTAAACAACGGTTCGGTTGGGTTTTGGTGTGCTTCCCAAAATAAACGGACTTCCTCATAGTTTTTTAAAATACCCTTATTTACATCAGCAACCATATCTTCAAATAAACATTCGTCGCGCATAAATATTTCATTTAAACAATAACGTAACCCAAAGGTATAACCAGCATATCTAAAATAAATATCATCATGATTTATAGCCGCTAAACACCCAATAAAATTAGCTTCATTTTCGGCTGCATAACCCAATTGATGCGCAATTTCATGTGATGATGTAGTAGGGAATTTATAAACAGGAATCAAGCCGTCAACCTGTGCTTCGTTGGTTAAAGGGTTTAAATAACCACTAAAACCCATGTAGGTTAACGGATAACTAAACAACGATTTTTTAATACTTTTTGGATGATATTCCAAATGCGGAAACGTCTGTTTTAAATTTTCATAGCCAACAGGCGCTAATTTTAAAATCTCACTTTTTGTAAAAGGGATTTCCACTTTAATGGTGTCGTTTTTTACAATTTCCAAATGAATGGCGTTCGATTTTTCTATAAACCGCTCAGTAAAAGCAACCAATTGTTCGGTGGTATAATCCGCCTTTAAATTCAAGTTTTTATGTAATGGTAAACGGTAGTAATTAAGTCCCCAAAACAAATGAAACGCCAAGTATATCAAAGCAACGGCAGCAGCTACATCTCTAAACCAATTCTTGGTGTCTTTTCGCAAGCGTTTACGGTTTTTATAAACCCATCTTATGATGTAAATAATACCAAAAGCATAGACCAAATCGCCAAACGAAAAAGGCATCCAGCCCAACGTATATCTAAAAATTTTAGAAATAAACTGATAAAACCCATTGCTATAATATTGCTCAACAAATTCAGGATAATTTGCTAGTAACTTTATCAAAAAGTATTGCGGAATCAACGATAAAGCGAGTAAGGTTTTTTTGTTTTTCAGCATCCTCAAAAATAGCTAAAATTTTGTACCCAATGGTTGTTGTTTGTCAATTTAGGTTTCTACCTGCTTTCCACTATATCTTTCTGCGAAGCAGTCCCGAACTTGTTTCGGGATCCCATCAAATTAACCAGTTTTTATTAAGTTATTTTATATCATAAATGTTTCGCATAAAGGATACCACTTCAAATGTTTACATTCACCGAATCCAATTGAAATAAATACCGCTGAGGTAATCAGGAGTAGCTCCCAATATCAAAGCAATTTTGTCAACTATAAATCGAGTAATATTTTTATTTTTATATCGATAGTTATTTTAGACCTGTCAGGTTTTTAAAACCTGACAGGTCTTGTTATCTTTGCCATATACTTTAATAAATTATGAGTTCAGATATAAGACAATTGCAACCACAAGCCCTTTGGAATAAATTCGCAGATTTAAACGCAGTACCACGCCCTTCAAAAAAAGAAGAACGTATTATCGCTTTTATGAAAGATTTCGGTAAGAAACTCGGATTGGAAACCATTGAAGATGCCGTTGGAAACGTTATTATAAAAAAGCCAGCAACCACAGGAATGGAAAACAGAACCACCGTGGTGATGCAATCGCATTTGGATATGGTGCATCAAAAAAATGGGGATACCGTTTTCGATTTTGATACTCAAGGCATTGAAATGTATCTAGATGGCGATTGGGTTCGCGCAAAAGGCACAACATTGGGTGCCGATAACGGTTTAGGCGTTGCCACCATAATGGCAATTTTAGAAAGTACCGATATTCCACATCCAGCTATTGAAGGCTTGTTTACCATAGATGAAGAAACAGGAATGACGGGTGCCATGGGATTAAAAGGGGGGGTACTTTCAGGTGGTATTTTATTGAATTTAGATACTGAAGAAGATGACGAAATTGGTGTGGGTTGCGCCGGAGGAATAGATGTTACTGCAATACGAACTTATGAAGAAGAAGAAACTCCCGAGTTTAAAATAGGATTCAAAATTTCAGTAAAAGGTTTACAAGGAGGCCATTCCGGAATGCAAATTCACGAAGGGTTGGGTAACGCCAATAAAATAATGAACCGTGTATTATTTGATGGTTTTGAGAATTTCGGACTTCGGATTTCAGAAATTGATGGTGGAAGTTTACGAAATGCCATCCCCAGGGAAAGTAACGCCATAGTAGCCATTGATGCGGTGCATGAAGAGGCCTTTAAAAATGAAACAGCCACTTTAGCACAAGCCATAAAAGCCGAATATAAAACCATGGAACCCGATTTAGAAATCACGGTTTCTAAATGTGAAACACCCGAAATAATCATGGATTTAGGTGTTCAAGAAGGTTTAACAAGAGCTATGTATGCTGCTTTAAATGGCGTTTACAGAATGAGTGCAGATATTCCAGATTTGGTTGAAACTTCTAATAATATCGCTAGGGTAGTAGTTAAAGAAGGCAATATTCATATTGGTTGTTTAACACGTTCTTCGGTGGAGAGTTCTAAAATGGACTTAGCCAATACACTTCGTGCTACTTTTGAACTGACTGGTTGTGAGGTTGAGTTATCTGGCGATTACCCAGGTTGGTCACCTAATATGGATTCGCCTATTTTAAAAGTAATGACAAAACTTTACGAAAAATTAAATGGCGAAAAACCACATGTGGCTGCGTGTCATGCCGGATTAGAATGTGGAATTCTTGGGCAAAATTATCCAGATATGGATATGATAAGCTTTGGTCCAAATATTAAAGGTGTGCATTCACCCGATGAACGCGCTCAAATTTCATCGGTTCAAAAATATTGGAAATTTGTTTTGGAGATTTTGAATAATATTCCTGAAAAAGAATAATTTAAGTCATGTCGACAAAAGGAGACATCACATAATTTATGATAGTGTAAATTGGTTTGATGAGATTTCTCAATCGTACCTCATTTCGAAATGACATATTTAGTTCAAAAATATTGGAAATTTATTTTGGAGATTTTGAAGGCGATTCCTAAGAAGTAAAATAACCTTAATAAATATATTTTGTTTAACGTTTATGTATATGAGTTTGGCGTGTATCGGCACGAACCTCTCCAAATAGAAACTGGCTTTGGAAAATCCTGTGGATTTTCCAAGTGTGGACAGACCAAGCAATGGCTTATATCATACTGTGTTGTGGCTAGTGCTTACTTCATTAATTCAGTCACTTCTTTTTTAAGTTTAGGCAACTCTCTCAAAATTATTGTCCAAATAAGTTCGTCAGAAATGTTATCATATTCGTGAGCAATTCTATTTCTTGTCCCAATTATTTTTTGAGTATTTTTTATTTCAATCCCAAAGCTTTTATTTTTAGAAAGACGATTTATGGCTTCTCCAATTATCTCAATATTTCTTTCGACTGCTTTTTTCGTTTTTAGGTCAGCTTGATATTCAAAGAAATCTCTTTTTTCTGGAAGAAAATCGAAAATTTCGTCAATCGACCTAATTATATCTTCTAAGCAGGCATTTATCTTATTGTCCATAAATCAGAACTTTTGTTTCGTTAAGTTCTTTTCTGAAAAATTGGTTTTTTATTCCCCTTTCTTCAATGAGGTCAATTTGACGTTTTAGTAATTTTTCAAGGTTTTCTTTAAGTTGAAAATACAAATCTGTGTATTCGAATGGGTCATTCTCATCAAAATCAACAACAAAATCTATGTCAGAATCATCATTAAAATCTTCTCGTGTAACGGAACCAAATGCTGAAAATGTCCGCACTCTATATTTTTCACAAAGCTTTTTGATTAGACTGATATTTTTTTCATTTATTTTCATTTACCAAAAATACTTAAAATTTTTATTCAGTTGTTGTTTTTTTTCGCATTAGCCACAACGCTAAGATATGATAGCGTTTTAATGAACTATATCGGTTGTTAAACGAAGATAGCCGAAATTTTTTACAAAGTCAAGTCAAATAAGATAATTGGAAACAAACAGATTGCTTCGTTTCTCGTAATGACATTATGGCACAGGATCATACCCGGAACCACCCCAAGGATGACAACTAAAAATACGTTTTATGGCAAGCCAACCACCTTTAAATAAACCATGTTTTTTTAAAGCTTCTTTGGAGTAATGTGAGCAGGTGGGTTGAAATCTACAAGTTGCAGGTATTAATGGGGATATAAGCGTTTGATACACTTTTATCAAAAACAAAAACGGTGCGATTAGTAGTTTTTTCATTTTTCATTCCTGCGAAGGCAGGAATCTGTTATTAAGTTACGATGTCAGGATGAGCGCAGTCAAAACCAAATATTTGTATTTTATTTTTCTCTTGAAGGAGTCAATCAAATTATTTTAATTCATTATTAAAGTGGATTCCTGCCTGCGCAGGAATGACAAAATAATTATTTAGCAACAGTGGTAAGTCCTCTCCTTTGGAGAGGATTTAGGAGAGGCTAAACGTAGTCCCGTCTTTCCCGTCTTTTAGCTGAATACCAACTTCGGCTAATTCATCACGTATTTTGTCAGATAAGGCAAAATCCTTATTGGCTCTGGCTTCTTGTCTTAACTTAATCAATACATCTACAGCACCAGAAAGTTTATCGGTTCCAGAATCATTTTTGGATGTATTTTCAAGTCCTAAAATATCAAACACAAAACTGTTAATGGCCTCTTTAAATATTTTTAAATCTTCAGTATTTAAACTTTCAGATCCGTCTTTAATTTGATTAATGTATTTAGCAGCTTCAAATAAATGTGCAATTAAAATAGGTGTATTAAAATCATCATTCATAGCATCATAACAATTCTGTTTCCATGCATTAATATCAAGAGACGATTTTTCAGAAGCTTTTAAATCCTTCAATAAACTTACAGATTCCATTAATCTAAAAAATCCTTTCTCGCTAGATGAAAGTCCGGCATCGGTTAAATCTAAAACGCTACGGTAAGAAGATTGCATCATGAAAAACCTGATAACACTTGGGCTATAGGCTTTGGACATCATATCGTTTTTACCAGATAGCAACTCCTTAGGATTTATAATATTACCAGTAGATTTTGACATACGCGAGCCATTCAATTCCAACATATTGGCATGCATCCAATAGTTTACTGGCGAAACACCTTTGGCAGCTTCATTTTGGGCAATTTCACATTCGTGATGCGGGAATTTTAAATCCATTCCGCCACCATGAATATCAAATTGTTCGCCCAAATATTTGGTACTCATTGCTGTACATTCTAAATGCCAACCTGGGAAACCATCGCTCCAAGGCGAAGGCCAACGCATAATATGTTGTGGTTCGGCTTTTTTCCAAAGGGCGAAATCTTGCGGATTCTTTTTATCGCTTTGTCCGTCTAACGCCCGTGTGTTATGAATTAAATCTTCAAGTTTACGTTTGCTTAATTTTCCGTATTCATGGGTTTCATTAAACTTATGGACATCAAAATAAACGGAACCATTTATTTCGTAAGCAAAACCATTATCAATAATAGTATGTATCAATTCAATTTGCTCAATAATATGGCCCGTTGCCGTTGGCTCAATACTTGGTGGTAAAAAGTTTAACGTGTTTAGTATATTATGAAAATCAACGGTGTAACGTTGCACAACTTCCATAGGTTCAATTTGTTCTAAACGTGCTTTTTTAGTGATTTTATCTTCACCCATATCAGCATCATTTTCTAAATGACCTGCATCAGTGATGTTCCGAACATACCGCACTTTGTAGCCTAAATGCTTTAGATATCTAAAAATCATATCAAAAGACATGAATGTCCTTACGTTACCTAAGTGCACATTGCTGTAAACCGTTGGGCCACAAACATACATACCCACACAACCTGATTCAATAGGTTTGAAAATTTCTTTTTTACCAGTAAGTGAATTGTATATTTTTATTGATTGTTCTTTGTAGAGTTGCATTCCTGATTGGTTGGGTTGTTGAAACAAACAACATTAAAACTTGGTGTCTAGTTTGATATAATCTAAAAACTCGCGTCTTACGGCTTTATCTTTAAATTTTCCGCCAAATTCTGAGGTTACTGTGCTGCTTTCAATATCTCTAATGCCTCTTGAATTAACACATAAATGTTTAGCATCAATAACGCAAGCCACATCTTGAGTGTTTAAAACTTCTTGAAGTTCTTTAACAACTTGAATCGTTAAACGTTCTTGTACTTGTGGGCGTTTAGCAAAATAATCAACAATACGGTTCATTTTAGATAAGCCAACCACTGTGCCGTTTGAGATATAGGCAATATGTGCTTTTCCAACTATAGGTAGTAAATGGTGCTCACATGTTGAATATACGGTAATGTTTTTTTCAACAAGCATCTCACCATACTTATATTTGTTATCAAATGTAGACGCTTTTGGTTTTTTATCAGGATCTAAACCGCTAAAAATCTCCTTTACAAACATTTTTGCAACACGGTTTGGGGTTCCGCTTAAGCTATCGTCACTTAAATCTAAACCAAGGGTTTCCATAATATGACGCACATCATCTTTAATGATATCAATTTTCTCTTCGTTTGAAAGCTTAAAAGCATCTAATCGAAGCGGTGTGTTTGATGAAGTTCCAACATGGTCATCGCCTAAAGCGTCAAAATCTTCTATATTATTTCCAAATTTCATAAGTAAAAAAATCAGGTTTTTAGGGTGCAAAGATAAGCAAAACACTTTTGTTATGTTTTATCTTAACAAACAATTATATGCTTGCTTTGTCTGTGTTTTGTTTTAGATATTACATAAATAAATGAGAAAGCCTAAACTTTTTAGGGTTCAAGCTTTTGTAATTGTATATAATGCTTTACGGTTTTTTAAATATTAAAACTTAATGATAGCGTTAAGTTGGAATTTGTTCTGTCAATAACTGCGGTATCTGTTAATCCAACATTGTAAAGTGGTGTTTCGTTTGTTCTATTCCAACCATCATAAGTTATATCTAACTTAGTATTTCCAAAGCTATACCCAAGACCCAAAGAATATCCAGTTAAATCGCCAACAGTGAACCCGTTTGCATAAGGGCTTTCTTCAAAACGGTAACCACCTCTAAAGCTAAATTGTTTCACTTTATATTCACCACCAAGTCTGTAAGTAGCTGCACTAGTAAGAGTATTCGCTATGATACTATTTTGGTCTGCAAAAAAAGCATCGCTTGTTGGTCTGAATTCAGTTTTGCTATAATCTTTAATTGAATAATCAAAACTAATTAAACCTTGTTTATTAAATACATAAGCTAAACTACCGGTTATTTTTGCCGGAGTTTGTAATTTGTATCTTGGGTAAACGTTAACTATATCAGCAATAAAGCCAATATCTGAATCAGCTAAGTTTGAATCTATAAATTGAGTGGTTTCTTCTTCAATATTATACCAAGTGGGAGAATCGTAAGTTAAGCCAACTCTAAATTCTGTACTCAATTTTAAAATACCACCTAATTGAAATGAAAATCCGCTTCCAACTGTGGATAAATTATTTTCAAACTCAATAAAATTAATTTGAGAGCCTGCATTTGCATTATCTTCAAACAATAGGGTAGAACGTTCGTAATTTATAAAATGGGAGTTTAAGTTCAAGCCCAAATATAGATTGTCTTCATACTGTGTAGCAACATTAAAAGTAATTTTACCATTATATCCTGTAGCAAAATATGAATAATCCTGCTCAAAATCGCCATTAGCAAGGTTAGAAAAATAAGTTGTGTTATCATCATCATCTGCATCTGGCTCAAGAATAAAAGCTTGATAACCTAGAAAAGCTTGTTGATGTACAAAGCCAAATACATCTCCAATATCTCTATATGCATCTTCAATAAGCTCACCTTCCAGCAAAGAGATGTCGCCTAATCTAACTCCATCTGCATAATCAAGAAAATATAAATCAATAGATTGATTATTTGTATTGGTACCAAAAGCGAACCAATTATCATCGTAGTTATTCGTTCTTTCGTAAGCTATTCCAACTGTGAATTTCCGCCACGGCGAACTATTTTTACTAGCAAAAACAAATACCGCACCACCTTGATTGATATCAAAATTGGATTCATTGGATGTGCCTAAACCATTAAAATATCGTGTATTGTTTTCAGTATCAACATTTGATAAAGTAAACGAAGCATGACTTTGACTAAATACTGCTGAACCAGCAGGATTAGCACTAACTGCACTCATATCGCCACCTAGTGCGCCAAAAGCACCACTCAGGGCTCTATAACGCGCTGTTCCTTGAATTTCACTTTGTGAATAACGCAACGCATCCGTGATGTCTTGAGCGTATATTGTGGACATAGAGAATATGCCTATGAATAGAAGATTTAACTTTTTCATATTATAATTTTTTATTTAATTCTAAGATTTTATCTACGACCACTGGAACTTCTACTGCCACCACCACCAGAGCTTCTTGAGCTTCCACCAGAACTTCTACTACTGCCTGAAGATCTTGAAGCTGAACTAGATCTTGAAGAACTACTTCTGCTTGGTGAATAGGTTGAATTTCTTGAAGAAGACCTATTGTAATTAGATGAACTTCTGCTCCTTGTTGAAGGATTATATGTTGAGCTACGCCTTACCGATGATGATGAAGACCTAGTTGTAGAGTTTGAAGAAGGTGTTCTAACCGAGGTACTTCTTCTCATAGTTGAGTTATTAGTGGAACTTGATCTAGGGCTATAATTCCTTGTCGCTGTAGTTGAGTTCCCAGTAGTTCTTCTTACTGTATTTCCATTAATATTAGAGTAGCGCGTGTTGTTAGCTATACTCGATGTGCTACGTCTTCTTGTTGTATTGTATTTTGAAGTCCGGCTATTAACATTTCTATTGTTAACGCTACTTCGTCTATTAACACTACTATTTCTGCTACCGCTTAAATTTCTATTGTTTACAGAAGCATAACTACCTCTTCTGCTCGCGCTGTAAGAAGCATTTCTTCCATAATAGCCACGGTTTCCATAATATCCATTGTAACCATAGCCGTTGTAACCATAGCCCCAGCCACCAT
>CAXBID010000131.1:0-9668 GCA_963975495.1 uncultured Flavobacteriaceae bacterium | reverse complement strand
TGAATAAACAAGTTCAGCACAAAAAAGATATAGCGTAAAGCCCTCCCGATAGCTATCGGGATTTAGGTAACGCCAAAAAAATAATTAAACTTTTAAATAAAAGGTGCTTCAATAGGCAGCACAGTAACCTTTCTGTTTTTAATATCGTATTGATCACTATTGGAAAGTACATGAATTATCATGTTTGTCATAGTCATAGGCGTGCCGTCTTCTAAAACTTTTTCGTTATTATGGGTTAGTTTACTGCCATCAAAAATTATGGCCATTCCTGATCCTATTACGGTACAATCATTACCATTTTTTATTATCATTCCTGTATCTTCGGCAAGACCAATTCCAATAAGTTCAGGAAATTTAGCAACGGCTTCACTTTGCCGTCCAAACCGGCCACGTTTAATAAAATGGGTGTCAATAATTAACTCAGGAATTAAACCCAAGCCTGTATACATGGTTACAGCACCTTTTAAAAAAGCTTCTTTTGGGCTGCCACCTGCAATCATTTCGTTGGTCATAGCCATGGCACCTGCACTTGTTCCAGCAATTACAAATCCGGCTTCGTTTTTATAACGATCAAGCATAATATTATGAATGGAAGTTGCGCCAATATAGTTTGTGATTTTTGATTGATTCCCTCCAGAAAACATAATACAATTTGCAGATTTGATTAAATCAATAGCACTTTTTTTCTCAGAATCTTTTTTGCTTCTTATATCAAGAACATGTACATTTTTACATCCTAATTTTGCAAAAGCCTTTATGTAATTTTCGCCAACTTCTACAGGAATACTTGATGCTGTTGGAATGACAACTATTTTGGCACCTATTCCACCAGCTTCATTAACCACATGGAATAAGATACCCTCGTCAATAAATTCCAGAGTATATAATTCACTGTCTTGTATACCTTTATCTTCATTTCCTCCTATAGGAATAAGTGTTCCCTTTATCTGCTGCATTGTAAATCTTTCTTGTCGATTGAATATGGCGTAAAAATAAACTAATTTTTTTATTGAACTCATCTTGACTTTTTCTATTTCCTAAAAAATGGCTAAAATTTGCTCATATTTCAGTTATTTTCTCAGTCGTAGCGATGCTATGACTTTCAAAAATAGTTTCATCTAAACAATTTTTATCTCATTTTCGGTTAAAAACAAAAAGTCAAGATGAGTTCATTGAAAAACCCTTATATTTATAATCTTTCACATAAAAAATAGCTTAATGAATATACGAAGTATAAATGCAATGCGAGGACCAAATTATTGGTCTGTAAGACGACAGAAATTAATTGTAATGGTTTTAGACCTTGAAAAGATGGAGGAATTACCGTCTAATAAAATTCCAGGTTTTAGCGAACGCTTAAAGCAAATGTTTCCTAGTATGTATTCGCATCGCTGTTCTGAAGGGTGTGAAGGCGGATTTTTTATGCGTGTTGATGAAGGCACATGGATGGGACATATTATCGAGCACATTGCCTTAGAAATACAAACGCTTGCGGGCATGGATACTGGTTTTGGAAGAACGAGAGGTTATGGTGAAGATGGCGTATATAATGTGGTTTTTTCATATGTAGAAGAATCTGTTGGGCGCTATGCAGCAAAAGTTGCCGTTGCTATTTGTGAGGCACTCATAGCTGCCAAGGATTATGATATGGACGATGATATTCAGCACATGCGAGAACTGCGTGAAAAAGAACGTTTAGGACCAAGTACAGGATCTATAGTTGAGGAAGCTGAAGCCAGAGGAATTCCTTGGATTAGGCTGAATAAATACTCACTATGCCAATTAGGATATGGTGCAAATCAAAAACGAATTCAAGCTACGGTTACCAGTGAAACCAGTAGTATAGGAGTTGAATTAGCTTGCGATAAGGAAGATACAAAATACCTATTAGAACAAGCTGAAGTCGAGGTGCCAAAAGGCGAAATTATTCGTCGTGAAAGTAGTTTGGAAGAGGCTTGTAGATATGTGGGTTATCCATTGGTGATTAAACCTGTAGATGGAAATCATGGACGAGGAATTACTGTTGATATTCAAAATTACGATGATGCACTCGAAGCTTTTAGACAAGCAAAAGATAGTTCGCGCAATGGTGTTATTATTGTTGAAAAATATATAACTGGAGATGACTACAGGCTGTTAGTTATAAATAACAAACTTGTAGCTGCTGCCATTAGAACTCCAGCACATGTTGTTGGAGACGGAGCGTCTACCGTAGATCAACTTATAGCAAAGGTTAATTTAGATCCAAGGCGTGGTTACGGTCATGAAAATGTATTGACACAAATTACTATTAATGATTTAACTAAAACCATTATCAAAGATGCAGGTTATACTTTGGATTCAGTACTAGAAGAAGGTGAACGCCTTATTTTGAAAGATACGGCGAATCTTAGTACGGGAGGAACAGCCGAAGATATAACAGATATAGTGCACCCCGCAAATGTATCGATGGCGGAGCGTATTTCTAAAATTATAGATCTAGATATCTGCGGTATAGATATTATGACTACGGATATTTCCAAACCATTATCTGAAACTGGCGGTGCTGTTTTAGAAGTTAATGCTGGACCAGGTTTTAGAATGCATTTAGCGCCTACATCAGGATTACCACGTAATGTGGCAGCCCCTGTAATCGATAAATTATTCCCTAGACAAGGCGATAATGGGCGGATTCCAATTATTGCTATAACTGGAACAAATGGGAAGACAACAACATCACGTTTAATTGCTCATATTGCCAAAATGAAAGGCTATCGCGTAGGCTATACGACTAGTGATGGCGTTTATATTCAAAATAGATTACTGATGTCTGGAGATTGTACAGGACCATCAAGTGCAGAATTTGTTCTAAAAGACCCTACGGTAAATTTTGCGGTTTTAGAATGTGCCAGAGGTGGTTTACTTCGTGCCGGCTTAGGTTTTAAGAACTGTGATGTTGGTATAGTAACTAATGTTGCAGCAGATCATTTAGGGTTAAAAGGAATACATACTGTAGAACAACTGGCAAAAGTAAAAGGCGTAATTCCTGAAACTGTTTTACCAGATGGGTATGCTATTCTGAATGCAGATGACGACTTAGTTTACGATATGCGAAGAAGTGTTAATTGTAATGTGGCACTGTTTTCTATGGATGAAAATAACCCTAGAATAAAAGCTTTGCAACGCCTTAACGGCGTGACAGCAATTTATGAAAACGGATACGTTACTATTTGCAGAGGTGAATGGAAAATGCGAATCATGAAGGTAGAGCATATTCCATTAACGTATGGCGGTAAAGCAAAATTTATGATTCAGAACGTACTAGCTGGAATTTTAGCGGCTCACGTTCAAGGTATTAGTATAGAGGATATGAAAGCAGGTTTGGAAACTTTTATTCCATCAGCAACTCAAACACCGGGGCGATTAAATTTATTTAAATTCAATGACTTCACAATTCTTTTAGATTATGCACATAATCCAGCGGGCATGCGCGCGCTTCAAAAATTCACTGAAGAATTAGATGCGACGATAAAGGTTGGAATTATCGCTGGTATTGGTGACAGACGTATTG
Source organism: uncultured Flavobacteriaceae bacterium (assembly GCA_963975495.1). GTDB lineage: Bacteria > Bacteroidota > Bacteroidia > Flavobacteriales > Flavobacteriaceae > CAXBID01. The sequence goes on along the minus strand of CAXBID010000131.1, from coordinate 6,118 downwards.
AAGATAATAATGAAATGGGTGGTATAGCAGCAGAAATGTTTGATGAAATTATTATCCGTCAGGACAAACAGTTAAGAGGTAAAACTGAAGAAGAACTCATCAAAATGCTCAACGACGGTATTAAAAAGAAAGATCCAAATAAGAAAACAACTATCATACCTTCTGAAAAAGAAGCCATTACCTATGCTGTTAAAAATGCAGTAAAGGGATCTCTTATTGTGCTTTGTAGCGATGTTATTCCAGACGCTTTGGATTTGGTTCAGAAATTGAAAGAACAAGAAGCTAAGGGAAAGTTAGTGTTCGATGATTAATATGATAAATTTTTCTTTAACAATTCCATAAGAAAAAGGGCATTATTATTCATTAACTTTACCGTTAAAAATTAGTATGCTACGTTGGGTTCTTTTTATTATAGTTTACACACTTATTGCTATTTATGGTTTTCAAGCTATAAAATCAGTAACCAAAAGTTCTTGGGTTTATTATCTGTTTTTTGGAATAGCCATAATAATTGCAGGTAATTTTTTATTTCAGTTTTTAGCATCTTCAGAAGGGCGTGTTTTGAGTCCTGAAAAAAGTTATGCCTTTGGATTTTTATTGGCATTTATGTCTTTTGGTTTGGTGATTATTCCTATATTATTAGGTGAGGATATTATCAGATTCATTTTAGGTCTGTACGATAAGTTGGTAACCACAAAAGAATCTTTTTATATCCCATCAAGACGCAAGTTTATAAGTCAAGTAGCGTTAGGTTTAGCGGCGATTCCTTTTACATCACTGTTGTACGGTATGTATCGGGGAAAATATAGATTCAGGGTTTTAAACTACACTCTACATTTTGAAGATTTACCAGAAGCTTTTGATGGGTACAGAATCACTCAAATCAGCGATATTCACTCTGGAAGTTTTGATAACAAAGAGAAAATAGAATACGGCGTTAATTTAATAAAAGAACAAAAGTCGGATGTTATTTTGTTTACTGGCGATATGGTGAATAATAAATCCTCTGAAATGAAAGATTGGAAGGATTTGTTTGGCACTTTAAAAGCTAAAGATGGTGTGTTTTCTGTTTTAGGAAATCACGATTATGGAGACTATGTAGATTGGCCATCATCAGATGCAAAAGCTCAAAATTTGGCAGACTTGGTTGAATTGCAAAAAGAAATGGGTTATGATGTCCTTTTAAATGAAAGTAGATTTATCGAGAAAAACGGACAACGTATTGCTATTGTAGGCGTTGAAAATTGGGGTGCTGGTGGATTTAAAAAAGCAGGCGACTTAAAAAAAGCAGCCGCAGGCATTAAAAAAGATGATTTCAAAATACTAATGAGTCACGATCCATCACATTGGGAAAAAGAAGTCATTCAAGACGATTATCATTACCATTTAACACTGAGCGGGCACACCCACGGCATGCAGTTTGGTATTGAAATACCAGGATGGATTAAATGGAGTCCCGTAAAATGGCGTTACAAATATTGGGCAGGAATTTATAAAGAAATGGGGCAATACATCAATGTAAACAGAGGCTTTGGGTATTTAGGCTACCCAGGTCGGGTAGGCATTTGGCCAGAAATCACAGTTATTGAACTCAAAAAAGAAACAAAACAGGCTTAAAGGGTTACTATTGTTGCGATTACGGCTATTTTGCTTATATTTATAATATTGAAACCATCAACCACTATAAAGCATTGGTTTTCAAATCGAAAAAAAATTGTAGGTTTGTTAAACTACAAGTTGACTTAAAACTTTAAGATATGTCAAAATTTGGAGAACTTATCGATGTTGAAATTCCAGTTCTATTAGATTTTTTTACTGAATGGAATGAACAATCAACCGCTATGCACGCTGTACTTCGCGATGTTGCTGCTGCACTTGGAGATAAAGCCAAAGTGATTAAAATAGATGTTGAAAAAAATCAAGAATTAGCCGAAGCTTTACGTGTAAAAGGCCTGCCAACTTTAATTGTTTACAAAGACGGCGAAATGAAATGGCGTCAAAGTGGCGAGCAAGATGCCAATACACTTATAGGTATTATTCAGGAATATATCTAAAAATTAAAATATTAGGCCGGTAGGCAGGTTACCACAATCCCTAAAGTAGCTATCGGGAGGGCTTTACGCTATATCTTTTTTGTGCTGAACTTGTTTATTCATAACTATCTATTTTAAATTAAAGTATTCATGAATCTCCGATTTCAGTATCTCATCAAGCATTCTTTGATTTATATTAAATGAGTTTCAAAACAAACTAAAAGTTTAGCACAAAAAGGATGCAGCTGCAAATCCCTAACGCGAGCTGAGAACTTAAATGAGAAGTGATTTATTTTATTTTAATATTAGCAATTAACTTATTTCCATAATATATTTTTGCCTTTTTTATTGAGTTCTCTGGCACAGAGAAATAAATATCCATTTTACAAGATTTTAGGTCTTCATGAGCTAAGTAAGGAGTAACCATTTTAGGTTTTCTTTTGGTTCCAAAATTTATGGTATAATATACATTTTCATATCCGTCTATATCGTAGTCGTAGAAGGTGTCTTTTATTTGAGGATCGTATCTAATCCATTGTTTAAGATTCTTATCAGTTGTTTGGTAATTAGTAAGAAAATCAAATCCAACATATATAATACCAACGCCATAATTATATCTTACATCTATGGGTCTAATTCTGACTTTTTCTTTGTCTGAAACTAAGTAGAATTTATTCGGATCAAAATCTTCCTTTTTAGAAGATGTCGAGTTCAATTTAAATCTAACTTGAATTTTATCATGATTGTCAGGAGTTTTTATAACATAAAAATAATTGGATCCACGAGCTATTTTAGCTTTTATAAATTTGAATTCAAAATTTTCAGATGTAATTAAATCTTGTCCATATATGCTAAAATGACATAGAACAAATAAAAATAAAAATAGTTTTTTCATAATAATATTCGTTGATTATGATATAGGTTGATTATGATATAGCATGAATTCAAATCTAAAAAACAATTACTAATTTACACTAAATCATTTTTAAAATAATCCTAAACCGTATCTTTGCACTCGTAAAATTGAATAATTACGTGAGTAAAAATAACCTCTCGCAAACCTATTTACAGACTTTGAAAACGCAAAATCTGCAAACTGCTATTGCCCAAACCCAACCCTTCAACTCCGCTCAGGACAAGCCTAAAATACATTTAAAAGGTCTTGTAGGGTCGTCTTTTTCCTTTGTTATTTCAAGTATTTTCAAAACAGCCGACAAACCGTTTTTAATTGTTTTTAACGATAAAGAAGAAGCGGCACATTACCTAAACGATTTAGAACAGTTATTGAATGATAAAGATGTATTGTTTTATCCAGGTAGTTATAGAAGGCCTTATCATCCCGACGCTTCGGGAGAAGAAACCGATAATGCTAATGTGCTCTTACGTTCTGAAGTTTTAAACCGTATTAACTCTCAAAAAAAGCCAGCCATAATTGTTACTTATCCAGATGCCCTTTTTGAGCAAGTGGTTACCAGAAAAGAACTGGAGCGCCATACGTTGAAAGTTTCGGTTAACGATAATTTATCTATCGATTTTGTAAATGAAGTATTGTTTGAATATCAGTTTAAACGTGTTGATTTTGTTACCGAACCTGGTGAGTTTTCGGTGCGTGGTGGTATTGTAGATGTGTTTTCATTTTCACATGACGAACCTTACCGAATTGAGTTTTTTGGTGATGAGGTGGATAGCATTAGGACTTTTGATGTGGAAACCCAACTATCCGTTGAACAGATTAAAAAAATCAGTATCATTCCTAATGTTGCCAATAAATTATTGCAAGAAAGCCGACAAAGTTTTTTAAAATACATCGCTCAAAAAACGGTTGTGTGTTTAAAAAACACCGACTTACTATTTTCTAGAATTGATGATTTTTACTCAAAAGCAGAAGACGCTTTCAAAACGCTTTCAAAAGACATTAAACACGCCCAACCCCATGAGCTTTTTTGCGATTCTATAGTACTAAAAAAACAATTGCTCGATTTCTCTATAATTGAGTTTGGGAGTTCTGCTGTCATGTCGAGCGCAGTCGAGACATCTTATCAAATTGAGTTCAACACCAGGCCACAACCGTCATTCAACAAACAATTCAATCTTTTAATTGAAGATTTAAATACCAATCACGAAAACGGTTATACCAATTATATTGCTTGTGTAAGCGAACAACAAGCAAAACGCTTCCATGATATTTTTGATGATTCCCACTTGGATGTAAAACAGTATTCAACTATTATTTTATCGCTTCATCAAGGTTTTATAGATCACGATTCTAAGATTGTTTGCTATACCGACCATCAAATTTTTGAACGTTATCATAAGTTTCAAATAAAAAACGGGTATGCTAAAAAGCAGGCGATAACGCTAAAAGAACTTACAAATCTAGATATTGGCGATTACGTAACGCATATCGATCATGGTATTGGGCGTTTTGGTGGACTTCAAAAAATAGATGTAGAAGGTAAAAAACAAGAAGCCATAAAATTGATTTATGGTGAGCGTGATGTGTTATATTTAAGTATTCATTCGCTTCATAAAATCACAAAGTTTAATGGAAAAGACGGCAAGCCGCCAAAAATCTATAAACTTGGTAGTAAAGCTTGGAAAACCTTAAAACAAAAAACGAAAGCCCGTGTAAAGCATGTTGCTTTCAATTTAATTAAACTTTACGCAAAACGTAAAACCGAAAAAGGCTATCAGTACAATCCAGATAGTTATATGCAACACGAGTTGGAAGCCTCTTTTATTTACGAAGATACACCCGACCAAAGTACCGCAACTGCCGATATTAAAGCTGACATGGAAAGCGAACGCCCCATGGATAGATTGGTTTGCGGCGATGTTGGCTTTGGTAAAACAGAAGTAGCTATTCGCGCAGCATTCAAAGCGGTTGATAATGGTAAACAGGTTGCTGTTTTAGTGCCAACAACTATTTTGGCATACCAACATTCCAGAACATTTAGAGAACGTTTAAAAGAGTTCCCAGTAACGGTAGATTATTTAAATAGATTTAGAACCGCCAAAGAAAAACGTGAAACACTTGAAGGTTTAGAAAGTGGAAAAGTTGATATTATTATAGGCACACACCAACTCGTAAACAAAAACGTCAAGTTTAAAGATTTAGGGTTACTTATTGTTGATGAAGAACAAAAATTTGGTGTAGCCGTAAAAGAAAAATTAAAGACTTTAAAAGACAATGTTGATGTATTAACACTAACGGCAACACCAATACCCAGAACACTTCAATTTAGTTTAATGGCAGCTCGCGATTTATCGGTTATTACAACGCCACCACCAAACCGTTACCCCATTGAGAGTCATGTTGTTCGTTTTAACGAAGAAACCATTCGTGATGCTATTAGTTATGAAATTGAACGTGGTGGACAAATATTTTTTATTCATAACCGTATTGAAAATATCAAAGAAGTTGCAGGCATGATTCAACGCTTGGTGCCTGATGCTAAAATTGGTATTGGTCATGGGCAAATGGAAGGTAAAAAATTAGAGCAACTCATGCTGTCGTTTATGGATGGCGGTTTTGATGTTTTGGTTAGTACAACAATTGTAGAAAGCGGATTGGATGTACCCAATGCCAATACTATTTTTATCAATAATGCCAATAATTTCGGGTTGAGTGATTTGCACCAAATGCGTGGTCGTGTTGGGCGAAGCAATAAAAAAGCATTCTGTTATTTTATTACACCAGAATACTCTGCGATGACCGACGATGCTAGAAAACGTATCACCGCTTTAGAGCAGTTTACAGAATTGGGAAGCGGTTTCAACATTGCCATGAAAGATTTAGAAATTCGAGGTGCAGGAGATTTATTGGGTGGTGAACAGAGTGGATTTATAAACGAAATAGGTTTTGATACCTACCAAAAAATATTAAATGAAGCTATTGAAGAACTCAAAGAAAATGAGTTTAAAGATTTATATAATGAAGACGATGCAGATAAAGTGTATGTAAAAGATGTAACTATTGATTCTGATTTTGAATTATTATTCCCAGACGATTACGTAAATAATATTGCTGAACGATTAAATTTATACACCCAACTTAATAATTTAAAAACAGAAGAAGAATTACA
>CAXBID010000130.1:0-9758 GCA_963975495.1 uncultured Flavobacteriaceae bacterium | reverse complement strand
TTTCTCTGAAAAGGGAAATTTGTCGTGCACCCAGTAGAGAGCGGTACTACACAGATATTAAAATAAGACTTGGTCGTGAGGGTAATGAAATAGCAGTATCTGGTTTGCCAGAAAAAAGCCGATTAACTCATTTTTCTTGGTCGCCTAATCAAGAACTGGTGGCTTTCACTAATACCACAAATAATGGGGTTGAACTTTGGGTATTAAATATTCAGTCAAAAACAGCAAAAAAAATAACCAAAGATAACCTTAATGCAAACACAGGAAGCCCCTTTAATTGGTTTAAAGACAGTAATTCATTATTGATTAAAACACTGGCCAATAAAAGGAAAGAACTTATAGATGTTAAAACCGCGGTTCCAACGGGTCCTACAATTTCTATTAGTGAGGCAGGTGTAGAAGCACAAAATAGAACCTATCAAGATTTACTTAAAAACAAAACAGATGAACATAATTTTGAGCAGTTAGTTTTATCAGAATTAAAAGTTGTTGATTTGAAAGGAAACTTAAGTTCTTGGATGGAAAGTGATATGTATGAAGATATATCGTTTTCACCAGACGGAAATTATATTATGTTAACTACCATTGAAAAACCATTTTCTTACCTCGTGCCCTATTCGCGGTTTCCTTCAAAAAGTAACGTTTATGATACCAAAGGTAATCTTGTAAAAACTATTTTAGAAATCCCTTTAATTGAAGATTTACCTAAAGGATTTATGTCTGTTAGAAAAGGAAAGCGAAGTCTTTCTTGGCGCGATGACAAACCTGCAACTTTAGTTTGGGCCGAAGCGTTAGATGATGGTGATGCTGAAAAAGAAGTACCTCATAGAGATGAAATATTTCAATTAGATGCGCCTTTTAAAGGCAATCCAGAATCAATATTTAAAACTATTAATCGTTACGGTGGTATTGAATGGGGTAACGAAACTACCGCGGTTGTTTATGATTATTGGTGGAATACCCGAAACACAAAAGCGTATTTAATTAATCCATCAAACCCAAAAGCAAAAGCTGAAATTATTTCTGATCGAAATTATCAAGACATATACAGTGACCCTGGCAATTTTGTGACTAAAAAAAATGAATTTGGTAAATACACCATCGATATTATAAAAGGAAATGCTTATTTAATTGGTGATGGTTATAGTAAAAAAGGGAAATTTCCGTTTGTTGATGAAATAAATTTAAAAACAAAAGAAAGCAAAAGACTATATCAATCTAACTTAACTGATAAAATTGAAGATATTTCTATGGCACTAGATATGGGTAAAGGTGAAGTATTGGTTAGAATTGAATCTAAAAACGAATACCCAAATTACTATGTAAGAAATATCAAAAAAAAAATAGCGCCAATGCCTTTAACTGATTTTGAAAACCCTTTTAAAAGTATTCAAAACGTTAAAAAAGAGATTATCAAATACAATCGTGAAGATGGTTTAGAATTATCGGGCACACTATATTTACCAACAGATTATGTAAAAGGTGAAAAATACCCCATGATTATGTGGGCTTATCCTGAAGAATTTAAAGATAAAAGTAGTGCGGGACAAAACACTAAAAACTCAAACGAATTTACCTACCCATGGTATGGCTCTCCAATTTACTGGGTAACAAAAGGCTATGTGGTTTTAGATGACGCATCTTTTCCTATAGTTGGTGAAGGTGATGAAGAACCTAATGATACTTTTATTAAGCAGTTAGTATCTAATGCCAAAGCAGCCATTGATGCTGTAGATGACTTGGGATATATAAACCGCGAAAAAGTAGCTGTAGGCGGGCATTCATACGGTGCTTTTATGACAGCTAATTTATTATCACATTCCAACTTATTTGCTGCAGGTATAGCCAGAAGTGGTGCTTATAATAGAACACTAACACCGTTTGGTTTTCAAAGTGAAGAGCGTAACTATTGGGAAGCCCCAGAAATTTATTATAACATGTCTCCTTTTATGCATGCAGATACCATGAAAACACCTTTACTTTTAATTCATGGTGAAGCCGATAATAATTCGGGAACTTACCCTTTACAAAGCGAGCGTTATTTTAATGCACTTAAAGGTTTGGGAGCACCAGTAAGACTGGTAATGCTTCCAAAGGAAAGTCATGGTTATGTTGCTAAGGAATCCATTATGCACATGCTTTGGGAACAAGACCAATGGTTTGAAAAACACTTAAAAAACGATACTAAAATAAACGAAACTGAAGACGTTATAAAAAATTAATTTTTTTTACAATAAATTATAAAGGTCATTCTAAAATAATAGGATGACCTTTTTTAATGTCAGTTTGTCACATTATACGAATTGGCATTTTTGTTGCCTAACTAAACCAAGTAAGTAAAAACTATAAATTAATCAGATTCCCTCCTGCGAGGGAATGAAAAATAAATTATTATCATGACAAAAGGAAATATTAATGTATCGGTAGAGAATATCTTTCCGCTTATTAAAAAATTCTTATATAGCGACCACGAAATTTTTTTACGTGAGTTAATTAGTAATGCTACAGATGCCACATTAAAACTAAAACACCTAACTAACGTCGGTGATTCCAAAATAGAATATGGCAATCCACAAATTGAGGTTAAAGTTGACAAAAAAGGAAAGAAGCTTCATATTATAGACCAAGGTTTGGGTATGACTGCTGAAGAGGTTGAAAAATACATCAATCAAATTGCATTTTCCGGTGCTGAAGAGTTTTTGGACAAATACAAGGATTCTGCTAAAGATTCAGGAATTATTGGTCATTTTGGTCTTGGTTTCTATTCTTCTTTTATGGTAGCTGAAAAAGTAGAAATCATAACAAAATCCTATAAAGATGAACCTGCTGCACATTGGAGTTGTGATGGATCGCCCGAATTCACTTTGGAGCCTTCTGAGAAAACGGAAAGAGGTACAGAAATTATTCTTCACATTGCCGAAGATTCAACTGAGTTTTTAGAAGAATCTAGAATTCGTGGGTTATTGAATAAATACAATAAGTTTATGCCTATTCCAATTAAATTTGGAACGAAGAAAATAAACGATCCAGATTTTACTCCTAAAACCACAAAAGATAATCCCGACGCTTCGGGAGGTAAAGAAACTACCGAACCGCATAAACAAATAACAGTTGATGATATCATCAACAATCCAAATCCAGCATGGACAAAACAGCCAACTGAGCTAAAAGATGAAGATTATAGCAGTTTTTACAGGGAATTGTACCCCATGCAATTTGAAGAGCCTTTGTTCCACATTCACTTAAATGTAGATTATCCATTCAATTTAACAGGAATTTTATATTTCCCGAAAATGGCTCAGGATTTAAACATTCAAAAAGATAAAATTCAACTCTATCAAAACCAAGTTTATGTAACCGATAATGTTGAAGGTATTGTACCAGAATTTTTAACCATGCTGCGTGGTGTTATTGATTCTCCAGACATTCCATTAAACGTATCGCGTTCGTATTTACAAGCTGATGGTGCCGTAAAAAAGATTTCATCTTACATCACCAGAAAAGTTGCCGATAAATTAAAATCGTTATTCAATACCAACCGTGAAGATTTTGAGGCTAAATGGAACGATATTAAAATCGTTATTGAATACGGGATGCTTTCAGAAGATAAATTCTATGAAAAAGCTGATGCTTTTGCATTATACCCAACAGTTGATGGAACTTACTTTACTTATGAAGAATTATTCAATAAGATAAAAGCGAATCAAACCGATAAAGATGACAAGTTAGTTATCCTTTATGCTTCAGATACAGATGCGCAACATAGTTACATTGAATCTGCAAAGGCTAAAGGTTACGAGGTTTTATTATTAGATTCTCCTATTGTTTCCCATTTAATACAAAAATTAGAAAGTACGAAGGAAAATGTTACGTTTGCTCGTGTTGATGGCGATCATATAAATAATTTAATAAAGAAAGACGAAACAAATATTTCTAAATTAGATGAAGACCAAACCAAAACTTTAGATGAATTATTAAAAGAAGTCATTCCTTCTGATAAATTCATGGTACAACTTGAAGCTATGGACAGTAACGAATCGCCTTTTACCATAACGCAACCGGAATTTATGCGAAGAATGAAAGAAATGCAAGCTACTGGTGGCGGTGGCGGTATGAATATGTTTGGTAGTATGCCAGAAATGTTTAACCTTGTTGTTAACACAAATTCTGAATTGGTTAGTGAAATTTTAAATACAAAAACCAAAAAGAAACAAGAGCGGTTAATAAATCAAAGTTTAGACTTAGCAAGACTTTCCCAAGGACTTCTTAAAGGTGAAGAGTTAACAAATTTCATTAAACGTAGTTACGAGATGATTAAGTAAGCGAAGCGTAATTCCCTCGAAGGAGAGCATCTCATGAAGCTATCTCAAAAAATTATAAACCTAAAACCACTTTGTGAAAACAGGGTGGTTTTTTTGTTATAAGTGAAACTTGCCTTTGATAGAAAAATTATAAAATTCAACAAATTTCTTTAGCAGCTTCGCTATCTAAAAACCAAATTAATTCACCCGAAGTGGGATTAACCAATGTTGCTGGATAATTTTTATAACCTACTATTTCTTTAATAATTTCTTTTACTTTTTCAGCTTTAGTAGGTCCTGTAACTAAAAAAGCAACGACCTCAGCATTATTAATAATTTTACCAGTTATAGTAATTCTATTCTGGGCAGAATCTGGATGTATGGCAACTTCACAATTTGCTTTGGAGTGCCAAATATCTATTTCATGAGGAAAAATAGATGCGGTATGTCCATCATCACCCATACCCAAAATAACCAAATCAAACTTTGGAATATCATATTTAGTTGGTAAATTTTCATCTAAAATGGTACTGTAACGTTTGGCTTCCTGCTTTGGGTTGTTTTCACCTAAAATTCTAAAGATATTTTCTTCAGGTATCGAGATTTTAGAAAGCAAATGTTGTAAAGTCATTTTATAATTACTTTCCGAATCTGTTGGGGGAACACACCGTTCATCACCCCAATACAAGAGTATTTTAGACCAATCTATATCGTCGGCAAAATGTGTTGCTAAATCATCAAAAACAATTTTCGGTGTACTTCCTCCTGAAAGTGCTACATGAAAGGCTTCTTTGTTGGTTATCAATTTTTTAAAAAAGACGGAAAAATTTTCAGCAACTAGCTGTTTTGTAGGGTATATTTTTATCTCTGCCATAGCTTTATTAACAAATTACACAAAAACCAGTATCATCTACTAATTGTTCGCCTGGGTTTCGCCAGATATTATTACCTTCCAACAAATCATTAGCATTTTCAGGCCCCCAAACACCAGCAGAATAACCATAGGTATTTACATCTTTACCATTTTCCCAGTAATTTAAAATAGGATCTACAAATGCCCAAGCTGCCTCTACTTCGTCTGCTCTGGCATATAACGTGGCATCACCTTCCATGGCATCCAATAGAAGGCGTTCGTAAGCTTGCATAATATTATTGGAATCAGATAAACTGGAATAGTAAAAATCTAAATTAGCACGATCTACTTTAAACCCTTGCCCTGGAACTTTAACTCCAAATTTTACCAAAACACCTTCGTCTGGCTGAATACGAATAATCAATTTATTATCTTTATTATTAATATTGCGTTCAGTAAAAACATGATGGTGAGGTGTTTTAAAATGAATAACAACTTCGGTTACTTTTGTTGGCATACGCTTAGCAGTACGAACGTAGAATGGAATATCTTTCCAACGCCAATTATCTACGAAAAATTTTATAGCGGCATAGGTTTCTGTCTTAGATTCTGGGTTTACACCATCTTCCTCACGGTAGCCTTTCACGGTTTTTCCGTCTATTATTGAGGCCACATATTGTCCTTTAATGGTATGGTTGTAAATTGTTTTATCATCATTCATAATACGAAGCGATTTTAAAGCTTTTACTTTTTCGTTTCGTATTTCTTGTGCTGATGAATTTATGGGTGGCTCCATCACTATTAAAGATACGATTTGCAATAAATGACTTTGAAACATATCACGTAATGCACCAGATTTATCGTAATACCCACCTCTTTTTTCAACACCAACAGTTTCTGCATTGGTTATCTCGATATGCTTTATGTAATCTCTATTCCATAGCGGTTCAAAAATGGTATTCGAAAAACGCGTTACCAATAAATTCTGCACGGTTTCTTTACCTAAATAATGGTCTATTCTATATATCTGATCCTCGTCAAAATATTTTTGCAAACCTGTGTTTAAATCTTTGGCCGTTTTAAGACTGTAACCAAATGGTTTCTCAACAATAATACGCTTCCATCCATCATTTTCCTTCGTAAGCTCTTGACTGTAAAGGTTTTTTGCAATGGTTTCATACAAACTAGGTGGTGTAGATAGGTAAAAAATATAATTATTGTCAGTTTTGTATTTTGAATTTAACTCTGAGATTCGTTTACTTAAACGCGCATAATCAGTATCATAACTATCTCCTAAATCCTCGTAAAAAAGCTTATCGGAAAACGTGCTAACAAAATCATTTTTATCTTCAGCAATGCTATCTTTTAAATAAGAACTCTCCTTAACTACTTTTTTTCTGAAATCGTCATCTGAAATCGTGCTTCTACTTGCGCCTAATACCACAAAATTATCCGGTAAATAGTTTTCTTTATAAAGACTATAAATAGCAGGTATTAGTTTTCTGGCTGTTAAATCTCCTGAAGCTCCAAAAATGACAAGCATTTGGTTCGAAATTTTATTCATAAAAGGAATCTAATTTTAGTTATTTTATTGTGTTTTAAATTAATTTAAGTGCTATATTTCGGTTAAATTAAGCATATTTTTACTTTGAACTCATCTTGACTTTTTCTATTTCCTAAAAAATGTCTGAAATTTGCCTATATTTCGTTACTTTTTTTATGCGTAGCGATAGATACTATGCCTTTCAAAAAGTATCTAATCTAAACAAATTTCAACTCATTTTCGGTTAAACACAAATAGTCAAGATAAGTTCATTAAATTATAAATCAATCGCACACTTTGTGAAAATAATAGGCATCAATCATTAAATAATAACAAAACAAATATGAAGCATAAAGATTACAATTTTGGATTAGTTGGACTAGGTGTTATGGGACGTAATTTTATTTTGAATGTTGCCGACAATAATTTTAAGGCATTTGGATATGATTTGGATCAAGAAAAAGTAGATGCCCTAAAAACCGAAGGCGATAATTTAGATCTTGTTAATGCTACAACCTCAATAGAAACCTTTGTAGATGCCTTAGCACAACCGCGAAAAATAATGCTTTTAGTTCCTGCTGGTAAAATTGTAGATAATGTTATAGAAAGCTTGTTGCCTTTTTTGGATAAAAACGACATTATTATAGATGGTGGGAATTCTTTTTTTACAGATACTGATCGTAGAGAGGCTTATTTAAAGGAAAAAGGCATTTACTTTTTTGGCTCCGGTGTATCTGGAGGAGCAAAAGGTGCTCGCAGAGGACCTAGTATTATGCCAGGTGGAAATAAAGAAGCTTACCAGCACGTGAAACCTATTTTTGAGGCTGTTTCAGCTAAATTTAATGGTGAACCTTGTGTTGCATATTTAGGTCCTAAATCTGCTGGAAATTATGTAAAAATGGTGCACAACGGTATTGAATATGGGTTGATGCAACTTATCTCTGAGACATACGATCTTTTACGAAAATCTTGCAATCTATCAAACGACGAGCTACATCAAATTTTTGATAGTTGGAATAAAGGCCGATTACAATCATTTTTAGTAGAAATAACTGCTGAAATATTCATTCAAAAAGATGATAAAGGAACGGGGCGTTTAGTAGATAAAATTCTAGATAAAGCCAAACAAAAAGGAACAGGTAAATGGACATCCCAAAACGCTATGGATTTAGGTATACCTGTGCCATCTATTGATATAGCGGTAAGCATGCGAGAAATTTCAGCTTTAAAAGATGAGCGCATTGCTGCTGATAAATTGTATGACAGACCAACGGTTGATGCCATAAATAAAGAAGAGCTCATTGCTAATGCGGAAGAAGCATTATATTTTGCTTTTATAACTACGTATGCACAAGGTTTACACCAATTAGCAGATGCTTCAAGGGAATATGAGTATGCACTAGACTTGTCGGTTATTGCTAAAATATGGCGTGCTGGCTGCATTATTAGGGCTGCGTTATTAGAAGATATTTCTTCTGCTTACACTAAAGATAAAAATTTAGCCAACTTATTATTGGCGCCATCCTTTGTTCCCAAAGTTCAAAAAGCAGTACCAGCTACTCGTAAAATTATAGCCTATGCTGCTAAAAATGGAATTCCGCTACCAGGTTTATCAAATTCATTAACTTATTTTGATGCTTATACCTCTAGTCATTTACCGTTGAATTTAATTCAAGCACAACGTGATCACTTTGGGTCGCATACTTATGAACGTACAGATATGGAAGGCGTTTTCCATACCGAATGGGGTAAGTAATTTTTAACTTTTTATAGCCTGTTTCAGAAAACAAATCATTGAAAATAACATCTACAAACATAGCAAAACCAACGACCATTATTTGGAACGGTAAAGAAGAAATTACTGGTATTTATAAAATGCCAACTGAAACACCTATTCATTTAGGAAAACATGATGTAAAAGGCGATGAAGTAACTGATAGAAAACACCATGGTGGCGTATTTAAAGCTTGTTATTTGTTTTCTGAAAACCATTATAGCTATTGGAAAAATTTATATCCTAATTTAGATTGGAATTGGGGCATGTTTGGAGAAAACCTTACTGTTAAAGGTTTAGATGAAACTAAAATTAGTATCGGAGACATCTATAAAGTTGGTGAAGCAATAATACAAATAACTCAACCTAGAGAGCCTTGTTATAAATTTGGAGTGAAATTTGGAAATCAAAAAGCAATAAAACAATTTATTGAACATGGTTTCCCAGGAACTTATGTTCGAGTTTTAGAAGAGGGTTTTGTTAAAACCAGTGACACTTTTAAATTGTTGAAAAAAGCTGAAAACAGTATTACGACAGCGCAGTTTTTTAAGCTGCTTTTTTCAAAAGAAAAGGATAAAAATTTAATCCGATTAATTTTAGATAATGATGCTCTCCCTGAAAGAAAAAGAGACAAACTAAAACAATTTATTTAGTCCTATGGTTTGTTCTATCTTTGCGGTAAATTATACACATGTCATTTAAAGACTTAAAACTTAACAAACCTATTTTAAGAGCAATTGCTGAGGCAGGTTACGATAATCCAACATTAGTTCAAGAAAAGACAATACCATCTGTATTATCAAAAGTAGATTGCATTGTTTCGGCCCAAACTGGAACTGGTAAAACCGCTGCTTTTGCACTTCCTGTTTTGCAATTGTTGTTTGACAAACAAGATGCATCGAAAAAAGGCAAAAAAATAAAAGCCCTAATTATAAGTCCTACTCGGGAATTGGCAATTCAAATTGCTAAAAATTTTGAAACATATTCTACGTACACCAACCTAAAAACCAGTGTTATTTTTGGTGGCACATCAATCGAACCGCAAAAAGACATTTTAAAAAAAGGCGTGGATATTTTAATTGCCACCCCTGGTAGGTTGCTCGATTTACACAAACAAAATATTCTTAATTTAGATTATGTAGAAACCTTAGTTTTGGATGAAGCCGATTTAATGCTGGATATGGGTTTTATTGATGATGTTAAAAAAATTGAACGCTTGTGCCCTGAGAGTAAACAAACACTGTTGTTTTCTGCTACTATTCCGCACAAAGTTGAACAACTTGCAAA
>CAXBID010000129.1:0-10103 GCA_963975495.1 uncultured Flavobacteriaceae bacterium | reverse complement strand
AAAGCCAATAACTTACTGGAAACCATATCCAATTGACGCTCCATTAACCTTGATGCACGTTGAACAATAGTTATTTTAAAGTTTTTATGCTTCATGGCTGCAGCAAGCTCTAACCCCAATAAACCACCACCAACAATAACCACGTGTTGTTCTTCTGGTGGCAAATTAGTGGCTTCTAAATAGGCTTTAAAAGCATCGGCATCACTTTTATTACGCATGGTAAATCGCCCTGGTAAATCAATTTGAACATCCTTAGGGATAAAGGCGCGACTACCGGTTGCTAAAATAAGCTTATCAAAAACATGCGTAAAACCATTACTATCAGTTACCACCTTGTTTTTTTGATCTATTTTATTGATAAATATTTCAGGATGCACCTTGATATTAAGTTTATTTAACTCAATTTTCTTTATCTTTAGTAGCTGTTCCCATGATAATTCTTCAGTAACATATTCAGGAAGTAAAACCCTGTTATAAAACAAATGAGGTTCTTTTGAAAAGACATGGATTTCATCAACCTCATTATTTTCCCTATAATTTTGAACAAAACGGAACGCCGCAGCACCTGCGCCTGCAATGATTATTTTTTCAACTGGTTTTTTATATTTTGAAACTGAAACCGTAGTGAATTTAAAATCGGGTTCTTTAGATTGTGGATCAACTAGGGTATTTGTTAAATTATTGGCACGATTTAAATCACTTTGTAACTGTTTGCCCCAATGCATAGGCAAAAATACCACACCCTTTTTTATAGTGTCAGTCACTTTTGCGCGCACACGAACCAAACCATTTTTACTTTTAATTTCTGTTATATCGCCATCCTTTATCTTATTTAAAAAGGCATCAACGGGATTTATTTCTAAAACAGGTGTCGGATAATGTGTTTTTAAACGTGCCACTTTACCTGTTTTTGTCATGGTGTGCCACTGGTCCCGTACACGACCTGTTGTTAAAATTAACGGAAAGTCATCATTGGGTTGCACCGAAGTATTTTCAATACTTTTCGGGATATTGAATATGGCTTTTTGTGATGGTGTATAAAAAATTTTATCTTCAAATAATCGCGGTGTTCCTGTATGTCTGTATTCATTCACAGGCCACTGAAATGTGCCTTCGTTCTTTAGTCTATCATAATTTAAAAAAGACACATCAATGTTTGTCCCTTTCGTCATAGCCGCATATTCATCGTAAATTTCGTCTGTACTATTGTAGTTAAAACCACGAAAACCCATACGTTTTGCAAAATCACAGAAAATTTCAACATCTGGTCTAGCTTCTCCTGGAGGATTGATTTCTTTTGGTAAATAAGAAATACGACGCTCAGAATTCGTCATAGTACCTTCTTTCTCAAGCCAACCAGCAGCCGGAAGCACCAGATCTGCATAAACAACAGTATCTGATTTATATGATATATCTTGAACCACAACAAACTTTGCGTTTTTCATGGCTTTTTCTATTCTGTGTGTATTTGGCAAGCTCACCAACGGATTTGTACAGGCAATCCAAATGGCTTTCAATTTTCCGCTTTCTAGGGCATCAAACATTTCGGTGGCTGTTAATCCTGGTTTTGGGTTAATGTTATCAACACCCCAAAACTGTGCTACTTCTCTCCTATGTCCTTCGTTTTGCAAATCCTTATGAACTGCCAAAAGATTTGCCATACCTCCTACCTCGCGTCCGCCCATAGCGTTGGGTTGACCTGTAAGCGAGAATGGACCCGACCCTGGTTTACCTACTTGACCTGTAATTAAAGACAGGTTTAAAAGGGCATAATTTTTATCGGTACCAACAACACTTTGATTAAGGCCCATGGCCCACATGCTAATAAAACCTTTTGAAAGTCCAATATAATCAGCTGCTCTTCGAATATCTTTTTCAGGAACACCACAAAGCTTTGAAGCTTGTTTTAAGGAAATGGAAAATATTTGCTTTTTATAATCATCAAAACCTTCCGTGTGATTATTAATAAAATCTTCATCAATCAATCCGCGTTTATACAAACATCTACCTAAGGCGTTGTAAAGAATAATATCTGTTCCTGGAAGTAATTGTAGGTGCAAATCTGCAAAATTAGCAGAGTCTGTTTTCCTTGGATCGATAACAATTATTTTCGTGTTTGGGTTTTTATCCTTGTGTTGCTCTATTCTTCTAAAAAGTATGGGATGGCACCAAGCTGGATTTGCACCAGTGATTAAAAAACAATCTGCCAACTCAATATCTGCATACGAAATAGGAACACTATCCTCACCGAAGGTTTTTTTGTAACCAACAACCGCAGAACTCATACATAAACGTGAATTGGTATCTATATTATTAGTGCCTAAAAAGCCCTTAGTGAGTTTATTGGCTATATAATATTCTTCGGTTAAACTTTGCCCAGATACATAAAATGCCACACTATCTGGACCGTATTTTTTTATAATGGATTTAAAAACATTTGCTGCTCTATCCAATGCATCATCCCAAGTTACACGTTCTAGCGGATGTGAACGACTCCAGCGCATTTCCGGATATAAAATTCTATCAGACGTATCATTCGCAACATAATGTAAATTCATTCCTTTGGAACAAAGCATACCTCTATTTACAGGATGTTCTTTATCGCCTTCAACAAAAACCTTATTGTTATGATCTTTTTTTACAATAATACCACAACCTACACCACAATAAGAACACGTTGTTTTCACTTCATTTTTAATCATTTACAGTCGTGTTTTATACTAATTAAGACATAAAAACCAAAGGATACAAATCCTATTTTAATTATTCTGAATACCATAAAAAATGAATATTAAAATTTTGAAATTGAGATTTTTAATTGATAAAAATTACATATTTAAAAACCGTGATGATTTTAATTTTATTTATCAAAATTAAGTATAAATACTTAATTTAAAAATAAAATATACGTATTTTTAAATAAATTGGACTTTGTGAATTTGAGGAAAAGGAAAAACTGAAAATATTTAGTTAGTAAAATCAAATAGGATAATGGTAAAAAAATAACAACTAAATTAAGTCAAACTCCTTAGCCTTATTACTAAGTTCCATTAAATTTTTAACATCTAATTTTTTCATTAAGTTAAAACGATGTACCTCGGCAGTACGTTTGCTAATTTGAAGTTCCTCAGCAATATCTTTATTATTCTTTAACTGCAATACTAAATTAAGTATTTGCTTCTCACGTTTGGTGAGTTTGAAAGGATCTTCAGCAGGCTTATTTGAACTGGATGCCCGAACACTAACATTGCCGTTAACAAAATTATTCATTATTATAGAGGATATATCGCCAGTAAAGTATTTACCACCTGACGCTATTTTATGCAGTGCTTTTAAAAACTCTTCTTTACTGGCGCCTTTTAGTAAATAGCCATCGGCACCCGCCTGAATTGCTTGCACTACGTACTCCTCGGAATCGTGCATTGACAATACCAATGTTTTAACATTAGGAAAACGCTTATTTATTTCTGCAACTACTTCAATACCATTCATTTCTGGCATTCTTATATCAACGATAAGTACATCTGGACGACTTCTTTCAACTACTTTTATAGCTTCTTTACCATCTGAGGCTTCATCTATAACCGCTATTCCACTCTGGTCTTCCAAAAGTGCTTTTATACCATCTCTAACTAAAACATGATCATCTGCTAAAACTACTTGTATAATTTCCATTGTGTAAATATTAAGTACCCAACATCAAAAGTAAGAATTTTTAAGTAATACTACGTATTTTTAGCAAAAGGAATGTTTAGAGTGATGCGAGTCCCTTTTCCTTTCCCAGAATTTAAAAATAAACGGCCATCTATATATTTTATTCGCTCTCGCATAAAGGTCATGCCCATACCGCCATCACCATTTTTAACTTTTCTAACTTTGCTGGGGTCAAACCCTTTACCGTTATCGTCAATAACGATACTTAAAATATTTTCGCTGTGTGACAAAGAGACTAAAATATGTGTGGAATCCGCATACTTAATAGCATTATTGATGGCTTCTTGGGTAATTCTGTAAATATTAATTTCTGTTAAGGAATCTAAGCGTTGATTAAAGTCTGTCTTGTTAAAAAGTACAATGTTTTTACCTGTAAGTCTTGCTAATTCTTGTGTTAACTTAGTTATTGCCGGCACAACGCCATGATCAGACAACTCAGGTGGCGTTAAATTAAATGTTGCTGTACGTACCCCTTTAATAATGTTGGTAGTCAGTTCTTTTAGGTGTTCAATTTTTGAAGCTGTTTTATTAATGTCAGAAATATCAATACTTTCTAAATTATATTTTAATCCCGTTAGCATTTGTCCAATTCCATCGTGTACATCTTTTGCTATACGATTTTGTTCCTTTTCCTGGTTTTCTATGATCTTACTGGATATGATTTTCTGCTGATTCATTTTTTCCTCAAAACTTACTTTTGTCAAGCGTTCTATCTCTAATTGCGCTTCTTTTCGTTTTGTAATTTCAGATGCTATTATAAGCAGCTCAGACTTATCCTCAGTAGGATTAAATGGAATAATAGCCATTTCTAACCAAACATGTATAGCGCCCGGGGCAGTTGCTTTTACCTCACCTTGCCAACCGGTTTTTTTATATTTTAAAACTAAATTTTCAATTGTATGTTGTTCGTTTTCCTGCGCAGACAAGACTTCTGAAAAGCTAACATTGGAACTAAATTTAGTAAATTTAAAAAGCTGTGAAAACTTTTTCCCCATATGTACAATCGTTCCATCCGGTTTTATTCTGGCAAATAACAAAGTTTCATCCATCGCTTGTGTGAGAGCCAACAATTCTTTAACGGATTTTTCTTTGGCTACACTTAATTCATCTGCATCATAAGCCATTTTTTTAGCCTTTTTTTCAGCAATCAACAATTCAGCAAGTGTGTTTTTAACGGTTTTTGCTGTGGGCCAAAAAATGAATATAAATTCGCCCAACAGGATTAATAACGTAAGAGTCATCAATATGACCTCCAGGTCGCGCAACCAACTTACTTTTTCATCCGCCTCAAAATCATATTGGTTTACAATTTTATCCATCATCAATAAAAAATCGCCTTCATTTTCTTTTACTTTATTAATGTCATCAATAAAAGCACTAATGGGCAAAGTCGGAATGTTTTCAACCTTTTCAATAATAGATTCTGAAGCGTTACCAATAGTATTGAACGACGTATTTAAACTTTTAAACATTTTAGAAATAATTGGACTGTTATTTCCTGGCAAACCCAGACTATCATTGCCTTTTTGAAGCGCTAAATGGGATAATTGCCAAAGTGAAAGCGTGTTTTTAATATGGTCTTTTAATAGCATTCTTTCATCTAAATCTTCTTCTGTAGAAAGGGATACAATTTCTTTGGTAAGTTTTTGACTCAACATGCGCTGCCTACCGGCAACATTAATAACCGTTGAGTCACTTTGTTGTGATTTAAGATGGGTTCTAATTAAAACCTGGCTAATAATAACTGAAAGCGCAATGGTACTTAGCGCTATGATATACAAACGGCTTAGTTTATCAAACGTACGTTGATCTAAAGAATTACCGTTATTACCCATATTATTTATAAATTAAGTAATGGCTCGTTTTACTAAAGCTAAACTTTTTTCAGAAAAGGGAAGTTTTAAAGCAGTTTTATGGCCTTTATCAGACATTTTTACCCATGTTTTTTTCAAGATATCAACAACTTTTTCATCATCATGTTTTTCGGCAAATTCATCAAAATAATAATCTAGAAAAACCAAACAAATAGTGTCTTCCAAAACTTGGGTTTCCTCATTCTTTTTAATCAATTTTTTTTTGATTAAAAAAGAAACCCTATCAATGAATTGTTGGTCGTAACCCACTTGTTCAAGGATTTCGGCGGTTAAGTCCGCATGCATTTTTTTTAGGGTTTCGCGCCATTTTAAGTAGCCAACCCTATCCATAGGGTATTCATCTCTGGCAATTTTCCATCTGCAAATATGTTGCGCGCGTGCAGCAATTTGCAATGCTTTTGATGCATTGGGCTCAAACTGCAATAACTTTCTGGTCATCCTTTGGGAATATAGCAACTCCTTGGAATATTCCAATCCAGCAACTTTATAAGTGTTTATGTCTTCTGAATTTTTTTTATCTATTAAAGCTATGGCAGTTTCAAATCTTGTCGGCTTCATTTTTTATGTATTAATCTGAAAAGCCAATATACACATTTCCGTTTTCAATCTTAACAGGATAGGTGGCAATTTTTAAATCCTCTCCAGCCAAATCCCTTCCATCTTCCAAAGAAAAATTCTTTTTGTGCATCGGGCATACCACTTTTGGTACACCGCCCTTATCGCCTATCATACCTAAGGACAACACCATTTCCATTTTATGCGGACATAAATTTTGGCAGGCATACCATTTTGATATTCTGGTGAAATTATACACCGCAATTTGTTTGGTTTTGTACTTGATACAAGCCCCGCTATTTTCTGGAAAAAGCGACGTTTTACCCACATTAAACCATGTTTTTACATCGGTTACAGCAACTGTTTCGTATTGTTCTAATATATTTTCCATCCTTAAAAGTATTGTTCAAAATCTAATTTTTATTTGGGCGTTACCTTTTACTCATACCTACAAGGTTCTCAAAACCTTGCAGGATCGCAAAAGGTCGGGCTTTTCGTTACAAGTCCTCGCTCGTACCTCACTGTGGGCTTTCCTCTGCAATCCCTAACGCAGGGTCAGTCCGCAGTTGTCAGTCTTCAGTATGCAGTTAAAAACTTATCCGCAAACCAAATTACTTCTGTCATCCACCTTCTGTCATCCATCAATCTTTTTTCTATCCGTAAACAAGCTGAACTTCCAACTTCGTACTTGTAACTTCTAACTTTTTTCAACTCCAAGCTTTTGGCATTTTTTGCTCACGCATAGGTACAAATACTAAATTATCATCTGTATCATCAGAATTCACAAAATGCTTAAAACGTTTCATCATTTCCGGGTTTTCTATGGCTTGTTTCCATTCACACTCATATTTATTTATAAGCCCCTCCATTTCTTTCCCTAAATCCTCAGCAATGCCTAATGTATCTTCAATGATTACCTGTTTTAGGTAATCAATACCGCCATCCAACTTATCCAACCATGGTGCAGTTCGTACTAAAGGACCAGCTGTACGTATGTAGAACATTAAAAAACGGTCTAAGTATTTTATAGCGGTTTCATCATCCAATTGTTCTGCAAAAAGTATAGCGTGTTTGGGCGTTGCACCCCCATTTCCGCATACGTATAAATTCCATCCGCCTTCAACAGCAATTAAACCAAAATCTTTTCCTCTTGCTTCGGCGCATTCGCGAATACAACCTGAAACGCCGCCCTTTAATTTGTGTGGTGAGCGCAAGCCTCTATATCTGTTTTCAATTTCGATGGCAAAAGTTACACTCTCATGCATACCATATCTACACCAAGTGGAGCCTACACAACTTTTTACTGTACGTAGTGATTTGCCATAGGCATGTCCACTTTCAAAACCAGCATCAATCAGTTCTTTCCAAATAAAAGGTAACTCATGAATTTGAGCACCAAACAAATCGATACGCTGCCCGCCCGTTATTTTGGTATATAAATCGTATTTTTTAGCTACCGCACCAATGGTAATCAATTGGTCTGGAGTAATTTCTCCACCAGCAACCCGTGGTACAACAGAATAGGTGCCGTTACGCTGAATGTTTGCTAAAAATCGATCGTTTGTATCTTGAATAGTAACCTGCTTGTTTGCCGTTTCCATAGTGATGGTTGCAAAGATAGAAGCTAATGCAGGTTTGCAAATCTCACATCCATGGCCTTCACCAAATAGGTTTAAGGCTTCTTCATAATTGACTACTTTATTTACTTTAATCAAATCATAAAGTTCTTGACGATTAAAATTAAAATGCTCGCAAAGTGTTTCCTTAACTACTTTCCCAAGTGATTTTAGAGTTTCATTTACCAAATCCACTACCATAGGCTTACAACCGCCACAACCCGTTGTTGCTTTAGTTTTTGTAACGATATCTCCAAAATTATTGCAATCGCCTTCAGTAATTGAGCAACAAATATCACCTTTAGTAACACTCTCACACGAACATACTTGAGCAGTATTTGGCAAATCTGAAACACTACCAAAAGATGTTCCACCTTGACTAGCCGGTAAAATAAGTTGTGAGGGATCCTCAGGAATGGCCATTCCATTCAAGTAAATTTGATGTAACATGTTATAATCTGACGCATCGCCAACTAGAATACCTCCCAATAATGATTTACCATCAAGACTCACGTTTATTCTTTTATATAAATGCTGTGTTTTATTTTCAAAAATAACGGAATGCCCTTTGGATGCTGGCATAAATGGTTCGCCAAAACTAGCTACATCAACACCAATTAGCTTTAGTTTTGTAGACATGTCTATATCATTTGGCATAACAATTTCTGTATTGCCTAAAATTTGATTTACAGCTACTTCTGCCATTTCATATCCAGGCGCTACCAAACCGTAAATCATCTGATTATAAAGTGCAATTTCACCAATGGCATAAATATGTTCATCTGAAGTTTGCATTTTATTGTCTACCTGTACCCCACCGCGAACACCCATTTCCAAGCCACAGGTTTTTCCTAGCTCATCCCTTGGTCGAATTCCTGCCGAAATAATGAGCATATCCACATCCAGCACATCATCCTCACCAAACTCCATTCCTGTTATGAAAGTATCTCCCAAAATTTGATTGGTCACTTTACTTAAATGAATATTTAGCCCTATTGATTCTAACTTTAATTGTAAAACCTGACTGCTTCTAGAGTCTAATTGCCGTGGCATTAATTTAGGAGCAAACTCAACAATATGTGGCTCTAAGCCCATATCCATTACTGCCTTACCAGCTTCCAGCCCAAGCAAACCACCACCTAAAACAGCTGCTTTGGCATGTCCCTTTTCTGCTTTAAGTTTAGAAGCATAGGCCATCATACCTTCTAAATCCTCAATCGTTCGATAAACAAATACGCCTTCTTTTTCAACACCCTTAATCCCTGGTACAAAAGCCGAAGAACCCGTAGCCAACACCAAATAATCATAGGAAAACTCACGATCTTTAACCGTAGTTATTGTTTTTCTTTCTCTGTGTATATCGGTAACCCGTTCACCAACAATTAAATCAATGCCATTTTCTGCGTACCATTCTGCCGGAGCCATCTCAAGAGCCTTTGCATCTTGATTTTCAAAATACTCACTTAAATGAACACGATCATAAGCAGGTCGTGGTTCTTCACCAAAAACAGTTATTTTGAAAGTCCCAGGATTAGACTGGGAAACAAATTTTTCACAAAATTTATAACCAACCATTCCGTTGCCAACAATAATAATTTTTTTCATAACTACGTATTTGAAAAACAAATATAAGTATTAATACTTATTTTTATATACGTATTTTATTTTTTTTGAGCATTTATTAGATTTTTGCTGATTTCATAAAAAGTGAAGATATTAATTATCTAATACGGAAATTTGACAATTTTGTTGGATAAAATAATACTGATAATGTAAAAACTTAAACCTTGACTCTATAACTCAACACATAAAGTACTTGATAGATTGAATAATAACTAGACCATTGAGAGGTGCCAAGACTCTATATTTAGTGAGATAAATTAAATTAATTAGACTTTGTTGACAATTTAAATGTCTCGCAGTCTCGCTTATTAAAACATATAAGTGAGTAATTCAATAAAAAAACCTCCAACCAAAAAGGTTGAAGGCTTTACATGTAGAGCGAACAGAAAAAATGTCGAACCTTTTGATATTGGAATTAGAGAAATTTGAAGTTTTTAGGATTAATTACATTAACAAAATCTAACTTCTTAGAGCTTTTAACAATTTTAGTGGTCTGGACGGGACTCGAAAGCATTGATATAGGTTATTTTGTTAATTTTAAACGCTCCTGTATTTTCTAACATGCTGTTATTTAGTCTATCTTTTTACCTTTAACCGTCACTTTAAATATCTTTTTAACACTACCAAAATTGTTTGTTGCTTTTAATATATAGGTTTCTGATTTGTCTAAATTTTCCATATACTCACCATTAATCTTTTGTAGCTTTCCAAATTCTTTGTT
>CAXBID010000128.1:0-10147 GCA_963975495.1 uncultured Flavobacteriaceae bacterium | reverse complement strand
AAAAGCGCGTAATATTCCAAAGCTGAAATAGTGCCATGTAAAGGCTTACATGAGTAGGGTTTAATCTTGAATCATTGACAATCATTTGAAAAGCTGCATTGAGATGTTTTATATAATTCATACATATTTATTCCGTTTTATGATGCACACGGTTATTATCTAAAACCTTTTGTATTTCTTCGGAATCGTAAAAAATGATGCCACCAACCTTTGTGTAGGGTAGTGTACCTTTAATTCGAAGATTCTGTAGAGTACCAGGACTAATTTGCAGTAAGTCCATAAGTTCTGAAGATTTTAAATATTTCTTCAGTTTACCTTGTGCTTGTTTGCTTAAAAGTTTTTTGATGTCATCGAGTAATTCAAGTTTGAAATCTCTAAGATCATCTGTAGTAATAATTGTTGCTGGCATAGTAGAACTGTTTTTAGAAAAGAACTACCATTTTGCTTTCAATTAAAATGATAGCCCTTCACCTGATTTGACTTTCGTTCTACAAATTTGAATAGTATTGTTGGTATTTAATCAGTAGTTAAACAGTAGTCGGGTAAAAATTTAACATCTTGCTAAATGGTGTTATTTGATGTGTTTTGGTACGGAAATTATTTATTTTAATATGAAGTAATTCCTTTTTTGGAAGAGAAATTCAAAAACGTAAGGTAAACCGAGTGCGGTGTTTTACTAGTGCTATTCTTCAGAGTTCTCTATATAAGAAAGTAAGCTTGCGGAAAGGTTATCCAAGAACTTGGTGCGACTGATTTTACGGGTTTTTATTTCAGCAAAGGTTTTGTAGTAATCCCCCAATTCAAAATGGAATACCTTTTCAAGAGCAGAGGCAATTTCTTTGATGTCCGATTTCCCATTGTTTATAACACGACTATGGTGCAGGGCATAAATTAGTTCTGTTAAAGCTGTTTTTGATGATGTCCATTCAAGTTCTGGTTGATATGGAAATATTAAGCCGCTATTGTCACTTCTCCTTTCAATATGTAGCAATCTGTCTTCTAAATAATTTGTAAACCGAATATATGCCTTTAATTTACCAAAAAGTAAATCATAAGGAGTACAAAATTCTGGATCCTGAAAATAGAACTTCGAGGATGTTATTGGAATATGGTCAAGATAGTCTCTTGTGAAATATTGTTTGTCTAAATGTGTATGATTTGATTCGATGTATTGCACAAAGTCCATATTGTATAGAAAGAAACGGTTAAGCTTTCCTAGTTTCTTTTTCAGGTGCTTCCTTTGTTCGCTTTTATCTGCTTTCGGAAATTGAATTTCAAACGAACGAACTTCAGAATAAAAAATAAGTTGAGAAAAAGGAACTAGCTTTGTTCTTTTGAAAAAATCTATTTCATCTTCGACTGATTCAAATTGTTTAACTATAATAACTTTTCTAAATTCATTAAGAAGGTTTCTGCAAATGATGATGGATTTGTTTGAACGCTCAATAATTCCATTGGAACTATATTTTATCTCATCCAAATCGAAAATTAGATTCTTGTTTTTCTTTTTAAAATCCATTCTTTCATTTTAATAAAGAAATAGTTGTTTCTAAGAAGAATGTAAAATTTAAAAGGTTGATATGAAAGAAGTAAATGAGAGAAACTAATAATAATCGATCATATTAATGCTTCTATTAATTTAGGTTTTTTAGGGCTTGCTATTTCAATTTAATACTAAGTTGTTTAAAATAATAATTGAATCAAAATTATACCTGTGTAGTTTTTGCGTATTTCGTATGTGAATTTTTGTTCACATGTATTTTAGTAGTTTATGTTTAACCTTTAAACTTTTTTACAAAGTCCTCTTTGTTAGAAACATTAGCTTTTATAAAAATATTAGAAGCATGTTTTCTTACTGTTCCATAGGAAATAAACATATTTTTGGATATTTTTTTATAACTATCTCCCTTGATAATTTGGATGGCAATTTCATTTTCTCTATTTGTGAAACCAAAATCTCTCCCAATATTTCTTTTCAATATATAAGTGTTCTTTAAACGGTATAGATAACTATTAATCTCCATTGTGGTAACCAAAAAAAAAGCCATAGTTACTAAAGGCTGAGTAATAGGTTGGAAATCTCCAAAATATGTTAGTAAAGGCAAAAGTATAATTGATAATATAGAAGTTAGACCTAAGTAAGTTTGAATTTTAAAGTAGCGTTGTCTTTTGACTTCTTTTCTGATGGTCATAAAAAAGTATATCAAAAATGTTATGGACATGAATATTGGAAATACCAAAAATAGACTTCTAGAAAAATTAAGTGAGTTTGTATAATAATATGGTATAACAAATAAAAACAGAAAGCACAGAGATAGTATTATTGATAGGTTTTTGATTTTGAAAAAAGGATTTGGGGTTATAATATTAAACTCTATATATAAATACCAAATAAGATATACGCACATAATTATTGAAATACTGTATGTTGCTATGTACTGCAAGAACAAAGGACCAGGTAGAGATGTATTAGGTAATAGGCCATTAAGTATATTATATAACAAAAAAAGAATAGCCAAAATCAAATATCTGTAAGAAGCTTTGATTGTTTTTTGTTTGCTAAATATTATTTTTAAGAGTTGAAGAACAATGATTATACTGATTATAATACATATAAATAATACTATCCAATGCATTGAAGATGAATAAACGTATTCAGGTGTGAAATGATATTTTTGCCCTTGGGGTAGCATATAAGTATTTGAATAACAAAATATTATATTTAATTTTCATTACTGTTAAAGATACTATATATTAGTGTGAATTAAAAATTAGCAAAAATGCTACCAGAAAAATATAGCCTTGGATTTTTCCCTACGCCGTTAGAAAAGTTGGAGAATTTATCAAAAAAGTACGCAGATTATAATCTGTTTATTAAACGAGATGATAATACAGGTTTAGCATCTGGAGGTAATAAAACAAGGAAACTACAATATTTTATTCATGATGTGTTGCAAAAAGGATGTGATACTGTAATAACAGCTGGGGCTCAACAATCTAATCATTGTAGACAAACAGCGGCAGCTTCCGCAAAGGCAGGGTTAGAATGCCATTTACTTTTAGGAGGTAAAGAACCTGAAAATTATAATGGTAATTTGTTGCTCTCTCGTTTATTGGGAGCTAAAATTCATTTTACTGGAGATAATAGGAAAGGAGAAGATATAATCAAATTAAAACAAGAACTTGAAAACAAGGGAAGAAAAGCATATGAAATTCCTTATGGTGGCTCGAACTTACTAGGAGCTTACGGTTTTGTCGATGCAGTTAAAGAATTAAAGGGGCAACTTTCAGAAAAGAACTTAAAAATTGATTACATTTTCTTCGCATCAAGCTCTGGAGGAACACAAGCAGGGCTTAGGCTTGGTATTGATTTGTGTGAATTGGACATCAAACTAATGCCTATTAGTATTGATAAAATTGGATTAGAAGATGGAACTCTTGACGAAGCAGTACTAAAAATATTGAGCAATGGTCAAAAAGAATTGAATATTCAAAAGAATTATTCAATTAAAGATGCAACTCTTATTAGAGATTACGATAAACCTGGTTATGGGGTAATTACTAAAAATGAAAAGATGGCAATAAAACAATTAGCTCATACTGAAGGTGTTTTGTTAGACCCTGTTTATTCGGGTAGAGCTTTTTATGGAATGATAGATTGTCTAAAAGGAAATAAGGTAGAAAAAAACGCAAACGTTTTGTTTTGGCATACAGGTGGTTTACCAGCAAATTTTTATTATTCTGAAGAATTAATTTGATAATTCTTTTTTTAATAGATTTTATTTTCTTTATCTGAAATTTCTATTTTCTGTCTTAAAAGTCTCATGTCATCACTTACTTTTCTATCTAAAATTTTAGCATAGTGCTGAGTAGTTTTTAACGATTTATGCCCAAGCATTTTACTTACAGACTCTATAGGAACCCCATTTGTAAGAGTTACAGTTGTAGCAAACGTATGTCGAGCCAAATGAAACGTTAAGTTTTTATTTATACCACATAAATCTGCTATCTCTTTTAAATAAGCATTCATTTTTTGATTGCTAAGAACAGGCAGAACTTTATCACTATCAATAATATTTGGATGTCCTTTATATTTTTCTAAGATAACTTCTGCTGTTGGTAATATGGGAATATTGCTTCTAGTATCTGTTTTTGTTCTTTTAGTTTTAATCCAGCGTTCTCCATCAATACCAATTACTATATCATTTTGAGAAAGCTTTTGGACATCAACATATGCTAATCCAGTAAAGCAACAAAAAAGGAATATATCTTTAACTAAAAATAAGCGCGGAACAGGAAGGTCTTTTTTTATCAATTTTTGTATATCTAATTCACTTAAAAAATCACGTTCTACAGTTTTCCATTTTGCTTTCCAATGAAAAAAAGGATCTTTACTAATCCAGTCGTTTGCATAAGCAATTCTTGTAATTTTTTTTAAATTGGTTAAGTATTTCGTAATCGTGTTTTGATTGCCTATGTTTTTTACTTTTAAATAGTACTCAAAACCATTGATGAATTTTAAATCTATCTCTTGAACAAATATATCATCCATATAATATTCTTTTTGGATGTAGTGCTTTAAGTGGTTACAAGTTCTGACATATCGTTTGTAACATCCTGAAGAATAGCTTTTACCAACTAACTTTTCTATTTGGTCATTATGTTCAATGAAAATTTTCAAAAGCGTTTTTCTTGCATCTTGTTTGTTTAAATATTTATTTTTAATCATTAGAGCTGTAAAGGGCTTGTTTTCAAGTATAAAATTTTCTTGAATTCCGTAGAGCTTAGTACGTATGCCATTAATATATTTGTTAATCTGGTAAGCTTCTTCGTCATTTCCTTTTAACCTGCTAGAAATTGAATTCCATTTAGCTGAATCAATTTTTCGCTTTATACTTATCTCACAGCGTTTACCATTTACCGTAATTCTTAAATAAATAGAAGTTTTTCCATCTTTACTTCGGCTATCACCTTTAGGGAAAAACAAAATTGAAAGTCTATTATCCATGATTGGGTATATTTTAGTTATTAATTTACAATTTTTTTTAAAATAATAAAATTATAAAACATTAAAAGTCAATATTTTAACACCTAATCGGTGCGTGTTTTTATTTTTAATAGACACGCACCGAATTACGCACCTTTTTAATGCTATTATTTGATATCAATTGGTATTAAGAAAAACGAAAAAGCCTGAAAACAATACGTTTTCAGGCTTTTTGAATAATTTTGAAGTGGTTCTTGTGACCGGGCTGGGGCTCGAACCCAGGACCCTCTCCTTAAAAGGGAGATGCTCTACCAACTGAGCTACCAGGTCATTAATTAAAAATGCTAACGTATTGCCGTTAGCGGGTGCAAATATAAAATGTTTAATTAATAAAACCATACTTTTTTTGAATAAATTTTTGTTTTTTTGTATCGTTGAAACCTATGGTTTTAATAATCAATTTATAGCAAAAAAATGATTCTAGTTTTAATTGGGTATATGGCTTCTGGAAAGTCAACTTTGGGAAAAGTTTTGGCGACTAAACTGAATTATAATTTTATTGATTTGGACGATTACATTGAGGAAAAAGAAAAAAATTCTATTAAGGATATTTTTGAAACCAAGGGTGAAATTTATTTTAGACATATAGAAACAAATTACCTAAAAGGCATTTTAAGTAGTAAAAACAATTTGGTTTTATCATTAGGAGGTGGAACACCTTGCTACAGCAGTAATATGCAAGCTATTTTGGACGCTAAAAATGCAATAAGTATTTATTTAAAAGCGTCAATACCAACTTTAGTTGAAAGATTAAAAATAGAAAAAAGTAAGCGTCCTTTAATTGCTCATATAGAAACAGATGAATTACTTATTGAATTTATAGGGAAGCACCTTTTTGAGCGCACTCCATTTTATAGTCAAGCTCAAGTAACAATTTCAACAGATAACAAAAAAGAAAATGATATCATTGAGGAACTGATTTTTCAATTATTCTAAAAACACCTCATAATTTTTACCTTCTAAAACAACTTCTACGTGCTCGTGCAATGATGTGGATAATGAAATACCTTTGAAATCTGCTTTTACAGGATATTTTTTATGATTTCTATTTACCAAAACAGCAGTTTTAAATTGTTTTAATGGCACATCTAAAAAGTGTTTTACACCATAAATTAATGTGGTTCCAGAATTTAAAACATCATCAACTAAAACCAAAGACTTATTTTTATAATCTTCAGCAGAAATGGAAGTTTTTATCCCTTGTCCTGGATTTTTTTTGTCAATGGTCACCTTACAAAGCAAAGGATTAATATCGGATATTTTTTGTAAAACAGTCTTTAATTTTTTGGCAAGAATATAACCATTACTATCAATACCAGCTAAAACAACCTCTTTTTCATCTACATTACTTTCATAAATCTGAAAAGCAATACGTCTTATTTTATGATTAATCTCGTTGTGGTTTAGTATAATATTATTCATAACAGTCATTTGGTCATGTTTTAATCTAAATAATTCCCCGATGGCTTTGCCTCGGTGTTTCCTAATTTTACCTCCCCTTGGGGGAGGTCGGAATTGCCTTTTCGCAATTCCGGGTGGGGCAAAATATAAAATTACTCATTTTTATCTGTTCATTGTCATTTTTTTAATGTCAGATTTAACATCTTCATCTAAATTCTTTTCAATTAGAAATCATCAGTAGATGTTTCATCAGTAAAATCATCAATGTCCCTTCTATCTTTTTTGGTAGGTCTGCCAACGCCTTTTTTTCTATAGTAATCTTTAGAATATTTTAAAAGTTCTTGTGCTTCAAACTGCTCCTTGGGTGTAATATCTGTTCGGTATAAATCAACTAATTTAGCGCCAACTCTACTTTCTGGGATATCATTAACTTTTAGTTTATAGTTAATTTGATTTTTTCGTAACCCAATAGTGTCTTGTGGATAAATTTCCCTACTAGGTTTAGCAATTTCATTATTTATTCGCACCTGTCCTTTTTTACAAGCAGTGGTGGCTAATGTTCGGGTCTTGTAATACCTAACACACCATAAATACTTATCTATACGCATACAATTATTGTGAAAACTACGTTAATGTTATTGTGCAAGAATATATTAAAATTGTATCTTGCGACCTCAAAAATAAGCATTAATGCAGAATAAAAGTTGTGAAATGAAATTTGGAAGATTAAGTATAGTATTTTTTTTAGTAATACTAATAAATTTCTCTTGTAAAAAAGATGATGGCGGCGGTGACATTACACCTATTGAAATTAGGGATAGAACAGAACAACAAATTGAAGATAAAGCAGCTTTGATGACTTATCTCAACAATCATTACTATAATTATGGTGAGTTAGAATCAAATGAAAACCCCAGTTTAGAAGACATAGATATCAGTCCGTTGGATGGAGATATACCCAACCCCGATCAAAATAAACTGTTAAGCGACCCCGATTATGGTGTTGAAACAAAAATAGTGGATTTTGCGGACACTGAATATGAAATTTATTTTTTAAGATTAAACCAAGGTGGTGGTGCCGATTCTCCTAATTTTCCTGATAAAGTCAGAGTTAGATATGAAGGCTTTTTATTAGATAATTCTATTTTTGATAGTGCAGTTACTCCTGTTGATTTTGATCTTGTTGGAGATGGTGTAAATACTTTTGGATTAATTCCTGGATGGCGTAAAGTTTTGCCCACTTTTAATACTGCCGAATCTTTTGTTGATGGAACAGATGGAACAGTAGACTATATGAACCATGGTTTGGGCGTTATGTTTATTCCTTCAGGTTTAGCTTATTTTTCTAGTGGCACTACTGGAATTTCAGCTTACACACCAATAATTTTTAAGTTTGAATTATTACAAACAGAAGTAAATGATCATGATGGCGATGGTGTGCCTTCTTACTTAGAAGATATTGATGGAGATGGAGAGTTATTGGATAATACAGATAATGATTTTACATCTGATCGTTTCGGTAACACTTTTCCTATATATGATTATATAGATACCGATGATGATAACGACGGTGTTTTAACAATAAACGAGGATATTGATGGCGATGGTGATCCTACAAATGATATTGGTGCAAATGGCATTCCTAAATATCTAGATGCTACCGAAACGGAATCTAAAATATAAAACAAAAAAGACCTTGTATTTGCAAGGTCTTTTTTGTTTTATACAGGAGGTGTTTATAAAATTAATGATAAACTTAAAATTAATTGATCGGGGCGCGTATCCAATCTACTCGTACCAATCCCATTATTGTCTATAAAAGTAGCTTCATTATCGCTAAATCCGCGTTCGTAGCGTAAATCAATCCCTAATTTATTCAGGTTAAAACCTATCCCAAAATTTAGTCCTACTGAAAAGTCGTTTTCCACATCATTTATTGCAATACCATCAAATTCTGAATCTAAAATATATTGAAGCGATGGCCCGCCAAAAACACTAAGAGGCCCTAAAACTTTCAGTCCTACCAATAAAGGGGCATCTAGTTTTTGCATTTTAAAACTATCATTGTCATAGTCACTTTTCGTACTGGTGTAAACCAACTCTGGTCTAAAATAAACTTGATCTCCAATTTTTCCGAATAATCCGATATGATAGCCTACATTTCTATCTGGATTTTCTGCATTTGCACCAATAGATTCAAAATAATCGCCATTACCATTGTAGTTTAACCCAGCTTTTAAGCCAATGCCTTCTACTGTTTGAGCAATAGCCGTTGTTGGAATAATAATAGCAATTGCTAATAAAAAAAATAGATTTTTACCCACGCCACCATGATTTTTAAAGTGTTGTTGAATGTTTTTTAAACTTTTCATAATATTCGTTTTTAAGATTTGATTAACAATATCAAAAACGTTGCCAAACCAAAAATAGTATGATTCAAAATTCATATTGTTAAAAATTTATCTTCCATAATTCTTGTTAAAATGAATTCAGAAAATAAAAAAATATGTAGGTTTGCCAACTCATACGGTGATATAGATGAAATTTGAATTAAAAGCTAAAGATCCTCAGAGTAAAGCAAGAGCAGGAAAAATAACAACGGATCATGGTGTAATAGAAACGCCTATTTTTATGCCTGTGGGTACAGTCGCTACTGTAAAAGGTGTGCATCAGCGTGAATTGAAAGATGACATTAATCCAGATATTATATTAGGAAACACCTATCATTTGTATTTAAGACCTCAAACACATGTTTTAGAAAAGGCTGGCGGACTTCATAAGTTCATGAATTGGGATAGGAATTTATTGACTGATTCTGGAGGTTATCAGGTATATTCGCTTTCTGCCAACAGAAAGATAAAAGAGGAAGGTGTAAAGTTTAAATCGCATATTGATGGCAGTTACCACACATTTACTCCAGAAAATGTTATGGAAATTCAACGAACCATTGGTGCTGACATTATTATGGCTTTTGATGAATGCACACCATACCCTTGTGACTATAATTATGCAAAACGCTCCATGCACATGACGCATCGTTGGTTAGATAGATGCATCAATCATTTAGAGAAAACACCATTAAAATATGGCTATAATCAAGCATTTTTTCCAATAGTTCAAGGAAGCACTTATAAAGATTTACGAAAACAATCCGCTGAATATATAGCGAATTCCAACGCTGTCGGAAACGCTATTGGTGGCTTATCAGTAGGGGAGCCTGCCGAAGAAATGTATGCTATGACCGATGTGGTTTGTTCAATTTTACCAGAGGACAAACCAAGATATTTAATGGGCGTAGGTACACCAATCAATATTTTAGAAAATATTGCGTTAGGAGTAGATATGTTTGATTGTGTGATGCCAACCCGAAATGCCAGAAATGGTATGCTATTTACGGCAAACGGTTCTATAAATATTAAAAATTTAAAATGGGCTGAAGATTTTTCCCCCATCGATGAGATGGGAATTACTTTTGTAGATACCGAGTACAGTAAAGCGTATTTAAGGCATTTATTTACAGTTAATGAGTTGTTAGGTAAACAAATAGCAACCATACACAATTTGGGCTTTTATTTGTGGTTGGTTCGGGAAGCAAGAAAACATATATTAGCAGGAGACTTTAAAACCTGGAAAGACCAAATGGTAAAACAAATGGATAATCGTTTATAAAAAAGAATTTAGAGTATAGAAAATAGAACA
>CAXBID010000127.1:0-10165 GCA_963975495.1 uncultured Flavobacteriaceae bacterium | reverse complement strand
TTGATTATACCCTGAAAATCAAAAAATTAACAAAAACAAGGAAAGACACATGAAAATTTATCAGATTTTATAATTAAATTGCAGCATGAACAGTATTTACAAACCATTACTTTTTTTTCAAAAACATGGGTATTATGTTTGTCAGCGTATTGCTGATAGGTTTGGTATTCGGGCAAAAGTGGTACGAACATCATTTATGTACTTAACGTTTGTTACTGTTGGTTTTGGTTTTGCATTATATCTGTTTTTAGCATTTTGGATGCGAATTAAAGATTTAGTTTACACGAAACGCTCTTCAGTATTTGATTTATAATTTATGGGTAATCCTTTAGTACGTTTTTTTAGAACAAAAATTTATACAGCCGTATTTTTACTGGTGGTTATTTTGATAATAGGAGTTTCTGGATATGTCATGATTTCTGGCTACTCTTTGATTGATGCGCTTTATATGACCGTAATTACTATGACCACAGTAGGTTTTGGTGAGGTGACTCCGCTTGACGATCAATCAAAAGTTTTTACTATATTTTTAATTTTAGCGAGTGTAGTAATAGTGGGTTATGCACTTTCTGTAATTACAGAGTATATTCTAAGTAAAGATCATATTGAAGAATTAAAATATAAAAAGATGCAAAAGAAAATTGACAGTTACAAAAATCATGTTGTTGTTTGCGGTTATGGTAGAAATGGTAACCAAGCGGTTAAAAAGCTTTTGGCACATAACGAGTTATTTGTTGTTATTGAAAAAGATAAGGAAATGGAAGAGCGTCTTTTGTTAGATGAGGTGCCTTATGTAATAGGAAACGCCAATGAAGATGAAGTGCTTATGCAAGCTGGAATTGATAGAGCATCTAATTTTATTTCTGCACTACCAAATGATGCCGATAACTTATTTGTAGTGCTTTCTACCAGACAAATTAATAATAATATTAATATAATTAGTCGCGCATCAAACGAGTCATCGTATAAGAAACTCAAGCTAGCAGGTGCCGATAATGTTATTATGCCCGATAAAATAGGTGGCGATCATATGGCGTCCTTAGTTGTGGTTCCAGGATTAATGGAATTTATTGATAACCTATCCATTGTAGGAAAATCAAATATTAATATAGAAGAAATAGCAGTTGAAAAATTATACAATACCAAATCGATAAAAACAATCAAGGATTTAGATTTAAGAAGAAAAACGGGCTGTAGCGTTATAGGCTATAAAAATGAAAATGGCGAATATATTGTGAATCCTGAGGCAGAATTAAAACTGGTGCCAAATTCTAAAATCATTGTATTAGGAAGGCCGGAACAAATAGAAGTTTTAAATTCAGAGTACGGTATAGATTAGAATATCCCCCTATTTTAACGCCTAATGTTTTAAAAAATCAATTATTTTTAGCATCTTGCTTGCCTTTTGAAACAATTTTTTAATAAAGCTAACTAATTTTAAATTCTTATGAAGAACTATCTTCTTTCAATATTCACTTTAGTATTCCCTTTTTTAACATTCGCCCAAGAAACAACATCAGAAAGCATTGATAGAGTTTTTAAAGATAATACGGGTTGGTTTGTTGATGCTATATTTTATGAAATACCATTTTCAGAAACATATCAAATTCCTTGGGTACTTATTGTATTAATTGGGGGCGCATTATTTTTTACATTTTATTTTAGATTTATAAACGTTACAGGTTTTAGAACCGCTATTAGAGTTGTACAAGGAAAATATGAAGATATTGAAAAACATGGTGCCGATACGCTTTACGGCGATGTAACACCAAATGAAGATCATAATATCATAGAAACCTTAAGAGATGATGGGGCACATGGCGAGGTATCACACTTTCAAGCCTTAACAGCTGCATTGTCAGCAACCGTTGGTTTGGGGAATATAGCTGGTGTAGCCGTAGCATTGTCAATCGGTGGCCCAGGAGCTACATTCTGGATGATTCTTGCTGGACTTTTAGGAATGGCATCAAAATTTGCCGAATGTACTTTAGGTGTTAAATATAGGGATGTTGGAGAAGATGGTACGGTTTATGGCGGGCCTATGTATTATCTAACCAAGGGTCTTAAAGAAAAGGGCATGGGCATTTTTGGCAAAATATTGGCCGTTTTGTTTGCCATTTTTGTTATTGGTGGTTCATTTGGTGGTGGCAATATGTTTCAGGCAAACCAAGCCGCTGCCCAATTTATAAAATTATTTGATTTTGAAAGCACTAATGCTGGGATGTATTTTGGAATAGGTATGGCTGCAATTGTGGCTGTTGTTATTATAGGAGGTATTAAAAGAATAGCCTCTGTTACAGAAAAAATAGTGCCTTTTATGGCAGGTATATATGTATTGGCAGCATTAATAATTCTTGCAGCCAATTGGAGCTTGATTGATGACGCATTTGCCTTGATTTATCATGGGGCATTCTCTGGTTTGGGAATTGCAGGTGGTCTTGTTGGCGTAATGATTCAGGGTATCAGAAGGGGTGCGTTTTCTAATGAAGCTGGTGTTGGTAGTGCTGCAATTGCACATTCCGCAGTAAGAACAAAATACCCAGCTAGTGAAGGAATTGTTGCACTTTTAGAACCATTTGTTGATACCGTTGTAATTTGTACCATGACAGCTTTAGTAATAGTTATTACTAACTTTGATGGTAGCTTTATGGAATATGGCGTACCAATTAAAGAGGGTGTTGAATTAACAGCTACTGCTTTTGATACGGTGATTCCACATTTCTCAATAGTACTTACAGTTGCAGTTATTTTATTTGCATTTTCAACCATGATTTCTTGGTCTTATTATGGTATGCAAGGGTGGGTGTTTTTATTCGGAAAAGGAAAAATAACGGATTTAGTATATAAATTTTTATTTTTAATTTTTGTAGTGATAGGGTCTTCTATTAGTCTTGGAGCAGTTATTGATTTCTCTGATGCTATGATTTTTGCCATGGTGGTTCCTAACATTATAGGTGTGGTTATACTATCGCCTGTTATTAGTAGGGAACTAAAAAA
The DNA here is from genome assembly GCA_963975495.1 of uncultured Flavobacteriaceae bacterium. Classification (GTDB taxonomy): domain Bacteria; phylum Bacteroidota; class Bacteroidia; order Flavobacteriales; family Flavobacteriaceae; genus CAXBID01. Next base: position 7,168 of record CAXBID010000127.1, on the reverse strand, counting down.
ATACATGAAAGCTATTAACATTAAACATGATGCTATAGATGATGGTGCAGAAGATTTAAATAAACATATGTAACTTAATTAACTCATCTCAATATGAAATCCCATTTCACGTTTTCTAAACAACAACGAAATGGGATTTTTTTGTTGGTATTCATCATTATCATTTTACAATGTATTTATTTTTACCTGGATTTTTCTTCTGAAGACATTCATGTTGATAATAAGGAATTGGTAAAGTTTCAAAATGAAATAGATTCACTTAAACTCTTAAAATTAGAAGAAAGTAAGCCAAAAGTATATCCTTTCAATCCCAATTATATAACAGATTTTAAAGGTGCTTCACTTGGCATGAGTAATGAAGAAATTGATAGATTGCTTGCCTTTAGAAAAGAAGATAAATGGATTAATTCCAAAGTGCAATTCCAAGAAGTTACCCAAGTGTCAGATTCGTTATTAGATGTTATCTCCCCATATTTTAAGTTCCCGGAATGGGTTACTAATCCGAAACCTTCAAACACAAATTATAGCTATAACAACAAACCAAAAACGTTCGCCCAAAAACAAGATTTAAATACGACCACGGCAAAAGATTTACAAAAAGTAAATGGTATTGGCGAATTTTATTCAAAAGCTATTATAAAACTCAGAAACTCATTATCAGGTGGTTTTATAGCCGATGTTCAATTACAAGATGTATACGGATTAACACCAGAAGTAATCGAAAAAATAACAAATGAGTTTACCGTAAAAACACCAAGAAAAATCAAAAAAATAAATGTAAACACAGCTACCATTGATGCGTTGGTTACCATTCAACATATAGATTACGATATTGCCCAAAACATAGTTGAAGAACGGACACTGCGTGAAGGGTTTAAGTCCATCAACGAATTAACAAAAGTTAAAGACTTTCCTATAAATAAAATCGAGATAATTGAATTATATTTGCATCTTGAAAAAGATAATTAATGAATAGCACGTACTTCACGGAAGAACACACCCTTTTTAGAAAAAGTTTACAAGATTTTTTACTAAAAGAAGTGGTTCCAAATATTGAAAATTGGGAAAAAACAGGAGTAATAGATAAGTCCATTTGGAAGAAATTTGGCGATATGGGATTTTTCGGAATCCATTATCCTGAAGCTTATGGCGGCATGAATTTAGATTTATTTTATACCGTTATTCTTCTTGAAGAACTTCAAAAAATAAACTCAGGTGGTTTTGCAGCCGCAGTTTGGGCGCATGTGTACTTGGCCATGACACATTTAAACGCCGAAGGTGATGAGGCTATCAAACAAAAATATTTAGCACCAAGTATTACTGGCGATAAAATTGGCTGTTTATGTATTACAGAACCTTTTGGAGGGAGTGATGTAGCAGGTATGCGAACTACCGCTGTAAAAAATGGAGACCACTACATAATTAATGGGTCTAAAACATTTATTACCAATGGTGTTTACAGCGATTATTTAATTATTGCAGCAAAAACAAATCCGGAACTAGGCAATAAAGGCATAAGTATATTTGTGCTTGATAGAGAAATGAAAGGGGTATCGGCAACTAAATTAAATAAGTTAGGTTGGCGAGCGTCTGATACAGGCGAAATAGCTTTTGATAATGTAAAAGTACCTGTTGAAAACCTTATGGGAGAAGAGGGTATGGGCTTTTCTTATATTATGCAACACTTTTCGTTGGAACGATTGATAATGGGTGTTAATGCCCACGCACGTGCTGAATATGCTTTGGAATATGCTTTACGGTATATGGGCGAGCGTCATGCTTTTGGTAAAACCATCGACCAGTTTCAAGCTTTAAGACACACGATTGCCGATTTATATACCGATATGGAAATTTGTAAAGAGTATAACTATTCAGTAACCAACAAATTAAATAAGGGTGAATATGTGGTAAAAGAGGCTACCATGTCTAAGTTAAAATCAACAAAAATGGCCGATGAGGTTATCTACCAATGCTTGCAATTTTTAGGCGGTTATGGCTATATGGAAAATTATCCTATGGCAAGATTATTACGAGACAGTAGGCTAGGGCCAATAGGTGGCGGTACTTCAGAAATTTTAAGAGAAATTATCGCTAAAATAATAATTGATAAGAAAGAATATCGACCTACTAAAAATTAAATTAATTATTGTTCTAGCGAAAATTGTAAAACAATTTAGCTAAAATTATTATTGATAAAAAGAACTATAAACCCGCAACGTAAATAAGTTCTATTTACGCAAATTCATTACGTATTGTCACTTCTAGTGATGTCGATTTTTATCTAAATGGTATCAAAAAGTTGGGCGTTACCACAATCCCGATAGCTATCGGGAGGGCTTTCCGTTGCAATCTTTCTTGTGCTGAACTTGTTTCAGTATCTCATCACGTTTTATTTGCAAATCTTAATTTAGTTCTTACATCAAAATTTTGGTTAAGCACAAAAAAGGATTTCCTCTACAATCCCTAACGCATGTATTTGCTAGCTTAGTTTTAAATTAAAATTTGGTTTATACTTGGAAAGGCTCCCGCTAAGCTCTGCTTAGTGGCGGTAATACCTTTTATTTATTCATGAAAAATATCTTAACTCTTGAGAAAGGGCTATGTTTGTTGCAAAATATTAATCTATAGAATTCCTCGACGCTCTGCGTCGGGGTAAAAGTGGAAAGTTTGAAAACCTTAGGTTTTCATCAAACTAAAAAAAATTTTTTTCCTTTGAATACCCCTATGGCTGCCACGGGGATTCTTTATTGGCTTGAATTATATCACCACTAAGCAGAGCTTAGCGGGAGCGGGAGTTCGTTTAATGTTTGGGTATATGAAAAGTAGTAGAAAAAGTATACTTTTATTTTTTATAGGATACCGTGTTATGGGCCGTTTTTATTATTCATAAATCGTACTTATAACTAAAAGAGTAATTGTTAATACTTAAATTAAAATTGAACTGAAGTAACCTGATTTAATATTGAACTTGTTTTTAATGTTTTTATTGAGAGAAAAAATGTCAAAAATAATAATAAAATGATAAAAGGAATTGTCAGCGGCTCAATAAACACGCCCAAAATTTTGATATTAACATTGTAATAAGAAAGTGTCACTAAGCACACGAAATAAATTAAGCATATTATAGCACCTAAAAGAATTAGTTTATCATTTTTAAGATTTTTTAAGTTTGAGAAAATTTCCATAGTTTACTTATTTTAAATATTAATTAAAACTCTATCATCTAGATCATCTTTAGAAGACACAAAATCTGGGTCGAAATATGGGTCTTCTTCGTACGGAACTGCGCGTTTTTTTTTTCGCTAAAAAGGTAAATCATCTGATTCATCAGAGTTCTTTCCTAAATCGTACCAGCCAGAAAGTTGAAGCCAACATTTTTGATTTTCATTTTCACTAAAAGCTATCCATCTTGCAAGTGAAACTCTAATCAAAGTTCTTGCTGGTATTAGGTCAACTGGTTCTTGAAAACCTTTAAATTTTAGACTTCTCCACCCTTCAGATTGAGGGTATTGATAACGAACTCCATTATAGTCTCTACGCCTTAAATCTCTATCACTTAGCCAAAATCCTACGCTGTGATTTGGAATTCCACCATTTCTGTCAATATAACCGCTACCACCTTGTGTCCATTGAATTAAGTTGTCAAACAAGTTATCAGGATGTCCTTCCCAAATTGGAATTTTGCGTTTTTGGATGAAGTCTTTTACGGTAATTGAATCTTTTAAACGTCCTTTGCTAACTCTATTAGAAACAAGAATATCCTCAATGTGTGGTGCAACATTATTTGGTCTTTCACTAAATTCTATTTCCCAAGCTTGTTTAGGATTCAAATCCGTATCTTCTGGTTGGTTTTCTTCGTTTTCAGTTAATAACCGAACATAGCGACCACCCAAAGTCAGTCCGCCGATGCAACATTGCCCATTATTCATCTGGGTTTTCGAAAGTATAATAACAACCTCTTTCATAAATGAGTAATGTTATATCCTAAACTCTCTAACTTGTCTGTTACAAGCGAACGATGGCAAGCTTGTGGCTTTTCTTCTACGCAAAATAAAACAACTCGATTGGCATTAATTTCTTCGAGTTTTTCTATAAAATAGTCGAAATCGTAATTACTTAATATTCTGTTTTTGTAAGCTATTTTAAAAACTTTACCTAATTTGTTTCTGTCTCTTTTTAGTTCTCCTTGTTGTGCATCAGCCTCTTTTTGCAAATCACGAATTTCAGTTGTTGGTGCAAGGTCTAAAATATGTCCGTATTGAATATCTAAATCGTGTAACTTGGATTGTAGTATTTGACTATTAACAAACGAATATTTTGCGCCACGAACACCTCTTCTTTGCCTAATGTCGCAAAAAGTATCAATATTGTTTTCTGTTAATTTGTCAAAATATTGCTGTTCAGTCGAGTTGTAAACTCCAATTGTATAAAATTCCATTATTGGTATTCCTTTCTTGATTTAAAGTCAAGTTCATTGCCAAACAAATCGACAGTTCCTTTTCCTTTAGTTAATTCAATCATTACTGTTTGTTGAGATTTTACCCTCTTTGAAGAAACAATATGTTTAATTGATATATTTTGTTTTAACAATTCTTGACCAATAAGTTTACTTCTATGACATTCCTCTGGTTTTGACTCGCTACACATTATAGCAAGATTTACCTTTTTTTCGTTTGCAGTAGTTAATCTATTTAAGCCTTGTTTGAAAAAATCTTTTTCTTTAATTAAATCGTAAACTACTTTTCCATTATGGTCATAACAACTTCTGTCGCTTGGAAGTCCTCCTAAAGTGTCTCCAACAAAAACATATTTTATATTGTTTTTATTTAGTTCAATTTCAAGTTGTGCTTGATTAAATTGAGGACTCCATTTAGAATAAGGTTTTGACCTAATGTCAAGCAAGTAACCAATTCCAAACGACTGCAATTCAGAAATGAAGGATTCGATTTCCTTATTTCCGTGTCCGATTGAGTATATTGTTGACGTGTTCATTTTACAAATTTACGAAATTTCAATTCTTTTTCAGGTGTTTCCTCAAAATGCACCACAACTTAAGCAGATATGAAATCTTTTTTATGTTTTATATCCAACGTCAAACAAATCTAGCAATTTTTTTCCCACAAAGTCAAATATCAACTTTCAAAAAAATCACTTAAAAAAATATTAATCTATATAATTGTACATTATAAATTACTTTTTATATTTGCACCTTGAAAAATCTAAAAGAGAGGAGGTTAAGACACTATGTTAGTAATACCAATTAAAGAAGGAGAAAATATAGATAGAGCTTTAAAGCGTTACAAAAGAAAGTTTGACAGAACTGGAAGAAAACGTGCATTACAGTCTCGCAAACAGTTTAACAAACCTTCAGTTGTTCGTAGAGCACAAGTACAAAAGGCGCAATACATTCAAACATTAAGAGATGCAGAAGATGTTTAATTGATATCTTTCTCAAATTATATAATCCCGCTACATGTGCTGAACTTGTTTCAGTATCTAGCGGGATTTTTTTGCTCTAAACTTAAAAATATAGAATATTATAAACTGAAAACGTTGTATCTTGAACTCTGAACTCTGAACTCTGAACATGTCCTTAAAATCATTTACTGATTACTTATTACTCGAAAAAAAATATTCGGTATTAACCGTTAATGCGTATCAAAATGATTTAGAAGACTTTTCAGATTTCATTAAAAATGAGTATGAAGTAAATAGTATTAATCAAGTAAATTATCATCAAATACGAAGTTGGATAGTTTCGTTGGTTGAGAAAGGCTTGTCAAACCGAAGCATAAATAGAAAAATATCTGCACTAAACACTTATTATAAGTTTCTTTTAAAAATTCAGGATATAGAAATAAATCCTTTAGCGAAGCACAAAGCTTTAAAAATCAGTAAAAAAATTCAAGTGCCTTTTTCAGAAAAAGAAATTGAAACGGTTTTAAACGATTTAAATTTTAAAGACGATTTTGAAGGCATTCGTAATAAGTTGATTATAGAATTGTTTTATTCAACAGGTATCAGACGAATAGAATTAGTGGAACTACAACTAACCAGTTTTAATTTAGATAATAAAACGTTAAAGGTTTTAGGTAAAAGAAATAAAGAACGTATCGTTCCGTTATTAAATACAGTACTGCAAACACTAAAAAAATATGCAGAGGCTAGAAATAAGTTGGAGCATTTGGTGGATAAAGAATATCTTTTTTTAACCAAAAAAGGCGTTAAAGTATATGAAACACTTGTTTACAGAATAATAAATGAGTATTTTAGTCTAGCGTCTTCTAAAGTAAAAAAGAGTCCGCATATATTAAGACACTCTTTTGCAACCCACTTACTTAATCAAGGTGCTGATTTAAATGCTGTTAAAGAGCTTCTAGGTCATTCTAGTTTAGCAGCAACACAAGTCTATACCCATAATAGTATAGCAGAATTAAAAAAGGTACATGTTAATACACATCCACGAAGTAAAAAATAGAAGCTTAAAATTATTGTCTAACCAAAAAATATAGAAGTATGAAAGTAAACACGCAATCAGTTAATTTCAACGCTGATAAAAAGCTAATTGATTTTATTCAAAAACGTATGGATAAGTTAGATATGTTTTATGATAAAGTCATTAAATCAGATGTTTATTTAAAACTTGAAAACACAAGTGACAAAGAAAATAAAGTTTTTGAAGCACGAGTAAGTGTTCCCGGAGATAGTTTAGTTGTAAAAAAGCAATGTAAATCCTTTGAAGAAGGCGCAGATATGGCGGTATCATCATTAGAAAGACAACTAAAAAAACGAAAAGAAAAATTAAGAGCACATTTATGATAAAATTTCTTAAAAAATGTTTTGAATAAAATAAAAAATCTATACATTTGCAGTCCGTTAGAAATAACGGGCTTTTTTTATGTGTAAAAACTTAAAAAACGCCGATGTAGCTCAGCTGGCTAGAGCAGCTGATTTGTAATCAGCAGGTCGTGGGTTCGAGTCCCTCCATCGGCTCAAAATTTCTGCTAAGGCAGGAGTCTCAAAGTAGAAACGTAATAACTGTTTTGAGAAGTTCATTAAAATATTGAAAAGTAACATTTGGAATTTTGAATTTTATATTTGGAATTTCAAGTAATTTGGGGAGATACTCAAGCGGCCAACGAGGGCAGACTGTAAATCTGCTGACTAC
>CAXBID010000126.1:0-10226 GCA_963975495.1 uncultured Flavobacteriaceae bacterium | reverse complement strand
TCGTTAATTTTAGAAATGTTAGTTAAAATATTAGCATCGCCTATACCTGCTATTGAAGGCGCAGGTATTTCGGTAAAGGAGTTGCTGGTTAACAAATAATTTTCAAGGTTAGAATAATAGTTTAACTGCCTATTAATAGATTCTTTTTCAGCATCTAATTTGGAAAACTTATCATTAAGTTGCTCACTTTCACCATCAAGACTGTAAATTTTGTTCTTTTTCCTATAATCATTTAATGCTTGGGCATTAGTGGTTAGCTCGCCTCTTACCCTCATAATTTGCTCATCTATAAATTTAATGGCATTCGTGGCATATTGATTTTTCCTATTCAGCTGGTCCTCGCTTAAAACAGCAACCATACCATTTAAATAATCAACTATTTTTTGGGTGTTTTTATCAATTAGGGTAATATCCAATATAGGCGAACTATTTGCGTTTGATACACTTGTTCTGGAATTATAACTAGAAACCGTAGCGTCAAAATTTCTGAATTGTATATAAAATGGTGTTTCCGTATTTGCCTTTCTGTTTTCAGCTAAATTAATAACGCCTTTTAAAAAAGGAAGATTTATAGTATCACCTAGCTTAAATTGTTTCTTGAAAATCCCGACAGGGACATCAACTGTGGATATCTTTTTTGTTGAATAGTTTTGGGATTGAACGGCAGGGTTTAAAAACTCTGTTTCCAATTCATAGGTATCATCACTTAAAAAAGTGATTTGTATGGGAATATTTAAAAGCTGGGGATGATTATAATCATGATTAAACCTAAAAGGTGCTGCCTTATAAATATCTTGCATTTTAAACCGGCCTTGTATCAAATAGCTTTTATAAAACTCTAGTTTATCAACCACTTTTTCATGATGTGACCGCGATTTAAGCAAAACAATCATGGTTTGCACTTTTGATGTAACCCCGCCCCAATTAAAGGTTAAACTTGCATTTGAGGTGAACAATGGGTTACTATCATCTTCAATAGAAATTTTTGTTCCTAATCGGTATGAAAACTCCTCCCTTATATTTTTTTGATAGACATAAAAAATACCAATAGCAAGAAGTATTACAAAGAGTTTCCAATAGCTTAAAGCTCTAAATAAAAACTTCTTAATATCAAAAGTTGATGCGGATGATTCTGAAACTTCAAACTCTTCAATCATAAGCTAAATTTAAAGATTTCGAGTTAAAAAATAAGTAGATACTAAAACGGACAATATGGAAGCCATTGTAGTTATATTTTGAATCGCAGTTTGTCCTGCTCCCAAAGATTTTCTTCTTAATGGTTTTACTTGTATAATATCATTTGGCTGAATGTAATAAAACGGAGATTGCATCGCCGCTATATCTGTTAAATCTATATGGTGTATTTTTTGTCCATCAGGATACTGTCTTATAATCAAAACATCGGTTCTATCTCCTGTTTGGGCAATATCTCCTGCATTAGCCAATGCTTCAATAATGTTAACTCGGTCTTGAAAAAGTGTATGAACGCCTGTGCCTACTTCACCTACAGTTGTATAGCGTAAACCTGCCAATTTAACGGTGACAAAAATTTCAGCAGTTTCCTTAAAATATTGCTTTAACAGCTCCTCTTCAACTTTTTTTTCAATTTCGTCAATAGTGTAGCCCAAAACATTGATTTCACCTAAAATAGGAAACTTTATATTGCCATGTAAATCGATAGTAAACCCACTAAAATATAATCCAGACTGTCCTTGATTTGCATTTGAATTATTAGTATTCGCTACAGGATTAAAAATAGCTGTAAGCTCTTCATCTAAAGCCTTAACATTGATGCTTAAAATATCATTTACCTGAACCCGATAGGGCTTGGATAATTCTTTGATTTGAAGAGAATCAACGGCAACAGTTCCTTTATCTTGAAGATAAACGACATCCTTATTAGTAATACATGAGGTACAAAAAACACCAAAAATAAATGTATAACACCAGAAAAGTCGTTTCATTATATGGGGTTTGATTTATCACAAATATAGTTTTTCATCATGAATAATAAAACTTATACCGAAGATTTTGGTTTTTTATCCCATATTTGCAAAAAAGATTCCATTGAACTATTTAACAGTTGAAAATATATCGAAATCTTACGGAGAACTCGTTCTTTTTGAAGATATTTCGTTTAGCGTACACAAAGACCAAAAAATAGCATTTATTGCTAAAAATGGTACTGGAAAAACATCCATTTTAAATATCCTCTCAGGTGATGATGAAGCGGATTCTGGCAATGTTATTTTCAGAAACGGCATTAGTGTGTCCTTTTTATCCCAAGACCCTAAATTTGATTCGAGTTTAACTGTTGAAGAAACTATTTTTGCTAGCGATAACGAAATTTTAAAAGTCATTGCCAATTACGAAAAAGCCCTTTTAAATCCTGATGATACCGAAAATTACCAAGCTGCTTTTGATGCTATGGAACGTCATCAAGCTTGGGATTTTGAAACCCTTTACAAGCAAATATTATTTAAATTAAAACTAGATGAATTGGGTCAAAAAGTAAGCACGCTTTCTGGTGGACAAAAAAAACGTTTAGCTTTAGCCAATGCGTTAATAAACAAACCTGATCTGCTAATTCTTGATGAGCCCACAAACCATTTGGATTTAGAAATGATTGAATGGCTAGAAGCTTTTTTTGCCAAGGAAAATATTACGCTTTTTATGGTTACTCACGACCGTTATTTTCTGGAACGTGTGTGTAACGAAATTATTGAATTAGACGAAGGACAACTCTATAATTACAAAGGAAACTATTCGTATTATCTAGAAAAACGCGAGGCACGTATTGAACTGGAAGCGACCGAGACTGGAAAAGCGAAACAACTTTTTAAGAAGGAGCTTACTTGGATGCGCCGTCAACCCAAAGCAAGAACCACAAAGTCTAAATCTAGAATTAACGATTTTGCTGATATTAAACACCGTGCGCACCAACGCAGAAACGATCACGAAGTTCAATTGGAACTTAACATGGAACGTTTGGGAAGTAAAATTCTAGAATTCCATAAAGTATCAAAAGCCTTTAAGGACAAAACCATTCTCGATAATTTTAGCTATATGTTTCAAAAAGGCGAACGTGCTGGTATTATTGGTAAAAATGGGACTGGAAAAACAACTTTTTTAAATATTTTAACCCAAACAGCACAACCCGATTCTGGTAAAGTAACCAAAGGCGAAACCGTGAAATTTGGATATTACACTCAAAACGGGATAACAGTAAAACCTTACCAGAAAGTCATTGATGTTATTAAAGAATTTGGAGATTACATTCCGTTAAAAAAGGGACGACAAATTAGTGCGCAACAACTTTTGGAACGCTTTTTATTTAGTAGAAAAAAGCAATATGATTTTGTTGAAAAATTAAGCGGTGGCGAGCTCAAGCGTTTGTATTTATGTACCGTTTTAATCCAGAATCCGAATTTTTTAATTTTGGATGAGCCCACAAACGATTTGGATATTGTAACGCTAAACGTACTTGAAAATTTTCTTTTAGATTTCCCTGGGTGTGTTATTGTAGTATCTCACGACCGTTATTTTATGGATAAAGTAGTCGATCATCTTTTTATTTTTAAAGGGGATGGCGTTGTTGAAGATTTTCCTGGAAATTATACCGATTACAGGGTTTATGAAGATAGTCAACCTGTAATTTCCAATACCACTGAAGATAAAAAAGATACTAAATCTTGGAAACAAAACGAAGCTGCTAAACTGTCTTACAACGAGGAGAAAGAACTTAATAATATTGAGAGTAAACTAAAATCGCTCACTTTTGATAAAAAGGAATTAGAAGCTAAGTTTTTAAATCCAGACTTATCGACAGACGCCATAAATAAACTATCTAAAGATTTACAAAAAATTATAGATACCATTGAAACTAAAGAAGAGCGCTGGTTTGAGTTGTCGTCTAAACTAGAGGAATAAAAAAGTTTGCAGTATTCAGTCGCAGTGTTCAGTCAAAAAAAACAATTAGTCATTTCGAACAAGTGAGAAATCACATAGTTTTGTTCTCGCAAAGGCGCAGAGTCGCAAAGTTAAAATGACCAAAGACAGATGACCGAAGACGGAAACTGAATACTGCGACTGAACACTGCGACTGAATACTGCAACTGAACACTGCGACTGAGACTGTGACTGCGACTGAATACTAAAATAGTGTATCAAATCATTCAATACATAAAATTCTTATTAAAATCAACAAATCAACACGGTGTGCACTCCCCTTTTGTTTATGATTTAGTGACTACATGTTTTTATGATAAACGTATTTATTCTGACTATAAAACCATAATAAACTATAGAAAAGCACTTTTAAAAAACACAACAAAAATCAAGGTTACCGATTTGGGTGCGGGTTCTCACGTTGTGAAACAACAAGAACGCACGGTATCAGAACTTTCAAAAAATGCAGGAACCATAAATAAAAGAGCTAAACTTTTATATAGAGTTACTAAGTACTTTAAACCCAAAAACATACTAGAATTAGGAACTTCTTTAGGCATTGCAACCCATGCGATGCACTTAGGAAATCCTAGTTCAAAAATTACAACTATTGAAGGCTGTCCCAATATTTCAGAATTCACAAAAAGTAATTTGAAAAGTAATAAATTAGAAAATATTCATGTTATTACTGATAATTTTAATGTTGAGATTGACAAACTAAAATCGAAAACTTACAATCTTATTTTCTTTGATGGCAACCACCAAAAAAAAGCCACTTTAAGCTATTTTGAATCTTTATTGGAAACCGCAAACAACGATTCTGTTTTTATTTTTGATGATATTTATTGGAGTAAAGGGATGACTGAAGCCTGGGAAGCTATAAAACAACACCCAAAAGTGACCATTACTATTGATACGTTTTTTTGGGGTTTTGTTTTTTTTAGAAAAGAGCAGGTTAAGGAGCATTTTGTTATTAGAGTTTGAAATGAGTTGGCAGTGTTCAGTCGCAGTGTTCAGTCTCAGTGTTCAGTCGCAGTTTTCAGTTGTTATGGTTAAAATTATAATTTTATAGTTCTTTTGGAAATAAAAACTTTACATTTTAGACTGTGGCGAAATAGTGATATCATTTCAACCAGATTTAAATACTAACAAAAGGAACGAGGGTAAAAAAATATATTATAAAAAGAAGCACAATGGCAAAGAAAAGCATTCGGGAATTTGTGGCAAAAAACCATAAAGATTAGCATATAAAACTTTGCGCCTTTGCGCCTTTGCGAGAAATCATTTAACTTCGTAATATGAAAATCTACACTAAAACAGGCGATAAAGGCACCACGGCATTATTTGGAGGCACCCGCGTACCTAAACACCATATACGTATTGAAAGCTACGGAACGCTTGATGAATTAAACTCACATTTAGGCTTAATTCGGGACCAAGATATTAATCAGAAGTACAAAGATGTTATTATTGATATTCAAGATAAACTCTTTATTATCGGTGCTATTTTAGCCACCGACCCCGAAAAGGCTATTTTAAAAAATGGAAAAGAACGCTTAAATATTGAAAAAATATCGGAAAAAAATATTGCCCTTTTGGAAAAAGAAATGGATACCATGAATGAGGCTTTACCACCCATGACGCATTTTGTGCTTCCTGGCGGCCATCAAACCGTGTCATTCTGTCACATAGCACGTTGTGTATGCCGCAGAGCCGAACGTTTAGCCTCGGCACTGAACGATTTAGAACCTTTTGAAGCCAACGCTTTGATGTATCTAAACCGTCTATCTGACTATCTTTTTGTATTGGCACGAAAGTTGTCCTCTGACTTACAAGCAAATGAAATTAAGTGGATTCCTGAGAAAAAATGATTTTTTTTTTGAAGCACGAAGCTGGAAGACCGAAGACAGGAGCTTGAAGTTAAAAGCGTTTACAGAAAACAAATGACTGAATACTGAGGACTGTCGACTGAATACTGAGAACTGAGGACTGACCCCCGCGTTAGGGATTGCAGCGGCATCCTTTTTGTGAAGCTTTTAGAAATAAAACTATTTTTGAAACTGGAAGTATATTGATAATTGAGATTCTGAAACAAGTTCAGGACTGCTTCGCAGAAAGATATAGCGGAAAGCCCGACCCGATAGGGTAACGCCCAAAATAAAAACCACCAAAAACAACTTGTAATTATTAACAAAACAAGAATAAGTTTCAAGAGTTTAGAGTACAAAAAGATACGTTCTTAAAATTAATGATTAAATGAGATAAAAAAAATTATGAATACATTTGAGACAAATTCATAAGATTATTTTATTGAAAGCGAAGCGGTTGATGTTTACTTAAATCTTTTACTTTATCTTAATTTTAAATAAAAGTTTAAATAAATATGAAATAATTCATTTTTTCCTTGTGTGTTTAAACTAAAAATTTATTTTTGCAAAAAATTAAACGCATAACACATGTATTGGACTTTAGAATTAGCATCTTATTTAAGTGATGCACCATGGCCAGCAACAAAAGACGAATTGATAGATTACGCCATTAGAACGGGCGCACCTCTTGAAGTTGTTGAAAATTTGCAATCGATTGAGGACGAAGGTGATTCGTATGATTCGATTGAGGAAATCTGGTCAGATTACCCAACAGATGAGGATTATCTGTGGAATGAGGATGAATATTAAATAATATGGCATAAAGCATAGATAAAAAAGTCTCGATTTGAGGCTTTTTTTTGTTCTAAAATGTATCTTTGAGTGCCTTTTTGAAAGGCTTGATAATATAACTGAACATAACTAGGGATTTCCTAGATAACATATAAAAATACACACATGAGTTTTTTAGATTCTGTACTTAAGGTATTTGTTGGCGATAAATCGAAACAAGATGTTAAAGCCCTTTCACCTTTAGTTGATAAAATTAAAACCTTTGAAGCTGCTTTAGAGGCACTTTCGCACGATGAACTAAGAGCCAAAACGGACGAGTTTAAAGCTAAAATTGCTGAGGCTAACGCCGCTATTGATGCGCAAACGGCTAGCTTATTAGAGGAAGCCGAAAACACCGAAGATATTGATGAGCGCGAAGATATTTATGAGCAAATTGATAAGTTAAAAGACGATGCTTATAAAATTACCGAAGACGTTTTGAACGCTATTTTACCCGAAGCCTTTGCTGTTGTTAAAGAAACGGCTAAACGTTTTGTAAATAATACGTCCATTACCGTAACGGCTAATGAATTTGACAGAAGTTTATCAGGCGATAAGGAATACGTAACCCTTGACGAGGATAAAGCGGTTTGGGCAAATTCCTGGGATGCCGCAGGTAAACCCATTGTTTGGGATATGGTACACTACGATGTGCAGCTTATTGGTGGTATTGCCATGCACGAAGGTAAAATTGCCGAAATGCAAACTGGTGAAGGTAAAACTTTAGTAGCAACCCTTCCTGTTTACTTAAATGCTTTGGCCGGTAAAGGTGTGCATTTAGTAACGGTTAACGATTATTTAGCAAAACGTGATAGCGCGTGGATGGCGCCTATTTTTGAGTTTCATGGGTTAAGTGTAGATTGTATTGATTATCACCAACCTAACTCTGCTGCTCGTAAAAAAGCGTACAATGCCGATATTACTTATGGTACCAACAACGAATTTGGTTTCGATTATTTACGTGATAATATGGCACATTCGCCAGATGATTTGGTTCAACGTCCGCACCACTATGGTATTGTAGATGAAGTAGATTCGGTTTTAGTTGATGATGCACGTACACCGTTGATTATTTCTGGACCGATTCCAAAAGGAGACCGCCACGAATTTAATGAGTTGAAGCCTAAAGTTGAAGATATTGTTTCTGTACAACGCAAGTATTTAATAGGCGTTTTGGCCGAGGCTAAAAAATTAATTGCAGCCGGCGATACTAAAGAAGGTGGTTTTCAACTGCTACGTGTTTATCGTGGTATTCCAAAAAACAAAGCCCTTATTAAGTTTTTAAGTGAAGAAGGCGTAAAACAATTACTTCAAAAAACCGAAAACTTTTACATGCAGGATAACAACCGCGAAATGCCAAAGGTTGATGCGGAATTATACTATGTAATTGAAGAGAAGAATAATCAGATTGAATTAAGCGATAAAGGGATTGAATATATTTCTGGTAAAGATAATCCAGACTTTTTTGTGATGCCAGAAATTGGTATTGAAATTGCTAAAATTGAAGAAAAAGGACTTTCAAAAGAAGATGAAGCGAATGAAAAAGAAGAGTTGTTTAAAGAATTCGGCGTAAAATCTGAACGTATTCATACTTTAAATCAGCTTTTAAAAGCCTATGCCTTATTTGAAAAAGATACCCAATATGTGGTAATGGAAAATAAAGTAATGATTGTTGATGAGCAAACCGGTCGTATTATGGACGGTCGTCGATATTCTGACGGATTACACCAAGCTATTGAAGCGAAAGAAAACGTAAAAATTGAAGATGCCACACAAACTTTTGCAACGGTAACACTTCAAAATTACTTTAGAATGTACCGTAAATTGTCTGGTATGACGGGTACAGCGGTTACCGAAGCTGGCGAGTTCTGGGAAATCTACAAATTGGATGTTGTTGAAATTCCAACCAACCGCCCTATTGTCCGTGATGATAAAGAGGATTTAGTTTATAAAACAAAACGCGAAAAGTATAACGCGGTAATTGATGATGTTACTCAACTATCTGAAGCTGGTCGTCCGGTTTTAATAGGTACAACATCGGTTGAGATTTCTGAACTTCTTGGTAAAATGTTGAGCATTCGTAAAATACCACACAATGTTTTAAATGCAAAACAGCATAAAAAAGAGGCTGAAATTGTAGACGAAGCAGGTAAAACGGGGCAGGTTACTATTGCAACCAATATGGCAGGTCGTGGTACAGATATTAAATTATCTGATGACGTTAAAAAAGCTGGCGGTTTAGCTATTGTAGGTACTGAGCGTCATGATTCGCGTCGTGTTGACAGACAGTTGCGTGGTCGTGCCGGTCGTCAAGGAGATCCAGGAAGTTCGCAATTTTACGTATCGCTTGAAGATAACTTGATGCGTTTATTTGGTAGCGAGCGTATTGCAAAAATGATGGATAAAATGGGATTGAAGGAAGGTGAAGTGATTCAGCATTCCATGATTTCAAAATCTATTGAACGTGCACAGAAAAAAGTTGAAGAAAACCAATTTGGTGTTCGTAAGCGTTTGTTAGAATATGATGATGTTATGAATGCGCAACGTGAGGTGGTTTATAAACGTCGTTACAATGCCTTAAATGGTGAGCGTTTACGTGTCGATTTAGCAAATATGATTTTTGATACGTCGGAAGGAATTGCTGAAACCAATAAAGGTGCCAACGATTATAAAAACTTTGAGTTTGAATTGATTCGTTATTTCTCAATGAGTTCGCCAATTATAGAAGCAGAATTCGGAAAATTATCGGCTCAAGAAATCACATCAAAAATATACAAAGCAGCATTTGAGCATTACAGGGAAAAAATGGCGCGCAACGCAGAAATTGCTTTTCCTGTAATTAAAAATGTATATGAAACACAACGCGATAAATTTAAACGTATCGTGGTGCCGTTTACTGATGGCGTTAAGAGTTTAAATGTGGTTACCGATCTTGAAAAGGCTTACGAAACCAATGGAAAACAGTTAATTACAGACTTTGAAAAGAACATTACGCTTGCCATAATTGACGATGCTTGGAAAACCCATTTACGTAAAATGGACGAATTAAAGCAGTCGGTACAATTGGCGGTTCACGAGCAAAAAGACCCTTTATTAATTTATAAGTTTGAAGCTTTTGAATTGTTTAAAGCGATGATTGACCAAGTGAATAAAGATGTTATTTCATTCTTGTTTAAAGGTGAGTTACCTCAAGAAACACAAAGCACTATTCAGGAAGCCAGAGCAAGAAAGCAAGAAAAACTAAATGTTCAAAAGGATGAAATTCCTAATTTAGATGAGCGTTCTGCACAAAATAGAGCAGCTGGAAACACACAACGTCAGCAACAAGTTGTAGAAACCATTGTACGCGACCGACCAAAAATTGGACGTAACGACCGTGTGACCATTAAACACGTTTTAAATGGTAAAAACAAAACCTTAAAATACAAACAAGCCGAACCTTTAATTTCCAAAGGCGATTGGGTTTTGGTTGAGGATTAATCAATTCTTTTGAAAAAAGGAATCTTGTAATAAACCACTATGGATTTGAAATCCATAGTTTTAAAACAAAAGAATGAAATTCTTTTTAAAGTTAGCTTG
>CAXBID010000125.1:0-10304 GCA_963975495.1 uncultured Flavobacteriaceae bacterium | reverse complement strand
ACCTAATTTAATAAATAAAGATTGGCAAATTACTGATATGCAAATATTTGCTTTACTAAGTAAAGCTGATAGGCACCTAGGAAGATTAGATATGTATTCAGAATATGTAAATCTAGATTTATATGTTAGTATGCATATTGCAAAAGAAGCTACACAATCATCTAAAATTGAAGGAACTCAAACTAATATGGAAGATGTTTTTTTAAGTAAGGAAGATGTAGCCTATGAGAAAAGAGATGATTGGGAGGAAGTACAAAATTACATAGCAGCAATGAATGAAGCCGTTAAAATGCTTCATACGCTTCCTTTTTCTTCAAGGCTTATAAAGCAAACTCATAAAATTTTATTAAGAGGAGTAAGAGGAGAATACAAATTACCTGGGGCTTATAGAACAAGTCAGAATTGGATTGGGGGAGCATCAATAAATGATGCTGTTTTTATTCCACCTACTCATAATTCAATAAATGATTTGATGTCTGATATTGAAAAATTTGCAAATGATGAGTTAAACCAATTACCTGATTTGCTTAAAATAGCAATAATTCATTATCAGTTTGAAACAATTCATCCTTTTTTAGATGGAAATGGAAGAGTGGGAAGGTTACTGATAACACTATACTTAGTGAGTAAAGGCATTTTGAAACAACCCATTTTATATTTATCTGACTTTTTTGAAAGAAATAGGATGCTTTATTATGATAATTTAATGAGAGTAAGAACCCATAATGATTTATCACAATGGTTAAAGTTTTTTTTAACAGGAATTATAGAAACAGCTCAAAAAGGGGTTAAAACATTTGACGGTATTTTACAACTTCAAAAAAATATTGACGAAAAAATTAAAACATTAAAAGGAAGAAGTACAGATGCGAAATTACTTATAGATTATTTATATACTAAGCCAATTGTAAATGCAACTTCTGTAACAGAGGTTATAGATAAGTCGCCAGCTTCAGCATATAAACTTTTAAGAGACTTGGAAAGGTTGAAAATTATTGAAGAGGTAACAGGTGCAGAACGAGGAAGACTTTATGTATTTAGTGATTACTTAAATTTATTTACTAAAAACGAATCTCAATCATTATAATTAATAATGGCAAAAACCGATCCTTACGCAGCACTAAGAATTAAGGAATTCAATATTTTTTTATTGGTGCGTTTTGTTTTGGTTTTTGGATGGTCCATGCAATTTATTATTATTGAGTGGCAGGTGTATAGTATTACTAAAGATCCGTTATCGTTGGGAATTATTGGGCTTATGGAAATTGTTCCAGCATTTACCATGGCATTATTTGCAGGACATATTGTTGACCAAAAAGAAAAACGAAACTTATTGGCTTTATGTATTGCTGCCTTTTCTTTGATAAGTTTAGGGTTGTTTTTATTGACATGGGATGAGGTTATAGGTAATTGGCCAACAAAAAAGATTCTATATTCTATTTATGCATTAATATTTTTTGGTGGATTTTTACGCTCCTTTTTTGGACCCACTATTTTTTCATTGGTCGCATTAATTGTTCCCAAAAAAATATACCCGAATGCGGCAACTTGGAATAGCTCTACATGGCAAATGGCAAGCGTTTTAGGCCCTGCCTTTGGTGGGTTTTCAATTAGTTGGCTGGGTGTGCATTGGTCGCTTTGTGTCATTTTCGGCTTGGTCCTTTTGTCCTTTTTTATCCTTTTACAGATAAAAAGAAAACCTATTTTAAACCCTAAAATTGGAGAACCTGTTATACAAAGCTTAAAAGAAGGCGTGCGTTTTGTGTTTAAAACGAAAGCGATTTTAGGTGCCATGACGCTAGATATGATTGCGGTTTTGTTTGGGGGCGCTATTGCCCTGTTACCTGTTTTTGCACAAGATATTTTAAAGGTTGGTAGCGAAGGTTTTGGTGTTTTACGAGCTGCCCCTGCTGTTGGAGCATTTATTACCATGCTAATTACGGCTTATATACCCATAAGTAAAAATGCGGGTATGAAATTATTGGCTGCTGTATTTGGTTTCGGGGTGTGTATTATTGTTTTTGGCTTGTCTTCTATATTCTGGATTTCGCTTATAGCACTTTTCTTTAGTGGGATGACCGATGGTGTTTCCATGGTGATACGTCAAACCATTTTACAAATTAAAACACCAGATCACATGCGTGGTCGTGTATCATCAGTAAATTCAATGTTTGTTGGGTCTTCCAATGAGTTGGGTGCTTTTGAAAGTGGTTTAACAGCAAAACTTATGGGAACGGTTACCGCAGTGGTTTTTGGAGGCACCATGACTTTGATAACCGTTGTAACCACTGGGTTGGTTTCGCCTTCATTTAGAAAATTAGACTTAACTAAGGATTTGGAAGAATACGAAAATGAAGATTAATACGCCTTCAACTCAAAATGCTCTCCATCAAAAACACCATAAGTATAATAGCTTATCCAATCGCCGAGATTTATGTATTTTGAATTGCTTCCCAAGTCAATAGTTAAAGGCAAATGTCTATGACCAAACACAAAAAAATCGCGGTGTTTTTCTTCAAGTTTTCGTTTGCTGTAAATGGCTAGCCATTCGGTTTTTTCACCTAAAAATTTAGCATCATCATCACCAGAAATGAGTTTGTTTTTTACAGATAAATACTGTGCTATGCGCATACCTATATCAGGATGTACCCATTTAAAAAGCCATTTAAAAAATGGATTGGTAAACACTTTTTTCATGCGTTTATAACCTTTATCATAAGGTCCCAAACCATCACCATGACCTATAAAAAAGGTTTTATTATTAAAAGCAAATTCTTTGGGTTTATGGTAAACAGGAATATTTAGCTCTTCTTCAAAATAGCCGTTCATCCATAAATCGTGGTTGCCAACAAAGTAGTGAATTGGGATTCCAGAATCTGATATTTCGGCAAGTTTGCCTAATGTTCTGGTAAAGCCTCTGGGAACAACGGTTTTGTACTCAAACCAAAAGTCGAATAAATCGCCCAATAAAAAGATAGCTGCGGCATCGTGTTTTATGTCGTCTAACCAAGCTACAAACTTTTTTTCGCGTGTTAGAGATGCTTCTTTTGTTGGTGCGCCTAAATGATTATCTGAGGCGAAATATATTTTTTTCCCTTTTGGAATTTGCATGTGGTAAATATAGTTTTTTGATACGAATTTCACGAATTATCGCAAATAAGAATATGAATGCTCAACTGTAATAATGGATAGGTTTACTTAAAAAACAGCGTTTTTAGCAGAAATAAATTGAATCGTGTTTTTGTTGTAAGCTGGCGGGGCGGATAGGTGCGTTAGGGATTGATGCGATATCCTTTATGGGAAGCTCTAAGAACTAAAACTATTTTTGAAGCAAGAAGTATATTGATAATTGAGATCCTGAAACAAGTTCAGGACTGCTTCGCAGAAAGACCCGCCTACCGGCAGGCACCCAAAAATTTAAGGTAGAAACAAAAAAAATCCCAACCACTTTCATGATTAGGACTTCAATTATGTTGGCCTACTAGGGCTCGAACCTAGACTCTTTGGTACCAAAAACCAACGTGTTGCCAGTTACACCATAGGCCAATGTGTAATTTAGCGGCTACCGCTCGCTAAAGCAGGTGCAAATTTAGTATAAAGTTTTATCTGCGCAAGTATTTTTTCGAAAAATAATCTACCTTTTTTAAAAAATTATTTCTAACTTTTTACGTTTACTATTATATTTTGAACTTAATAGCTCCCGAATTAATGATATATGTTAAGACTAACTAAATAGTTACACGTCATTTCATATTTATTATTAAATTCGCCAAAGCAAATAAACATAGACATACATGGCACATTTTAACTATAAAAAATGGAATACTGTTTTAGGTTGGTTTTCTTTTTTAATAGCTTTTATAACATATAGTTTAACTGTTGAACCTACTGTAAGCTTTTGGGATGCAGGTGAATACATACTAACATCGGCAAAACTACAAGTAGGCCACCCACCTGGAGCACCACTTTTTCAAATGTTGGGTGCTTTTTTCTCAATGTTTGCTTTGGAGCCTTCCCAAGTTGGTTTTATGATGAATATGATGAGTGCCGTATCTAGCGCATTTACTATTCTGTTTATGTTTTGGACTATTACCATTCTACTTAAAAAATTAATTGCTGATAAAGGTGCTATTGATAAAAACCAAGCACTAGCTATTTTAGGCAGCGGTTTAGTGGGTAGTTTAGCGTTTACGTTTACCGATTCCTTTTGGTTTAATGCTGTAGAAACTGAGGTTTATGCTATGGCAACTTTAATTATGTCTGTTTTATTCTGGCTAGGTTTACGTTGGGAACAAGAGATGGATAAACCCCGTGGTAACCGTTGGCTCATTTTAATAGCATTTGTTATTGGACTTTCTTTTGGGGTGCACTTTATGGGCTTATTGACTATCCCTGCTATTGGTCTTATTTATTACTTTAAAAACTATAAAGACGTTACCATTAAAAACTTCATCATTGCCAACATCGTATCGGTTGGTGTTTTGTTGTTTGTTTTTAAACTTTTAGCGCCAAACATTCTTAAAATATTTAGTGCCTTCGAAATCTTTTTTGTGAATACTATTGGGCTACCTTTTAACTCAGGTTCTGTAATTGCTGGTTTACTTTTAGTAAGCATTATCTATTACGGTTTAAAGTATACAAGAAAAAAGGAATACACACATTTAAACACAGGTATTCTTTGTTTAACCTTTGTAATCATTGGATTTTCTACATGGTTAATGCTTCCTATTCGCGCCAATGCCAATGTGGTTATTAATGAAAATAATCCATCAAGTGCGCGAGAACTTTTAGCTTATTATAACTTAGAACAGTACCCAGAAACACATTTGTTTTATGGGCCTCAATTTACTGACCAATACGCCTATTTAGATGATAACAATCCTTATGTAGATGATAAACCTAAATATGAAAAGGATAAAGAAAAAGGGGAATATGTCATTGTTAACGATTACAAGAACGCAAAACAAAACTACAATTCTAAACATGCTTCTATTCTGCCTCGTATGTGGAGTACGGAACATGCTGAAAATTATATGCTGTTTTCCGGGTATTTGGATTTTAAAGTTAAACCTGGTGCTCAAAACACATTTTACAGACAAGCTATTAATGCTGGTGCTACCGAAGATCAAGCTAATACTTATGCCCTAAACCAAATAACCAAATACAAGTCTGAAATAAACGATTTTAAAAATCAAGTGGCTCAAGGCAATGTTGATTATGAAGATTATAACAACTTTCTTAAAAAGGAAAAAAGTTTAATTGAAATTGAAAAACCATCTTTGGCCAGTAACATAGTTTATATGTTTCAGTACCAATTGGGGTATATGTACTGGCGTTATTTTATGTGGAATTTTTCTGGAAGACAGGATGATATTCAAGGCAGGTATGATAATCATGGAAACTGGATTACTGGTATAAAATTTATTGATGAATGGCATTTAGGCTACTCACAGGATAATTTACCAAGTGATATTAAAAACAATAAAGCCAGAAACACCTATTATTTATTGCCGTTAATTTTAGGCCTTATTGGTTTCTTCTTTTTATATAACAAAGACAAAAAACTATTTTGGGTGATGCTTGTTTTTTTCCTTTTTACAGGAATAGCTATTCAAGTTTATACAAACGTGCGTCCTTTTGAACCTCGCGAACGTGATTACTCGGTGGTAGGGTCCTATTACGTGTTTGCACTTTGGATTGGTTTTGGGGTTTATGCTATTTACGATACACTGAAAAATTACTTACCAAAGAAGCTCGCAGCACCTATTATTACCGTGGCCTGCTTAATTTTGGTTCCTGGAATTTTAGCCGCAAACAATTGGGACGATCATGACCGTTCTGGAAAATATACTGCAAGGGCTATGGCAAAAAAGTATCTAGATTCTTGTGATGAAAATGCTATTCTATTCACCATTGGGGATAATGATACGTTTGCACTTTGGTATGCTCAAGAAATTGAAGGTTACAGAACCGATGTGCGCGTTGTTAATACCAGTTTATTTCAGACCGATTGGTATATAGACCAAATGAAACGTAAAGCTTATGAAAGCGACCCTGTACCCTCTCAACTCACTCATGATTTATATAAATACGGCACTAACGATTACATAGTTATCGAGGAAGTTATTGCAGATACTTTAGAAGTCAAGCAATTTTTAGATTTTATTGCTAGTGATAATCCTAAGACGAAATATAAATACGTTTTACAACAACAAGGAGTTGATTTATCTCAGGTTAGAAGTCAGGATTTAAATGCCAGTTACCTACCAACACGCCATTTACGAATCCCTGTAAATAAAGAAAATGCTTTAAAATCTGGTATTGTAAAACCAAAAGATGCTGATAAAATAGTACCCTATATTGATATAAAAGTTGATGGTGGTGCACTTTATAAGAACAGGTTGTTGATGCTTGATATTGTGGCGAATAACGAATGGAAACGTCCTATTTGTTTTACTGGTGGAAGTTTTGGTGATGATGACTATTTGTGGATGAAGGACTATTTACAACTAGATGGCATGTGCTACAAATTAGTGCCCATAAAAACTGAAGTTGATCGATCAAATCCGTTTGATATGGGGCGTGTTGACAGCGACCTGATGTACGGGAAAGTTATAAACTGGGACTGGGGAAATAGTGGAAGTCCAGATATTTATCACGATGTTGAAACTCGCAAAAACGCTATTACCTATAGAAGTAATTTAGCACGTTTGATGGAGCAACTTATTAATGAAGATAAATTAGAAAAAGCAGAAGAAATAGCAGACATAGCCATGGAAAATATGCCTGTTGACTATTTTGGTTATTACACCTTATTAGAGCCTTATATTAGTGGTTATTATGAAGTTGGAAACAAAGAAAAAGCACGCCAGCTTTTTAAAGATGTATCTACTAAATATCAAGAAAATTTAGCGTATTATGGCAGTTTAAAAACCGATAGTCAGGAAAAGCTTTTCGAAGATATATACACTGATATTCAGCGTTATAAAGGTTTAGTTGATGTGCTTATTGAATATGATATTGAATTTGCTGAAACCGAGGGCGAAACGTTTAATAATTATTTAAAATTATTCAAACATTTTTACGGTGGCGAAACAGAAGAAGATGAGTACACACCACCTACTGACAAAGATATTCCTGTAGATAGCGGTTTACAAATAGAAAGTGATAGTTCAAATTAAACAATATGTAAGGCGTGACCTTAACACCTGTAAAAACACCAATAGTTGCTAAAAAGATGTTCCCAAACTATGTTTGGGACATCCCGTCAACTGAAAAAACTATTTATCTCACTTTTGATGATGGTCCCACTCCAGAAATTACAAATTGGACTTTAAATACCTTAAAAGACTTTGGTGCCAAAGCTACTTTTTTCTGTATTGGAAACAATATTGAAAAGCATCCAAAAATCTTTCAAGGTATATTGAAGGATGGACATGCTATTGGAAACCATACCCAAAACCACGTAAAAGGTTGGAAAACTAAAATTGAGGATTATGTTGAGGAAGTTTCTAGAGCCCAAAAAATAATCGATAATCAAATTCAGAATTCAGGATTCAGAATTCAGAATTTATTCAGGCCACCTTACGGTCAAATGACACCTAAACAAGGCAAGAAACTGATGGCGTTGGACTATAAAATAGTTATGTGGGATATATTATCTTTTGATTGGGATAAAACCGTTTCGCCAGAAACGTGCTTAAATAATGTAATTTCAAAAGCTAAAAGCGGAAGTATTATTGTATTTCATGATAGCGTTAAAGCATCAAAAAATATGCAATATGCTTTACCTAAAGTGTTGGACTATTTTAGCGAAAAAGGTTTTGAGTTTAAAACTTTGAGTTTTGCTATTTAAAAACGATTGGTTAGCGCGTAATTACCCTTCCCTTAAAAAAGTAGAAAGAATCCTTATTCGTGATATTAATTCTCATCCTTTTGAAGGCCACCTCGTCTTCATCCCGATGTTTCGGGATGAAGACGAGGTGGTTATAAATTTAAAAACATAAAAAATTAAACCTAAACATTTTTAAAATTGTGTTTTGCGTATTCTATCGGGATTGTGGCAACCTGCCAGCAGACGCTCAAAAAACTAAACTTTCAATTTATATTCTTAAAAAAAATATGTACGTTTGCAGCGAGTAAAACAATAAAATATATGTCGTATTCAGATTTATTTGATAGTGGGTTTAAAAAGCGAAATGAGAGCCATTTTGCTGCCATAGTTCGTTTAGCGATGGATGATGGAATAATTACTCCTGATGAGCAGGCGTTTTTAGACCGTTTGGCACGTAGTTTAAATATTAGCGAAGGGGATTATAAATTAATTTTAAAGAATTATAATTCGCACCCCATTAACCCGCCTGTATCTTACGATAAACGTTTAGAACGTTTGTACGATTTAGCACGTATGGTGCATGTTGACCAAATTAATGGTGATCCTGAACACAAGCTTTTGCATAAAATTGCTGTTGGGCTTGGGTTTCATGCTGTAAACGTAAAATATATAGTTGATAAGGCTTTAACATTAGTACATAATGGTGTGGACTTGGATACTTTTGTGGACCAAATTAGGAATATGAATAGATAATAATTAAGAAAACTATTATAATTATATGAGCGTCCAAAACATTGGATGCTTTTTTTTGCCTCACCCTGAACTGCTTAAAGGCTGTTCAGACCTCTCTCTACGAAAGAGCCATTGCTGCCGATATTGAAAACCAAGAGATATACCCAGATTATATTCGTCTTTTAATTAATCGTGGATACTATGCAGAGGCCGAGAAATTAATAGCTTTTGCATTACGCTTTAAAGGAACTAGTA
This sequence comes from uncultured Flavobacteriaceae bacterium, assembly GCA_963975495.1. Taxonomy (GTDB): domain Bacteria; phylum Bacteroidota; class Bacteroidia; order Flavobacteriales; family Flavobacteriaceae; genus CAXBID01. The sequence continues at coordinate 1,483 of CAXBID010000125.1, read as the reverse complement.
AAGCAAATATTTTGTTGGTTCAAGGGTATTTGTATGAAGCAATAATGGATTTTGATATAGCAGAAAACGTTTTGCAGGAAGCCAAAATGCACGCTCTAAACCAAGAGTTTATCAACTATGTTGATGATGTAATTGCACGAGTTGTTAGAAAACGTAAAACGCACAACAACAAAAACAAAGTGAAAGAAACGGTTGTAAAAAAGGAGGTTGAAAAGACGAAGAACAACTGGTTTCGAAATCGATTGAATAATTTGTTGTAATACTATTTTCTCTGTAAAAATAAGTGGGTGTAATAGAAATGCGTTAGGTAAACCCTAGCGTATTTTTTATTAAAAGAAAATCGCCTGCGCTAACCGAAACGTATTCGCATGCGCTTCAATAATAACTTTAATATCTGCCGAATAACCGCCTCCCATAGAACACATAACTGGTAAATTATAGTTTTTACAAGTTTGCAATACAAAACGGTCACGCTCTTTACAACCACTGAGAGTTAAACCAAGTTTCCCTAATTTATCTGAAGTTAAAACATCAACTCCACATAAATAGTAGATAAAATCAGGATTTTGCTCATCAATAAGCTTTGGCAAAGTCTCTTTTAAAATTTTTAAATACGTGCCATCATCTGTGTTATTTTCTAAAGGAATATCCAAATTGCTTTGTTCTTTTTTAAATGGGTAATTCCCTTTTCCGTGCATAGAAAATGTAAAAACAGAAGTGTCTTCCTGAAAAATTTTCGCTGTTCCGTTGCCTTGGTGTACATCTAAATCAACTATTAAAATTTTATTTGCTAATTTGTTCTTTTGAAGAAAACGCGCTCCAATTGCTTGATCGTTAAGCATACAAAAAGCTTCTCCTCTATCGGCATAGGCATGATGCGTGCCACCTGCAATATTCATGGCGATACCATGTTTTAAGGCAAATTCACTGGCTTTTATAGTACCATCTGCAATTGTAATTTCTCTTTCAACTAAAACTTCGCTTAAAGAAAATCCTATTTTTCTTGCTGCACGTTTATCTAAAGTAATATTCAATAAATCATAAAAATATTCAGCATCGTGAACTGCCAAAATAGGCGTTTCATCAAGCATATGTTCTGGCTCAAAAAAATTTTCTGGCGTGCAAGTGCCTTCATGTAAAAGTTGTTGTGGTAACAACTCATATTTAAGCATCGGGAAGCGATGGCCTTCTGGTAATGGATGTTTATATACATTGTGGCAAGCTATTTTGAGCATTTTTATTTATACAGTTTTAGTTGTATGCGCTTTCGCGGAATATCAACCTCCAAAACTTTTACAATAATTTGTTGATGCAGACTTACATGTTCGTTTACATCTTTTACAAAACTATCTGAAAGATTGGACACATGAATCAAGCCACTTTCCTTAATACCAACATCTACAAAACATCCAAAATTGGTAATATTGTTGACGATTCCTGGAAGTAATTCAGAACTTCTTAAAAAATTAAATCTAAAGAGTTA
>CAXBID010000124.1:0-10320 GCA_963975495.1 uncultured Flavobacteriaceae bacterium | reverse complement strand
CTAATAGTAAAGAGAAGCTCTAATCCTTCATCATATTTTTTAGTTTCTATAAGTTCTTGAGCTTTATAAACATCATTTAAAAGTTTAGTTTGAGAAACTTTCTCAGCAACTTGAGCCTCTAAATTAAAGAAGTAGAAGATAAAAAAAATGACCAGAAAAAAGTTCTTTTTCATAGTACGAAGGATTTCTATTAGGATATTTGTTTTAATATTAAAAATTAATATGCTATCGCATAAATAAATTTAAGTCTTTATATTTGAAAATGCTACGTTTTATTTTTATAATATATTTTCCTATACTTTTGTTTTCCCAAGAAGAAAAAGAGTTTTTTGATATAGTATACGTTATTGGAAACGTTACATATAGTAATACAGGAAAAACCGTTAAGGCAAATGATAGGGTACGAAATAATCCTGAAATTCACTTTTCAAATCAAAAAGATTATGTGATTGTTTGGAGTTCAAAACGTAACGAACTATGTCTTTCTCCATATGAAGCTAATAGATCTTCTCAAAAAAAAAAATTATCACTTTCTTTCTTAGAGAATTTAAAGTCTATTGAGAACTTACCTACTCGAAGTCATGATGATGGCATTTCTTATTTATTTTTCAACAAAAGTAAATTATTAAATTCTAAAAAAATTAGAGTTTTTGAAATTCCTAAGAATGAGAGTTCTTATTACTATTTTAACTGTTATAATGAAAATAACATTTTGACAAAAAAACTTAACATTATAAGAGAAAATACTATACTCATTAATTCAAATACAATAAATCTTAAAAATGTTAAGAGCAATTCATCAAGAGTAATTAAAGGAGAAATACGATACAAGCAGTCTTCTAATAATAACGATACAGTTGAACTCATCTATTATCTCAAAGACATAGAGGATATAAAAAAAGAGCTTTTGTCACTAAAAAGCTTTTATTTAAACAATAATTATTCTAAAAAGTTAATTTCTAAGAAATTAGAAAATTACTTTATAAATATGTATGGTAAAGATATTAATATTCAAGATTTAAAACTCTAAATGATAATACGATATAGATTTATTTTCTCTGTAGTAAATGCTATCATTTCTCTTGTTATTTTTTTTTTGATACAAAAAAGTCATATTCTTCCAGGAAACACTAGTAAGCTTTTTTATTTAGGGCCTATAATTAAAGAAGCTACACAATCTCATAATGAGGTTTCTATTCAGAAGTATCGTATTATAAATACGAGCTATGATAGAATGCTAGTAGATCATTACCAAAATATTAATGGATATATTTACCCAAAAGGAAATATTGACATTACAGATCGAGAAAAATTATTAGACTTATTTAGGTTACTTAATAAAACTAATAGTTATAAATATGTGATATGTAATTTAGTTTTTGATCAAGCTTCTCCAATTGATGATTCACTCTCCAATGAGATGTTAAAAACAAAAAGAATGGTTGTTGCTCGTGGAAACCCAAATCAAAGTATAGTTTCAGGATATGAAAATTTAAATTATGGGTTAGCTTCAATTTATATGCCTTCTGGGAATTTAAGTAAATACAGATTATTAGAAAAATCAGATTCTGTAATCTTGAAATCAATACCCTTAAAAATGTATGAAGATTTAAACCAAACGAATATTAAGTATGGGTTTTTTTTAAGCAAATTGAACAACTCCTATATATTTAATGATTATACGGTTGAAAAATTTGTTGAACCATCTACAAGTAGCATCCTAGATTTAGGAAGAATAGTGATTCGTAAAAACGTTGAATTTGATGAACTTACTAGAGATAAAATTATCCTTATTGGGGATTTTTATAATAATTCTAAGAAAACTATTTATAGCTCAAAAACCCCAAGCCTTCTTATTCTTTTAAATGCTTATCTATCTATTGAGAATGGTAGTTTAACTATTTCTTTGTCTTTAATACTGTTTTTATTTAGCATATTTTTCTTTTTTTCTTATCTTATATTTACACCACAAAGTAAGCGCAAAAACCTCATTTTTAGACTTCCTATAATAGGGAGTCTTATTGGGGGTGCTAAGTATATTATATCTTTAGCATTAATAGGGATACTAATTTATTTTGTTTTCGGAAATAACTTAAACCTTATTTATATGGGACTCTTCTTTTATCTTGAAAATGTTATTATTAACAACAAATACCATTTAAAAAGAGTTAAAACAAGATTTAATTTAGATAAAAAAAAGCATTACTGATAATGAAGTGATTTAACTTTTTTTCAGAATTTCTTATCTCAAATTAATCATCGTCATCAAAATCATCATCGTCAAAATCACTATCCTCAATTTCTAAATCAGTATGGTGAGCAATGAATGTATTTATGACATAACTTTTTAAATCATCAAATCGCGGGACAGGAATAAAAAACAGTATAATGCTACCAAAAATTCCATATAAGAAAGAAACTCGTTTGTATTTTTTTTCAGTTTGTTTTAAACGTCTTTCTGTAAACTCAATTAGCTCGTGTTTTATTGTATCATAATCTATATTTTGATTTGTTTTAGCAATAGATTCTGCAGCCAAGTATTTAATAAAATCTTCTAAAGTCCCTTCTTTTAATTCTTCTAGTAAATCTATTAATTCATTTTTATAATCTTTAAGTCTTTCAATTTTTTGTGGTGCTTCTTTAAAAATAATATCTAAATTTTCTTTTTCTGGCTTATTGATGGCATAGAAACTTGTAATTTCTGTCTGATAACGCTTTTTAAAGGTGCTAAATTTGAATAAATTTAATAGTAATGACGTATCATTGCCGTTATAAAAAGATGCAAGCAAATTAAGAGTTCTCTCGGTTGGCTTAACATAATGTTTGTCTTCAATATTTTCAGAATAAAAATTTTCATATAGTCTAAAAGCCCTTCTAACAGTCTTTTCAGAAACTCTTAAACTTGAGTCGCTATAACTCTTATCTGAAATAAAACTAAATAGATTAACTACTTGCTCTTGTTCATTATCAATTTTATGTTCAATTTTCTCAATTAAATATATAAAAGCTGGAACATCTTGTCGAGTAAGTTTTTGCATGTAGTAAAGGTATATAAAAGTATATCATATGCAAAATTAGTATTAGACATGTCCCTCGTGTCCAGACGTGTCTAAACTTGTTCCTCATTAAATACTCCATTTGTGATGTAATTATAAAATTATTATATCATGAAAAATGTATTGAAAATTTCGCTTTTAGCGATTGTATTAGGTTTAGGGTTTGCATCCTGCACCGCAGAACAGTTAGATGATGAGGTTACTGAAACAGTGAACACAGATCCGGAGAAAGAAGACCTAAACCCTCCTGCAGAGCCCAATGATTGATTCTAATTAATTTAAAATCAGTTAACATACCTGTTCCAAGGTTTTTAATCTGGAACAGGTATTTTGATTTCAAAAGCTAACTATTATTTTCTCTATTTCCAGTTTTATACTTTGTATAAATCGATACTAAATGAGTAGTGTTTTTTGCATCCATTTTGGTTGTTAAATTTTTTATATGTGTCTCAACAGTACGGTTGCTAATATGTAATTGGTCTGCAATCTCTTTTTGTGTAAGCCCATTAGATAATAGGTTGATAACATCTTTTTCTCTATTTGAAATATTGAGCCACTTGCCTATCTCAAGCATCGCTTTGATGTTTTTGTCTATATATTTCTCGTTATTCGTTACAGCATTTAAAGCCCCAAGCGTTTCCTCTATGCCTAATTGTTTATCGAGGTAACCATCTACATCAATATCATTAAACAAAACTTCATAGTTGTCTATTTTTGCTTCCTGTGTAAGGATAATAATTTTAATTTTTGGATAGAACGCCTTTACTTTTCTTGCAATATCTAACCCATTGTAATCATCAGACTCAAAATTTAAATCCAATATCAATAGGGTTACTGTCTCCATAGACAATATACCTAAAGCCTGTTGATAGTTATGTGCCACATTAATGCTTTTAACATAATCTGGGAATTGTTCTAATAAAGACACTAGCCCCTGTGAAAAAATAACGGAATCGTCTACGATTAAAATATCAGATTGAATTATTTTCATGATGCCTTATGTATTGGAAAATTAATATGCACTTGTGTTCCAAATTCGGTTTTACCTATTTCACAGGAACCTTCCAGAATTTCAACACGCTGTTTTATGTTTAGCAAACCAATACCTTCTTTATGGTTAGTTTCAATACCAATACCATTATCCTCGAATACAAAATGTAAATTGTTTTTAGTGTCCTTAAAATTTTTGATTATAATTTTAGTAGCAAGCGCATGTTTTTCAACGTTATTCAAAACTTCCAATAAAATACCATAAAAATTATTTTGTGCTGCTAGCGGTAAATCATTTAATACTTCTGGTAATTGATTTTCGAGTTCTACAAATACATTTCCGTACAATTGAAATTCGCTAAGTCTAGATTTTATGATATCTTTAAACTTTTGTTTGCCCATGTACATTTCTAAAGGATAAAGCCTATGGGACACCGTTCTGATTTGTAGATTCATCCTTTTAAGTTCCTCAGTTATGTCATCTATCGTTTCGTTAACTTTAATAGAACGTTTTAAAGCTAATATCCGTAAGCGAAGCCCATCAAAATTAGTAGTAATGATATCGTGTAAATCTCTGGCTATCCTTTTTTTTATAATTTCTTGCCCGTCATAAACCGCTTCTAGTTTTTCTATTTTCAACTCTTGCTTTATATTTTTTTGTCTTGATCTGAATAAATAATAACTCACTATTAAAGCTGTACTTAAAAGCCCTAATATTAAAAGTAGCACATTCTTATTTCTAAGGCTTTTATTATTCTCGTTTAATTTTAACTCATTTTTACTATTCGTTAGCTTCAACTTTAATATTTCATTTTCTTTATTAGCATATTCAAACTGAGCTTGCAAATTTTGTACAGCTAAAGCTTGCTTTTCATCATAAATCTCTTCGTATAAGTTGTCATGCCTAATTTGATATTCAAAGGCTTTTTTATAGTTTTTACTTTTACTGTAATATTCTGCTTTATTTTCGTAAAAGTTAAGTGTTACAAACTGGTCTGGTATTTTAGAAACTAGTGAAGTTAAACTATCTAGATAGCTTTTAGCTTTTTGTAAAGCACTTTCCTCTAAATATAAACTTACTAAACCATTATAGCCATATAATATAGAGAGGGTATCCTTTAAAACTCTTTTTTCACGGATTGATTCTTTATAGTAGTTCTCCGCTAAACGCAATTGCCCAATAGTTTTGTATGTTCCAGCCAAATTATATTTAGCTTTAGCGCTATTGGCTGTAAGCGGTTTTAAAAACTTTAACCCTTCTTTATAATAGAAAACTGCGGAATCGTACTTTTTTAAATTATCAGATGTATTAGCTATATTTATGTAAGTTCTACCCAATCCCAGAGTATTATTTGTTTTATTTTGAAGTTCTAGTGCTTGTTTATAATACTGTAAAGCTTGATGATAATTATGTAATCGATTTTGAATATTTCCTATTACCGAACAAACATCAGCTAGCTCTTTTTTATCATTTAAGGCATCATAACCATTATATGCTTTTATTAAATATTTAAGTGCCTTGTCATAAAACTGCCTTTCTTTATAAATAGTACCTGCATTTAAAAACGTATTACAAGCTGCTTTAGTTATTTTAAAATCATCAAATATGTCTAAACTAGTTTCTAAATAAGGTAAAATACTATCGTGTTGCCCTAAAGTCTGTTTTATTAGACATATGTTAAAATATAAATCAGCTGCATTAATAGATATACTATCAAACTGCAGCCCATTTCTGTAATGATTTTCTGCAACAGTGTACTTCTTTTTACGATGGTAATAAGCGCCAATTTTCTTATACAAAACAGAGGCTTGTGCATCTTTCTTATGGTCTAAAGCTATCGCCAAAGCCTTATTATAAATAGATGAAGCACTCTCATAGTTGATTTTTTTTAAACTATCCCCTTTTTTAATTAATGCATCAATGTATATACTATCATTTTTGTGTTGAATATTTTGGCATGTGCTAATCCAAAAATTTAAAAAAATGAACAGTAGAAAAAGTTGGTTTTGCATGAAAAAACGATTTACATCCACCAAAGTAAAAAATATTGGATAAAAAACACTTTCTATGAAATAAAATACGGGAATTTACGGATTGCAGTCGTAAATCATATCCTGTAATATTGAATAACAAAACCAACCCTAAATCTTCCCTCTATTCTTCCTACAAGTTATAGTGATTATTGCTATTAATCAATATAAACTCTTGAAATGAATTCTTTGCAAAAAAGTAGTTTCTGTACTGCATTATTTTTTTTATCAATAATATCAGCCTATGGTCAGGAAAACACTTTAGATATAAAATACAAACGAAGTTCTCTGCATACACTTATGATAGCCGATGATGCTAGAGAGCATAGTGAAGCAATACAAGATATTTTTATAAACGCCCCGTTAATCGATAAGTTTAATAATCATATAGTTAACCTTAGAAGGATTCCTAAAACCGATTCTTCTTTTATTTATACCCCCCTTATAGAAACTACTAAAAAGAAAGGATTTTTATCAAAAATTTCAGGTGATTTAAATATGGGCGACAACAAAGAAGAAAAAGAATTTCAGCATTTAGCAGCTCTAAACTACTTAAACGCTAAAAATATTGCAAAAATCATGGTTTCTAAATGGTTTAATAGAAGCGAATCTGGAGGGTTCAATATGGACTTAATAGCTGAACGAGGCTTTTATAATGCTTCAGATTTAGATGCTAAAATAGCCCAAAATAGTGAACGCGGATCTGCACTATTAGCAGACGCTGGCGAAGCATTAATTAAAAATACATTTGTAATTGTTAATGATTTTAATTACACCAATAAAGAGGAGGTAGCAAAAAAAGCAAAAGGAATTCTTGGTAACATTACTTCTGTAGCAGCTCAATATGGTAATTCAGACATAGCACTTACATCTGAAGCAACCTCGGGAGTTATAGGTGTTGTGGGCAAGGGTTATGTTATTAAAACAAGAGCCCATTTATACAAACTCGTTTGGAATGAAGAAGTAGCCGCCATCTTTTACAATGATTTTTGGAATGAAGATAGCAACATAGATTTTGAAAAGAAAAAAGCCTTTGATGAAACAGACATTTTTAAACTAGAATACATTGGTACAGAAACTTCTTGGGCAGATTTGCAAAGCACATCGTTAACTAAAAAAACAAACGAAGAACTAATAAGAAATGCTACTATAAAGGCTATTGATAATGTTATAGCTAAACTACAAAGAAAGCATGAGGTTTTTAGAACAAAAACCCCTCTTATAAGCTCAGACCCTATAACCGCAAAAATTGGGCTAAAAGAAGGCTTAGAAAAAGGAGATAAATACGAGGTTTTAGAGCAAGTACTTAATGATAATGGAGTTATAGAGTATGAGCGATTAGGGGTTATAAAAGTAGAAAAAGACCAGATTTGGGATAACCGATATAATGCTGATGAAGAAAACCCATCTACTATTGAATACACAACTTTTAGTGGTACTAAGAAAAAATACTTTGCAGGAATGCTTATTAGACAAATTAATTAACCCAACTTAAATAAAAATGAAACTAAAAAATACTTTAACTATAATTTTCATACTCGCATTGACAGTATCTGCTAATGCCCAATGGAAAAAAAACAAAGCAAACGAAGATACCAAAATTTGGCGATATGATCTAGAATGTGAAGGCATTGCAAAGCAAGGATCTAAACTTGTAAAAGTATGGTCATATTCAAAGAATCCTAAACATGCTATTTCACGAAGTATGAAAAATGCAGTTCATGGCATTATTTTTAAAGGATATGCAGGTGGAAGTCAAGGTTGTACTTCTCTAAAGCCAATAGTAAAGTCTGCAGATACGGAAAGTGAATTTGCTGAGTTTTTTGAAAAATTCTTTTTGGATGGTGGAGAATACTTAAAATATGTTTCGGCTGCTACAGATGGAAGCATTGCAGCAGGTGATCGCTTAAAAGTAAGTAAGCGGGAATATAAAATCGGAGTTATTGTAAATATACAATTTGATATGCTTAGAAAACGTCTTGAAAGCGAAGGCATAGTTAGAAGTTTAACATCAGGATTTTAATCAAAAAAAAGATAAATAATGAAAAATATATTTCAGTTAGGGGTTTCAATTATAATCTTATTTATAAGCATTTCTGGTTTTAGTCAAGCCAAAAAGCCAACACTTATGGTTGTGCCAAGTGACGTTTGGTGTGTTAAAAACGGGCACATGATGAATTTTGATGACCAAGGCACGCTTGTAAAAATACCAGATTACAAAAAAGCTTTTCAAGAAAGCGCTGAAGTAGTTCAGGTAATTAGCCATGTAAACGGAATGATGGCCGATAGAGGATTCCCACTTAAAAATATGGAATCAGTTATTAAAACATTAAACTCAAATATGGCTGAAGATAACCTTAGAACTTCAAAATCATCTGGCAGTGGCATTAGTGATAGCCCAATTGATGCTTTTAAAAAAACAGCTAAAGCAGATATTATATTACAACTAACATGGACAATTAACAAAACAGGTCCAAAAAAATCAGTAACATTTAATCTTCAAGGATTAGACGCCTATACAGATAAACAAGTGGCAACAGCTGTGGGTACTGGAGCACCATCTTTTTCAGCAGAATTGCCAGTGTTACTCTCAGAAGCGGTTTTAGCTCATATGGATAATTTTACCGAATCTTTACAAACTCATTTTGATGATATGTTTGAAAATGGCAGAGAAATTATCGTTCGTATTCAAAAATGGGACGACTGGGATGGCGATTTAGAAACGGAATACGGTGGTGAAGAACTAGGCTATATTATAGAAGATTGGCTTGCGGACAATACTGTAAAAGGCAGATTTAGTACAACAGATTTAACTGAAAGTATGGCGCTTTTTGAACAAGTTAGAATTCCGCTTTACAATGAAAAGAATAGGGCTATTGACGCTAGGAGATACACGAACGAACTTAGTAAGTTCTTAAAAAACGCACCATATAACATTCCTAATAAATTAGTTATGAAAGGACTTGGTAGAGCCACTATAATTTTAGGTGGTAAATAAATTATTAAAAAGACTCAAGATGAAAAAAATAATATATAGCGTCATGTTTTTAGTGTCACTGGCAATGTCTGGGCAAGAAAATGATAATGGCATAACCCTAGGGACTTATATTTCTGAACAATCAGAGGGTATTCCAGCCCATGCGAGAAATATGCTAAAAGATAAGTTAAGACTTATTATTATTAAAAATGGCATAAGCGATAACATATACAATTCTCGATTTATCATAACACCCAATATAACCGTTCTAAGTAAAAACATTACTGGTACTGCGCCACCAATGGTGGTTTTAAATATTGATTTAACCTTATATATAGGTGATGGTATTGCTGGTAATTTATTCTCCAGTGAATCCATTACATTAAAAGGTGTTGGAACTAATGAGAATAAAGCTTACATGACTGCTTTAAAACGGGTAAATCCAAAAAACCCAGACATTCAACGTTTTATCTCAAACGGAAAACAAAAAATTATAGAATATTACAACAACAACTGCAATCTTATGGTTAAAAAAGCGCAATCATTAGAAGCTCAAAATAATTTTGAAGAAGCCTTATTTACTTTAACAAGTGTTCCTGAAGCAAGTGATTGTTTTAATAGTGTTAAATCTAAAATTAAACCACTTTATACTAAAACAATTAATAGAGATTGTAAAGTAAAATTAAATGAAGCTTCTGCTATATGGGCAGCTAACCAAGATATTGATGCTGCAAATTCAGCGGGAGCATTACTTGCCAATATAGAACCAACATCATCATGTTTTACACAAGTAAAATCATTATATGCAAAAATAGCAACTCGTGTAAAAGATTTAGGCGATAGAGATTGGAATTATGACTTAAAAGTTTTAGAAGTCCAAGTAAACACTATTCAAGCAGCCAGAGATGTAGGCATGGCCTATGGTAAAAACCAACCTGAAAGTATGACTTATAACGTTAGAGGCTGGTATTAAGAACACTCTAAAAAAAGTAACGAAAACACAAATAACTATTAATTTAAAATTTAAAAACAATGAAAACAAAATTATTTTCAATTATAATATTCGATAGCATATTACTACTATTTATATAAATATCATCAGTAGACAACTCTGTTGGTGCCAATGCCCAATATAGCGATTTACAAAGTGCTATTTCAGCGGCCAGTAATGGTGATATAATTTACGTACATCCATCAGAAATTAATTATGGTATTATTACAATTGATAAATCACTAACACTTGTTGGCTTTGGACACAGTGACCCT
>CAXBID010000123.1:0-10371 GCA_963975495.1 uncultured Flavobacteriaceae bacterium | reverse complement strand
TTATAATGCCATGAACACCAGTGCATTCTGCAGTACGAATAATGGCGCCAAAATTACGGACATCACTTAATTGATTGAGTAATAGGAACAAAGGTGTTTTTCCAGACTCCATAACACTTAAAACCAAGTTTTCCATATCATGGAATGCAATGGGAGAAATTTGTGCCACTGCACCTTGGTGGTTGCCTTTTGTTAGGCGGTTCAGTTTTTCGACAGGAACATAAGATGAGTTAATAGATTGTTTCCTCAAAAGAGACTCTAATTCATTAAACAATTTACCATGTAATCCTTTTTGGAGGAATACTTTATCTATAGTTTCATTACTATTTATAGCTTCTATAATTGCTCTTATACCGAATATTTGTGTTTGCTTTTCCATTAGGCTAAAGGTAGTATTTTATAACCCAATAGCTTTTATCCCGGGATTATTTTTAGCGTAGTTATATCCTCTCCAAACTAATACGTCATTTTTAAATTTCCAGACAACTTCACCTGAAGGTGATACTTCCCAGAAGCCAAAACCGGGTTCGGTAATTAGGGTATTGCCGTTTTCAAGTCTTACAGCGCCTCCTAAAATTGGTGAATACAAATCTGGATGGGTATATTCCCATAAAATTTGTGGCTCATTATTCATGTTTGGTTCTAAACTATAGACATTTGGCATTTTCAATTCATATACTTTTGACTGCCTGTCAACATTCCCATTCATGTATATCAATATATTCCCTTTCCCGTTTTCAGTACCTTCTAAAAGGTTGGGAAAGTGGTTATTGAAAAATATCTGAGACCCATTACTGTTTTTATAGGCCATGGGATTACCAAATCGATAGACGAGATCACCACCTTTGTTAAAATTACCACCAGAATGTAATTTTGCTTCTTGTGTTGTTGTACTATGGTCAATAACCCATACTTCGTTATAAAAGTTCATGCTTAGAAAGATAAGATTTTTTTCGCTATCAAAATCAAAACCGTTTGCATGCATTATGTCGCCGTTCTCCCTAGGCGCATGATTTACATCAATTAACTGTGGGTTTAGAGCAACATCACCATAATTGGATTTTGTATTATCAATATCTTGAATTAAATGATCCCAAGCGTGCCATTCCCAAACAATGTTATTGTTGGTTGGGTTAACTTCTATAATGGCTTCGGGGACTAAAATTTCAATATTTTCATTAGCACCATAACCAGCTTCTATGGCCTCTGCTTTAGACTTTTTTTCCCAAACCAAAATTAAGATATTGTTGTTTGGTAGTAATTCTACGTCGTGATGAGGGATATAACTATCACTTGAATATTCAAAATCCCAATTTAAACTGCCATCGGGATTTATGATTTGAACTCGCCCTCCATATCCGCCAAAGCTAATTTCAGGGTCTGGATTTTTAGATTTAAGTGCCACCAACAACTTGCCATCGCGCATGAGTTCTGCATCATTACCAAGTTCATAATCGAGCTTCCATTCATGGAGTAGTTCCCCTTTTTCTTTTGAAATTAAATACACCCTATGGTTAGTAACTTCGCTAAGCAAAACATAACTATCGTCTACTAAAGCTTTATCAAAAATTAGACTTTCTCCTGTGATTTCTTTAACAGGCTCTGGCTCAGGTTCGCCAATTGGGTCTGGATCATTTGGTTTTATGCCGTCGTCACTATTACAGGAATATATAACAGAAGCTACAAAAGCAAACAATAATATGAACATTAGTTTTTTCACTGTTTAGCTAGTTTAAATAATTAAAAACCACTCAATTTTATTGAGTGGTTTTTAATTTATTAATAAATATTTAAAACTTTTTAGTTAACTGGTGTTAACTCTAAAGTATATGAAATACCAGCTAGACCGCAGCATGAAGAAGACGTATATTCTAAATTCATGATGATAACTCCAGTTTCTGGATCTAACGTTGCTCCATTATCAATAAAGTCTACCTGACCTGGATATTGTACGGACGAGGTCGCTACAGATAGTGTATTACAAACATCGGTAAATTTAAGCCCAATAGGAAAATCAGGTCCAAAAATATCAGCTGTTCCATCACTTAAAACATAAGTTCCAAACGATGGCTGGGTAATGGTAACAGGTTGCGGACTTCTAAGACCAGTAGTATTTGTACTCAATACTACAGAGGTATAATTTCCTTGCAATTCTGTTGCACAAGCCACAGGATATGTAACAACAATATTAAACAAAACTGTAGTTTGAATATTAGACCCAACACCAAAGGTTCCATCAGGATTTATAATGTTTAGAACTGTTCCATTATCTAAAGTGTGTTTTGCTGTAATGGATAAAACATCACCAAGTTCGATATCTGCTGTGGAACTTAATTCTGAAAATGCAGCAACGATTTGTGCAGGCGTTAAGGTATATTCTTGTTTTGAGTTACCAACATCACTAAATAAGGTTGCAGTATAGACTTCACCAGATGATTTTGCAAAACTTCCAATAATGTCAGTTTGAGCAGGAGTTCCTTGAGCTACTTCTGCAGTAAAAGCAAGTGTTATGGGGTCTCCATCAGCAAGTTTAAATAAATCAATAAACAATTCAGAACCGTCTGCTTTAGCCATGTTTGGAACAGCGCCTTCAATTAAATCAATGTTAGAAGTTCCACCGTCATCTTCACACGATACTGTAAATACCGCTAAAGTTAATATTAAAAATAAATATTTTATATTTTTCATCTTTTTATTTTTTTAGTTATCCCAGAATACTTTAAATGCCGTAGGATCTTTTTGACCCGGTGCATTTTGATTAACATCTAACTCTGTTTGAGGCCAGAAGAAAGTGGTTTGGAACAGGTTATTTTGAACGGTTAAGCCATCATTAAGAGGCCAACCATCGCCATTATCTAATTGATACTCTGGAGAAGCACCTAAAGGATTTGCCAAAATAGGATATCCTGTTCTTCTATAATCGGTGTACTGATCCATTGGGTCTGCGTATGTTGCTACCCATTTTTGGGTCATGATGATTTCCAACTGCTTTGCAGGACCAGCGGCGTCATATTCAGCAATAATGTTATCGATAAAATCAGTAACTTCATCTTCGCCTGATAATACTGGAATTGGTTGTTGAGTTGTAACCTCATTACCATCATCATCAAGTACGGGATCACCGTTTGCATCTAGCGTAACCACGGTTACCGTTTGCGTAGTACCTGTACCAGCCACAACCTCATCAACTTTTTTGAAACTTGCAGTCATAGCATCTTCCAACATATCACCAGCATCACCAGATATCAAACCAACTTGCATCATTTCTGCTTGAACATATAAAAGCTCATCATAAGTCAATATACGTTTTGGTGCAACACCCGTTCCACTTGTAATGTCTCTTTCAAAGCCTTCGTTGTCATCATAACGCCCACCACAAGGAAAGATTCCTGGGAACGTCGCGTCATTTTCTACAGCATGATCTCTATCTGGACCTATACTACCAAAACGAATACTAAAGAAACCTGTAGAAGCATCCCAATAATCAGCATTTGGGTCACCTGTTTCAGCATCTCCCTGATCTCTTGGGAATTGTCCATCTTCTAATTGATTCGCCCAATAATAAGGTATTCTTGGATCTGGATTACCAGTATGAATATTTGGATTCATACCCATTAATATTTCATAGAACCAAGGGCTTATATAATTCGTTACTTGCACCCCACCGTATGCACTTTGAAATAATTGATTACGCTCATCAGTAGGTGCTATATTGATCGTATGATTAAATTGAAAGTCATCAGCACTAGTTTTGAAGAAATTATCTTCAGTAATTAATGCATTCACCGCTGATTGATCATATAAAGATGATAATCTAATTTGGTTATACAACTTCAATTTGAAGGAGTTTGCAAACCTTGTCCATTTAGCAGCATCACCGCCGTAAAAGAGATCGTCAGCACCAGGCTCTAAACCAGCACCACTATTTACATTTGCTTTACCTTCATCTAAAAGTACTAGAGCCGCTGTATATATAGATTCACCATCATCAAAGGATGGACTTACTATACCCGCAGTTAGTTGTGTAGCTTCTGTAAAAGGCACGTCACCCCATAAATCGACAGCAGTTGTCATCACATAGGCTTTAAGTAGTTGACCAATACCTTGATAG
The DNA here is from genome assembly GCA_963975495.1 of uncultured Flavobacteriaceae bacterium. Lineage (GTDB taxonomy): Bacteria > Bacteroidota > Bacteroidia > Flavobacteriales > Flavobacteriaceae > CAXBID01. Next base: position 6,260 of record CAXBID010000123.1, on the reverse strand, counting down.
ATTGTGTTTCCTTCTTCACTAGCTTGTGATATCAATGTTTCAATATCGGTTAAGCCTAAATAGACATTGTTCCAATCATTATTTACTAAAACATTATCAGCTTTAGCGCCATATTGGTCTTGTTCTTCCCTAGCCGTTAATTGATGCGTATATACTTGTAATATGTCACCACTCCAAAAATTAAAATCGGTTAAGGGTGCTACATTGTTATATATAATACCCGTTAATAATAGGTCTAAAGGCGCAACCACTGGGCTGTCTGTATCGGTATCTACATCTAAATAGTTAGAACATCCAAAGGATACTAACATTAATGTAGATAAAAAGTATATAGAATACTTTTTAAAATTTATTTTTCTCATAATTTTTTTTTAAAATGTTAAGTTAACTTTAAATCCGTAACGTTTACCAGTTGGTGCTGTAGTAATTTCAATACCTTGAATGGCTCCTGAACCAAAAGAAGTAACTTCAGGATCAAAGTTTGTGTATTTAGGCACATTAGGTGCAAAATACCACAAGTTATTACCAACTATACTCAAACTAATTTTACCAAACGGTGTTTTTTCTAATAATTTAGGAGAGAAATCATAGGTTAAACTAAGCTCTCTTAAACGGTAAACCGTTGCATCGAAAATATTCCCTTCATCAACGGTGTTGATTCCAAAGGTATTGCCTCCTGCAGGAGAAAAATACAATTCGTTCATATCTACTTGCGTGGTATTTGGTATTTGATTACCTGCACCATCTAAAATTGGATTACCTGCACCGTCACCCAAGAAACCTGGGATGATAAAGGTCTTTTCTCTGTCTTCGGTGTCTTTGGTAACACCACGACCTAATAGGGATGTGATACTTATAGAACGTAAGTCACCACCTTCTCTCCAATCAATTTGAGAACGTAACGTGAAATTTTTATATTTAAAACTGTTAATAAAGCCTATTTTAAAATCAGGATTTGGATCTCCTACAATACCATTTTCTAAATCTTGGATGATACCGCCCCCAGCTTCGTTAATTAAGTAATTACCGTCATCATCTCTTGCAAATCGAGAACCATAAAACACACCAAAGGGCTGCCCTACTTGTGCATATGCAATTTGATTTGGTGCTAGTTGAATTCTATCAACACCTTCTACTAATTCAGTAACTTCATTCACGTTTCTAGTAAAGGTTGTAAACGAGGTCCACTTAAAGTTATCCGTTTGTATCGGAATTAGAGTTAATCCAATTTCAACCCCCGTATTTTGTATTTCTCCAATATTGGTATTAAATCTTTGGAATCCACTCGATGATGGCACACTTACATCCGCAATTAAATCTGTGGTTGTTTTTTTATACCAACTAAAATCAACCGCAATACGTCTATTAAAAAATTCTAAATCAGCTCCAAATTCAATTTCATCTGTAAACTCTGGCGTAATTTCTTGATCGCCTAGTCCTTCTGTTGTTAAAGTTCTATTTGATACAATAGCATTACCATTAAAAGCATCACGAATAGCGAATGTTGTATTTAAAAATTCCGCAGGAGCATCATTACCAACAGAAGCAAAACCACCTCTTAGCTTACCAAATGTTAAAACATCACTTTGTATATTAAGAGCCTCTGTAAATATTAAAGACATACTAGCAGATGGATAGAAATAAGATCGGTTATCTAAAGGGAGCGTTGAACTCCAGTCATTTCTTCCTGTAGCGTTTAAAAACAAAAAGTCTTTATACGAGAAAGTGACATCAGCAAACACACCAATATTTCTAGATCTAGTGTATGAATCAACTAGAGAAGCTACTGTAAGGGTATTACGTAAATTATATATATCTGGTACTACAAACGTAGAGCCTAAACTGGCATCACGTTTTGTGGTGTTTTGTAAGGTGTTAATACCAGTAATGGCATTAAAGCCAATATCTTCAGATAAATCATAATCAAAATTCAATAAAAATGTAGATTCGATATCTTCATTTGTAAAAGCATCTAACAGAAGTGATCCGCCGTCTGCTGCAGATGCTCTTGATTGTGGGTGACGAATTTGTCTTCTCTCAAGAGCATATTTATTGTAACCTACTCTAAACGATGCAGAAATATGGTCGTTAAAGGTATAAGCAGCATTAAAACCGGTAACAATTCTATCGGTTCCTGTAAGAATTTGATCGTTTTCCCATGACCAAAGCGGGTGATCCCATCCGCCATTAGGCACTACAGGGCCCCCAGTTACTGGGTCTATGTACGGAAGCGATAAATCCCATGTTCTACCAAGCCAAAGTGCACGTGCAAATGATGACGCAGAACCAGGAAATTGGTTATTACCTAAGAACCCACCTACCTGATCGGTATTGGAATAACTTAAATTACCACCTACCGTTAGGTTGTTTGAAAGTTTAAACGTACCACCAGCTGAAAAATTTGTTCTATCATAAGTATTGAATGGAATATAACCTTCTTGTGCTAAATCTGATAAGGTCACACTAAAACTACCATTTTCGTCATTGTATGAGGCACTTACAGAGTTGTCTTGAACAACCCCTGTTCTAAATAAGTCTTCAACATTATTTGGTTGCGCAACATAAGGCACAGTTGGACCAAATTGGTCAGGGAAGGCATTTAATAAATTTGGCCACGTTGGAATGGTTTCCAAAGTGTCAAAAGCAGGTCCCCAAGAACCATTGGCATTAACATAACCGTAATTTACACCGTTACCATATTTGTTTTGGTATTCAGGTAAATTAGCTATAGTTTCAAAATAAAGACCAGAACTTACGTTAACGTCTAATTTTCTATTTACGGATTCTCCAGTTCTAAGTGATCCAGATTTTGTAGTAATAACAATCACACCATTTGTAGCTCTAGAACCATAAAGTGCCGCAGCAGCTGTACTTTTTAGTACCGTCATAGACTCAATGTTATTAGGGTCTATATTTGATATCCCAGACTCATAACCACCACCGCCAAGTGTTTGACTTGATGTTGACACCTGAGAGTTATCAAAAGCAATACCATCCACAATAATAAGCGGTTGCCCACCATCGAGAGACGTATTACCACGAATTTGAATTCTATTGGAAGCACCAGCTATACCAGTAGAGAAGTTCACATCTACACCAGGTACTTTACCTGCTAAGGAACGCACTAAATCTGGTTCAGAGTTCTCAATTAATTCTTGTGTTTCTACTTTGCTTACTGCATAACCAAGATCATTTGGATTTCTCTTAATACCAAATGCGGTAACAACTACCTCTTCCAAGGCAGTAGCATCCTCTTGTAAAGTAACATTAATTGTGTTACTGGCACCAACGGCAACTTCTTTTTTGGTATAACCAACAAAACTATACACCAAAGTAGCGCCTTGGTTGGCTCTAATTGAGTAATTACCATCAAAATCTGTTGATGTACCTGTTGCGGTACCTTTAACTAAGACAGTTGCTCCAGGAAGGGGTAAGCCAGAATTGTCTGATACCGTACCTGAAATTGTCTTTTCTTGTGCAAACGTTAGTTGCACAACAAACGCTAGTAATAGCGTTAGAATTCCACTAAACTTTGTTTTCATTTTATAATTATTTGAATTAGTCAATGCCAAAAATCATAATAAAAAGTTAATAAAACAATAAATAATGGTTAAAATTTGCTTTTTGGGTGCAAATTTTAAGAGAAACACAAAAAAATACTAAAAATTTGTAGTCAAACTTAAGTGTATCTTAGAATTTGATAGCTTAAATTTCTGATTCTCTAATTTACCGTTAGCGTAATTGAATCGGAATAAGCCAGCTTTAGTCAAAAGACCAAAACCAAAGCCGTATCCAAATAGCTTTTCTTTGGTATTTTGGACTTTGTTTTCAAAATAAGCAACATCAGTAATAGAGTGCATGTAGATACTATTGCTTAGTTGATATCGGTATTCTGTATTTATTAATGCGTATTGCGAAGCGAGTAAACTGTTCTCTTCAAAGCCTCGAATAGAATTAATACCTCCAAATCTGAATAGTTCATTTTCCAAGTAAGTGTCTGATATCAATGAAGAAACATTTAATCTGGTATAAATACTGTTTTTGATATTTAGATTAAAAATCTTGAAGGCATCAATTGCAAATAAAGACTGATTTTGAGATTCATTAGTTAATTTGCGTTGACCAAAATTAGTTTCAAGATAGAATTTAGCATTAAAAGGAAATAGTAAATTGGAATTTTGAGGATTTAGGTATTCGTAAGCAAAAGAATAATAATTGGTTTTATAGTCTATTATATTCAGTGTAGCATTTTCATTAAGCAAGTTATTTGACTCCGAATTTATTATACCAGCATAAACTTTATGTTTTGAGTTTATTTGATAATGTAATTTTGCAAATTGATTCACGGTGGTGAAAGAAGAATCTCTTTTGAAAATTTGTAATTGTAAATCAACACCAACAGGAGATTTGAATAAATAAGGTAATGTGATGTCTGTTTTAAAAGTATCTTGGTCATTTTCATCACTTTTGTACAGTAGCCTAAATGATTCACCAAAGTTTAAGTTGTTGGTAAGGTTTAAATTCAAGTAACCGTCAAATTCTATGTTATTGGTTTCTTCATTTGTCCCAAAACCCAAGAAACCATCAAAGGAGTTGCTTTTAGCTTTTTCCAAGTACAAATATAAGGTGGTTGAATCTTTGGAAAATAAAACCTCAGGCGGTTTTATTTGATTTGCAAATCTTAAATCATTCAGTTGTTCTGTTTTTCTCTTTATAGTACTTAAATTAAAGGTTTGTTTGGGTTTAATTTTTAAGTAGTGCTTTAAATACGAACGCGGGAATTTTTCATACCCTTTAATTTCAATAGCGTTAATGGTGCGTTCTTTCTTGTTTGATTCAATTATCAAATCGGCCATTAAATTATCGTTTCCTTTAACTTGAATATTAGATAGCTTTAATTTTGAAAACGGTAATCCCTGTTCTGTAATTCTTGTGTTAATAATGTTTAATGCATCTTCAACTTCACTAAAATCCAATATGAAATAATTATCAAAAACAGCGTTGGAAACTAAATTTAAAATAGATGTGTCAACCCCAGAGTTTGTGTAGTATATATATATGGTGTTGAATTTCTTTTTTAAATGAAATTTTGCAAGAAAAGTTGAGTCGTTTTTTTTGTTAATATTTTTTAATTCATTTTCAATGTAGCCTTTCTTGTAAAGTAGCTTTTGAATGGAGTCAACTTCAAGCTGAATAGAAGCAAAATTTTCATGAACCTTCAAGTAATTTGTAGAATCAATAACCTGGGTTTCATAGCTTGAGCTTCCGTCGATTTTTAAATGTAAGTTTTGACAAAATAATTCCGAAGCGAATAGCATATATATATTAAGGAGGAAAAAGCAGGTTTTTTGCACGTTGATTCGTGTTGTTTGTTTATGAAAATTGGTCGATTTAGGGCTTCATTCATGTCAAGTTTCATAAAGTTGAAGCAGGCTTCAACCCTTTAATTTACTACTGAGACGTCCATCTGCCTATTTGTAGGCAGGTTGCCTTTATACATTGCTACCACCCTGCGCTTTTTCTTTTTCTATAACCTTTTGTAAATCTATTCGGTTTTGGGGCAGATTATTTTTTGCAATTTCCCAAATCATTTCATGGTCAATTCCAAAGTATTCGTGAGCAATTAAATTTCTTAATCCGTACATTTTTCTCCATGGAATTTCAGGATATTTTTCCTGTATTTCAGTTGGTATATTCTTTGATGCCTCGCCTATAATTTCAAAATTCCTAACAATGGCATCTACAACCATGTAGGTTATTTTAAATGTCCTGAAGTCAAGGTCGCCAATATATGCTTCTATCCTATGCATGGATTGAAGCATATCTTCAAGGTAAAGAATAAATTCTCTTTTAATGGGGCTCATACGTACTTAACACTATTTAAAATAACCTGTTTTAATTGTTTTTTGATGGCTTTGTCCGATACCAAATCAACCTTTAACTTTAATTCATTCTCCAAAAGTTCCTGAAGGTCAAAAAATTCCCATCCCAGTGGTTTCCTAAAAGACACCAAAATATCTATGTCGGAGTCTTTTGTCTGTTCATTTCGTGAAAAAGAACCAAAATACCCAATCTTGTCCACAAAATATTTTTGGAACAAAATTGGTTTTAATTTTTTTAATTTCTTCTCTATTTCTATGCTTGATTTCATGTGTCTATTTTATTTGTTTTTTATTGGTCACCCCGATTGTTATCGGGACAAGCTATGTAGCTTCCACAATAGTCATTCCCTTGGGTATCGAATTCTCGTTATGGAAGTT
>CAXBID010000122.1:0-10501 GCA_963975495.1 uncultured Flavobacteriaceae bacterium | reverse complement strand
ATTTAAGTGAAAATGCCGAATACGACGCCGCTAAAGAAGCGCAAGGTATGTTAGAAATGCGTATAGCCAAATTAGAAGATGCGTTGGCTGGGGCACGTGTTATTGATGAATCCCAAATGGATAATTCTAAAATTTTAGTATTATCCAAAGTGAAAATAAAGAACCAAACCAATGGTATGGAAATGAACTATACCTTGGTGGCTGATGGTGAAGCAGATTTGGCTTCTGGTAAAATATCTGTAAACTCACCAATTGGAAAAGGGTTATTAGGCAAATCTGTTGGTGATGTTGCCGAAATTCAAGTACCTAATGGCGTTATGAAATTTGATATTATTGAGATTTCTAGATAAAAATAAAATAAATAGACCTGTCAGGTTTTTAAAACCTGACAGGTCTGACTAAAATTATGGCATCCATTTTCACTAAAATAGTTAACGGAGATATTCCTTGTTATAAAATAGCAGAAACTGAAGATTTTTTGGCTTTTTTGGATGTAAATCCCAATAGCAAAGGGCATACCTTATGCATCCCAAAAAAGGAAGTTGATAAAATTTTCGATTTAGATGAAACTACTTATAATGGATTAATGGTTTTCTCTCGACAAGTAGCTTTAGCCATTGAAAAAGCAATTCCTTGTAAACGTTTAGGGGTTACCGTTATTGGTTTAGAAGTGCCGCATGCACACGTGCATTTAATACCTTTGCATACTATGGAAGATGCTCGCTTTATTCAAAAGGTAAAATTATCTGAACACGAATTTCAAGAAATTGCAAAAGCCATTAAAGCGCAGTTATAAATTGGAATAAGTTATAGCACTAATAATTGCCAATAGAATAAAAACCACTGCGCCAATAATAATCCAAGTTGTCTTTTTTAAATACATAGTAACTTTTTTAGGTACCAAAGCCTTGTGGTGATATTTAAAAACGAGTTCAATGTCTTCGGTCCATTGTACAGGATAAATAATACTATTACAGTTTTTGCAAATAATCTCGTGCTTAATTTCTGGGGTTATTTTTTTGTAAAATTTAGTTTCAACAAAACGTTGCTTAAAAGTTAATCGTAAGCTTTCGTTATTGTAACATTCAGGACAATTATTCTTTAAAAAAACTTCTTTTATGGTAATGAATTTATCAGGCATAATTTGTTGCGCGTTTTAATGAAATTTGTACTGTCGTGCCTTTTCCCTTTTCAGATTGTAAAACTTTTATTTTGCCATCATGAAAATCTTCAATAATACGTTTTGTTAATGATAAACCCAAGCCCCAGCCACGTTTTTTAGTCGTATAGCCCGTTTCAAATATTTTAGTAAAATCTTTTTTAGCGATACCTTTTCCAGTATCGGAAACATTTACTTTTACGTTGTTTTCAAGTTGAGAAATTTCAATAGTAAGCTTTCCTCTACCTTTCATGGCATCAATGGCATTTTTCACTAAGTTCTCAATCGTCCAACTGTAAAGCTGTTTGTTTAGGTTTACAGGTATATATTGATTGGGTGTTATAAGTTCAAAATCAATAAGTTTGGACGATCTGGATTTTAAATAATCATAAGATTCAATGGTCTCTTTTACAATATCTGTAACCTCTAATATTGGTAAAGACCCAATTTTACTAAAACGTTCGGTTATGGTTTGGAGACGATCTACATCTTTTTCAATTTCAATAATATAATCGGGGTTCACATTTTCACTTTTTAAAATCTCTGTCCAACCAATCAAAGAGGATAAGGGCGTGCCTATTTGATGCGCCGTTTCTTTAGCCATACCAGACCAAAGTTTGTTTTGTGTTGCGTTTTTGTTGCTGCTATAAAAGAAAAAAATCACAGCTACAAACAATACAATAATTAATAAAAGGGCCAGTGGATAATACTTTAATTTGTTGAGTAAAGGCGAGTTTCCGTAATAAATGGTGCTGTTAAGTTTACCATCAAACTTTACTTCAATGGGCTTATTTTCACTTTTAAACTTTGTTATTAATTTTTTTATATAAATGGAATCCTTTAATTGGTTTTCATCAATATTGAGATGACTTCCAATACTACCATTTTTATTAATTTCTAAAACAGGAGTACTTGTATTACTATTTAATATTTTTAAGGTTAAATCTAAATTAGTATTGTTGTCATCAGAATTAATTAAATCAGTTTGAGCAAAAGACCATACTTCCATTTTAGTACGTTCTTCATTCTTAAAATGCTGAAAAAACTCATAGGTTTTCCATAAAATTAATGAAACAACAACAAAAGATGCTATGATTATAATCCACCGGAATGCATTGCTATTTTTGGTTAAAATCATGGTTCAATCAATTAATCAAGTAATATAATGCAAATCTGTTAATATTATTGTTCAAGTTGTTAGGAAATCGGTTTTTTAATAAAACAACATAGTAGTTACATTTCTTTTAAAGCCATATTGAAGCAAATTGTTGATATAGGTGCATTAATGTTGAAAACTAGTTTAAGATTTAATGTTTTTTTTGATTAGTTTTGTGGGAACTTATAAAAGTTTAATGACGTCGATAGATCCAAAGACTTTATCAACCAGTAAATTACATAGTTATTTGTTAAGTGCTATTGCGCCTAGGCCTATAGCTTTTGCTAGTACTTTAGACGCTGATGGGAATCCTAATTTATCACCATTTAGCTTTTTTAACGTGTTTAGCGCTAATCCGCCAATACTGATTTTTTCTCCCGCACGCCGCGTTAGGGATAACACAGTAAAACACACATTAGAAAACGTTGAAATTGTAAAAGAAGTAGTTATTAACGTGGTGGATTTTGATATGGTTTATCAAATGTCGTTAAGCAGCACCGAGTATGAAAAGGGAGTTAATGAGTTTGAAAAAGCGGGATTAACGATGTTGAAATCTGATGTTGTAAAACCATTTAGAGTCGCTGAATCGCCAGTACAATTTGAGTGTAAAGTAAATGAGATTGTAAAATTAGGAACTGAAGGCGGTGCTGGGAATTTAGTGATTTGTGAGGTTGTAAAATTGCATATTGATGATGATGTTTTAGATGAAGATGGTTCTATAAATCAGCAAAAGCTCGATTTGGTAGCCAGAGCAGGTGGTAGTTTTTATACGCGGGCTAAAAAAGGATTTTTTGAAATACCAAAGCCTATTTTTAGTAAAGGCATAGGTGTTGACAGTTTCCCGGAGTATGTTAAAAACAGTATGGTTTTAACAGGAAATGATTTAGGAATGTTAGCAAATATAGAAGCTTTACCAACAGAAAAACAAGTAACCGCTTTTATTGAAGATTTAGGAGCGCGTTATCCAGATATTAAAACAAAAACGCACAGACAAAAACATAAATTGGCGCGTAATTATTTAAGTTTTGGTGATATTGAAAGTGCTTGGAAAATATTGCTGTCTTAAATTTTGAATAGTAAATAAGAATAAATAATTAAGAATAAAAATAGATTAAATGGAAGTTCAAGGAAGAATAAAAATGGTAGGAGAAACTCAAACTTTTGGTACTAATGGGTTTAGAAAAAGAGAAGTTGTTATAACAACTGAAGAGCAATATCCACAACATATTATGGTGGAATTTGTGCAAGATAAAACCGATTTATTAAACAATTACAAAGAAGGACAACAGGTAAAAATTAATATCAATATACGTGGTAGGGAGTGGGTGAATCCACAAGGAGAAACTAAGTATTTTAACTCTATTCAAGGATGGCGTATTGAAGCTTTGCAAAGTGAAGCAGGAGGCGATAATTTACCACCTGTGCCACCAGCAGATGCTTTTGAACCTGCTGGCGATTTAAATGAAGATGATCACGACGATTTACCTTTTTAAATGATTTTTATCATCCTGAACTTGTTTCAGGATCTTACATAAATAAACCTCAATGTTGAATTAACATTGAGGTTTTTTAATTTATAAGCATGCGTTACTTAACAGATAAAATATGGTTTCCAGATCTAAACGAAGCTACTGAGGATGGTTTACTAGCTGTTGGAGGCGATTTGTCTATTAAGCGTTTAATACTTGCATACAAATCTGGAATATTTCCTTGGTTTGAAAATGAAGAACCTATTTTATGGTGGTCGCCCAATCCACGTTTTGTATTGTTTCCAGATAAATTGAAAGTTTCAAAAAGCATGAAACAAGTGCTTCGAAATACCGATTATACGGTAACGATTAATAAAGATTTTGAATCTGTAATAACGGCATGTTCAAAAACGAAACGGCAAGGGCAATCTGGCACTTGGATAACCAAAAAAATGATTAAAGCTTATATTGAACTCCATGAATTAGGTTATGCAAAATCGGTTGAGGTTTGGAATGATGACCATCTTATTGGTGGACTTTACGGTATAGATTTAGGCAACGGTGTGTTTTGTGGCGAAAGTATGTTTGCCAAAGAAAGTAATGCCAGTAAAGTGGCTTTTATAAGCTTTATACAAAACACTAATTATAAACTTATAGACTGTCAAGTATATACCAATCATTTAGAAAGGTTTGGTGCTGAGGCCATTTCTAGAGACTTGTTTTTGAAGTATTTAAATGATTCAAAAACCTGAATTGTTATAAAAAATGTCGAACTTCGTTTAGATTAGGTTCTAATCAATTTGATTCCCTTATTTATAAAATTCATTTCAGTACATTACAAATAATTAGATTGACCTTCTGTAAGTGTTACTAATCCCAATGAAATTGAGACCTGTCAGGTTTTTAAAACCTGACAGGTCTGGAACATCTGAGATTGTTAAACTGATGACAATTAATTACATAACATTTATTTTTCAATTTTTGCCATGTACTTATAAAATTCATAAATCTAAATAATGACGATTAAAAACAAAACAATTACTCAAGGCTTTATTGTTTCAGGATTAATGAATTTATCGGTCTTAATTTTTTCTAGATTATTTACGAATGCAACTATTCCTGAATTCGACCCAGTTGTGATGTCAAACTTTGGGTTATTAATGATTGTAGTTTGGGGTTTAGCATATATGTCTATTGCTAAAAATTATCAAAAAGTAAAATGGCTTGTTGGCGTTTTTGTAATTGAAAAATTTATTTATGGCTATGTTTGGATTAAATGGATGCTGGAAAATAACATTTCAGATGTTTATGAAGAAGATCTCATGGCAGGATTATTCTACTCAATCTATGGAATAAATGATTGGATATTTTGCTTATTCTTTCTTTTCGTTTTTATTAGATTAACTAAGACAACTAGTGAATCTTAAATTCTATTTTTTAAATTTTAGAGCAAACCCTACTCCAATTTAGAAACTTCAAAACCCCACTGCGCAATAGATTCTACTAAAGGAATTAAAGTTTTCCCAAGTGTAGTAAGTGAGTATTCAACTTTTAAAGGTGGCTTGGTTGTGTAAACTTTTCGATTGATGACGCCATCCTCCTCTAAAGTTTTTAGTTGTAAACTCAATGTCCGTTCAGTAACAGTGGGCATTTTTTTACGCAGTTCATTATAACGTAAAACACCATCTTTTAAATAATATAAAATAACTGATTTCCACTTGCCACCTATAACACCCATGGTAAGGCTCGAGCAACAAGGGTATTCTTTTCCGTTAAATGTGTACATAATTCGCTATTATTTTATAAAAAATCCAACTATCCTTTTTAACCGTTATTGCAAATGTAAAATACTATACTTAGTTTTGCAACTATAATAATTATAGGTTAAAAAATAAAATATGAGTTTTATAGAATCTATGCAGAAACGTTATACCACTAAAAATTATAACAGCTCTAAAAAAATTGAAAAAGAAAACATTGAGAAATTACAGGAAATTTTACGTTTAACACCGTCTTCCATAAATAGTCAACCATGGAGATTTACTTTTGTGTCGGATAAAAAAACAAAACAAAAGCTATCTGAAGTGTCATGGATAAACACCTACAAGGTACTCGATTGCGATACCGTGGTTGTATTTAGTAGAGTAAATAGCTTGCCTTTATTTGAAAAACAAATTGAAGAAGAACTGCCAAAAGGCGCAGTAGGTTATTACAAAGAATTTATAAAACCTAATCCCGAAGAACAAACTAAAGCTTGGTTTGATAAACAAGTGTATTTAGCTGTTGGTATTTTTTTAAGTGCCTGCGCAGAAATGGGTATTGATGCAACGCCAATGGAAGGTATTGAGCCTGAAAATTATGATAAAATTTTAGAGCAGAAAGATTATGCATCACTTGTTGCAGTAGCTATTGGATATAGAGATGAAGATGATTTTAACCAACCGAGTAAAAAGCCAAAATTACGTATGGCTATTAACAAAGTGGTGGAAAATATATAGGGTTATCCTTTATTCAGGCCTCACAGGTTTTAGAAGCACTAGTGTTTGGAAGACATAGTTTCAATAAAATGAAGATTCTTAACACCTCTTTCTTCTAATTTTTTTAGAAAAAAATCAGAATTCATTCTCCTCTTTTTGTAAAGAGGAGAGCAGAAATGAACTAAATTTATGACTAAAATTTAAAATTGAACAAAAAAGATTAATTAAACAGTTCCTCCCTTTTAAAAAAGGGAGGTGGATTTCGATTGAAAATCGGAATTCGGAGGGTTTGATAACAAAAATAAATTCACGCAAAAGTCTTCCCAACACTTATGTTTTAGAAACCTGTGAGGTCTTTTTAAATTTTCAATATCGCAGAAGTTAACACAAATACATTATTTTTACCTTTAGTATTAAAAGCTTCTAATCTATATTCTAAACCTGTTTGTAGTTTTAGAGTTTCTGATAATTGCCAACCAATTTGAGCCGTTGTTCTTTGGTCTACTTCTGGTTTTGAAATTTTACTTAAGCTTAACAAACCTTCAACCGAACCGACAAAATAGGGCTCTCCAATATCTAGTTTTTCACCATTTAAAGGAAAATCTACCGCAAAACGATACCGTTGTCTAAAAATAGTTCTAGTATCTAAAATGCGCTGTTCGGTTCTGAAACGATGTCCGTAACGGACTCCTAATTTTTGTTTTTTATAGTTGAATTGTTGCGTGAATCGTAATTCATCACTTCCAGTTTCGAATAAATCTCGATTTCGGTAATAGATGCCAAAACTTAAATCGTGACTAAAATTTAGCTTAAAGGTTGAAAAATGAAAGACATCAACTTGTTGTTGGGTATATTGAAAAGTAGCATTTCGATATAAAAAATAGCGAGAACGCATTGCAAAGTTCACACTGTAATTTTTTGATACTTTATGGTTTACAGCGAAAGCGGATTCACCCAAAGCCCTAAAATCATCTTGTGCGTTTGCGGTAAAACACAATAGTAAAAGAAATAAAGGGGTTAATTTTTTAATATAAAGCATGCTCGTATGAAGACGATGAAACAGGTCTTGATTTTTCAAACGCGCCAGTATTCTTAAAAGTAAATTCTTTTAAAAAGCGCTCGCCTTGGGTTTTAATTTCTGCAATAATTTCAAAATGAGTGTTCTTGCCAATAGGGCTATCAAGCACATAATTGATAAATTGCTGGTCGTTTTGTTCTAAAATATTTACATATTGTTTTTGAATTTTAATAAATCGTACTTTATCAAAATGAGTATCGAAATAATTCAACATCGTTTTAAACGCCAATTTCGGAATATGCTTTTTTTTAATAATAATTTCAATATCTTCTAAATTTCCTAAAGTATCAAACTCAACACTATAATGAAGTTTGTTAAGTTTAAATTTAGCTTCAAAACTTTGCTTTTCACCATCAGTTTCTTTGTAAAGTTTTAGATATTTTACTTGATCTAATATTTCATTAAAATAATGAAGTGCCATTTGCGGAAACTCAGAAGCATCAATGCGTTCTTCCTTTTCATTTTTGCTTTGTGAAAAGCTAGAATTTAAATAAAGTAACATAAAAAGTATTATGAGGCTATTATATTTCTTCATATCTAAAACAATTCGTTTCATGGTCGTTTACCATTCCTGTTGCTTGCATGTGGGCATAAACCACCGTGCTACCTACAAATTTGAAACCACGCTTTTTTAAATCTTTACTTAAGGTATCGCTTAAAGGTGTGTTTGCTGGTGCATCTCGGTAATTTTTAAGCTTGTTTTTAATAGGTTTCCCATCAACAAAGCTCCAAATGTATTTGCTAAAACTTCCAAATTCTTGCTGAATTTTTATAAAAGCTTGGGCATTAGTAACGGTGGCGTTTACTTTTAATTTATTTCTGATAATACCAGCATCTTGCAAAAGCGAATCAATTTTATCTTGCTTGTAATTTGCTATTTTTTTATAATCGAAATTATCAAAAGCATTTCTGAAATTTTCACGTTTACGTAACACAGTAATCCAACTTAACCCAGCTTGAAAGGTTTCTAAAATTAAAAATTCAAAAAGGGTGTCATCATCATAAACTGGCACGCCCCATTCATTATCATGATAAGCTTCGTAAAGGACATCGCCTTCACACCAACCACATCTGTGTTTTGTATTTGTCATGGTTTTGTAAGTTATAAAGTAAAAGTATGACAAATATCATCTTAATTAAAATATGTAGATGCTAATTTTGTGTCATCATATTTTATATCATTAATAAGATATCCCATGAATGTATTAATAAATAATAGTTTGAAAGGTAGTATGTCCTATCAAGAGTATAGAGATTTAGTTAAGCAATTAGCTGAAGAACACTCTACTACTGGCAATGAGAAAACAGAAGTTTTAATAAATTATACAAAACTGAACGATAGACGAATGAAGCGTTGGGATAAAACAGTTAAAATATCAGAGCTGTCTAAAAAAAGAATTAATGGGTTTACCCTTCCTGTTACTTGGTTGGTTATTGTTGAAAGTTGGTGTGCAGACGCTGCACATGTTTTGCCAGTACTTAATAAAATAGCTGAGTTAAATGATTTTATAGATATGAAAATTGTGCTTCGTGATGAAAACCCTGAGTTAATGGATACTTTTTTAACAAACGGAAATAAAGCCATCCCAAAAGTAATTATGATTGATAGGGAAACACATGAAGTTATAGAAACTTATGGCCCACGACCTAGCGAAGCAACAAGTTATGTTAATAGGTTTAAGGCAATGTATGGTACGTTAACACCAGATTTTAAAAAAGATTTGCAACATTGGTATAATAGCGATAAAGGTCAGAATGTGATTGAAGATGTCACTGAAATGCTTTGCAAGTCAGAACCTAATGTTTGCCAATAAAATTAAAAGTAATCGAACCTATTTGAGAAGGTTTTGAAGCATCTGCACTAAATTGAGCACCTTTTGCATATTCTAAAGCGTGTTCAACTAAACATGCGTTTGATGAAGTTGACGATGAGTTTAAGTATGCGTCTGTTACGCTTCCTCTAGCATTAACAGCAATATTTATAACAATTTTTCCATTTACCTCACATAAATAAACAGGTATTGGGATGTAGATTTTTTTTCTGTTTTTTAGTGAAAAGCTAATCGTACTTTTATTGTTGTTACCTTCATCTTGTTGCTTTTTTAAAAGGTCGTTTACTTTGTCGAAAGAAGATAATTCGTCTGTATTTAAACGAGATTCGTCTTCCAATTCGTATGCTTTCTCATAAGCTTTTTGGTTTTCTCCGGAATTTAATTGTTTTGGCACATAATCTTCTGGAGGAGCAATAGTTTTATAGGCTTGGGCAAAATGCTTACTTTGTTGTGTTTCGTTAAAGGCACTGTTGGTTTCAGCTTTACTGGCATTTAATTTTTCTAAAGCTTCGAGTATTTGAATCTCTTCTTCGGTGATTTCTTTCTCAGGCTCTAATTCATAATAACTTTCAGACATAAATTCACTCTGCTTTTTAAGACTTAAATTAAAAACAGAGAGTACCACGGTTCCAGCAATTAGAAGCGTAATGAGTAGGGCTTTATGTTGATCTGTTAGGTGCAAATCGATTTATTTAGAGCAATTATTTAATAAATATACGTAAAATAGAACAATTTAGTTTTTTAATGACCTTATAAAGGTTTCAATAGATGCCGCATCAGCCACATTAAAATTTCCAATTTTAGTACGTCTTAACGCTGATAAATGGGCTCCGGAATTTAAAGCTTTACCAAAATCGTTCACTAAAGAACGTATGTAAGTGCCTTTGCTACAAACTACTTTAAAATCAATATGTATTGAGCCTGTACTGAGCCTTTCAACTTCGCTCAAGATAGACTTCGTTGAAGTATCAATTTTAGTGATTTCGAATTCTGAAATGGTTACGGTTCTCGATTTAATTTCAACAGTTTCGCCAGTTCGAGCAAACTCATATAAACGTTTTCCATCTTTTTTAATAGCTGAAAAAATAGGAGGAAATTGTTGAATTTCGCCTGTAAATTGTTTCGTAGTATTATGAATTAAATCTTCCGTAATATGCTCTGTTGAAAACCTTTCATTTATTTCTGTTTCCAAATCAAAAGAAGGCGTAGTGCTTCCTAAAACCAGTGTACCCGTATATTCTTTTATCTGGGCTTGAAAAGAATCAATTTGCTTGGTCATTTTGCCCGTGCAAATTATCAACAATCCAGTTGCTAAGGGATCTAAAGTACC
>CAXBID010000121.1:0-10597 GCA_963975495.1 uncultured Flavobacteriaceae bacterium | reverse complement strand
AAATTTGGATAATCTTTTGTGATATCAGCAGCTTTCTTCTTTAATACGGCATCAGAAAGTGAAGTCCTTATTTTACCATTTTTAGAAAAGTTGAAAAAGCAAATGCCATCAATACCTGTTATTAGGGTTGATGAGCGTTTTACTTCAAAAATGGCTTTCCAAACCATGATTGATGGTGGATTGAAAAAAAACCAACGAAAAAATAAAGCACTAATTGATGAAATAAGTGCCACACTTATTCTTCAAAGTTACTTGTACTCAAAATAGCAAACCTATATAAAGTAGATTTTCAGTTTAAATTTTCCAGTCATTATTAAGTATTGTATTTTTGCAAGCAATAACACAAAGTAGAATAATGATTTTACCAATAGTTGCATACGGCGATCCCGTTTTAAAGAAGAAAGCTGCTGATATCACAAAAGATTATCCAAATTTCGATGGCATTATAGCGAATATGTTCGAAACTATGTATAATGCTTTTGGAGTTGGTTTAGCTGCACCACAAATTGGATTATCTATTCGAATGTTTTTGGTAGATACCACCCCATTTTCTGAAGATGAAGATCTTTCTGAAGAAGAACAAAAGCGCTTAAAAGATTTCAAGCGCGTATTTATTAATGCTAAAATAACTAAAGAAGAAGGTGATGAATGGGCATTTAATGAAGGCTGTTTAAGTATACCTGATGTTAGGGAAGACGTGTTTAGACAACCAAAGATTACTATTGAATATGTCGATGAAAATTTTGAACCTCACAGGGAAACTTTTGAAGGGTTAATAGCTCGGGTCATTCAGCATGAATATGATCATATTGAAGGCACATTGTTCACAGATAAATTATCTTCTTTAAAAAAGCGATTGATAAAAGGTAGGCTTAATAATATTTCAAAAGGGAAGATAAATGTAGATTATAGAATGCGCTTTCCAAATCAAAAAAAGAGAAGATAATATTTGCAAGATAGTATTAAACAGTTGATATTTGCGCCTTTCAACAAAAAATAGTTATGAGTTTAGATAAAGTACTATCCATTGCAGGAAAACCTGGATTATACAAATTAATAGCACAAACACGAGGCGGATTTGTGGCTGAATCATTAATGGATAAAAAACGTTTATCGGTTAGTGTACAACAAAACGTGAGTGTTTTAAGCGAAATTGCTATTTATACCTTAACAGAAGAAGTGCCTTTAAAGGACGTTTTTGAGAAAATTAAAAAGAAAGAAAACGGTGAAAAAACATCTGTTAAACCTAAAGATAGTAAAGATAAGCTAGAAGAATATTTTTTCGAGGTTTTACCGGATTATGATGAAGATAGAGTATATGCCAGCGATATAAAAAAGATTGTGCAGTGGTATAATTTATTGCAAGAACACAATATGTTGCCTGATGTAGAATTAGAGAAAAAGAAAGATAAGGTTTCTGACGAAGAAGAATAAAAATATAAAAGATTTCCAATAGTTTAAGTCTCCTAATTTAGGAGGTTTTTTTGATGTAAATAACATGCGTGTTTTTCTAGATTAAATTAACTCAAAATCTCAAGCCTTATTCAATAACCTTTACAAGAAATTAATGCACTTTTTTTATTTGTTAGCTAAAAGGCATAATTTCGAATTATTAATTTTAGTTATATGTCTGTATTAAAAATAAAAAAATCAAATCTTATTTTTTTAATAGTAATAGCCTTATTAATTATACCTCAAACTAGACAACCCATTCAAGTTTTATTACATAAAGGACTAGCTTTAATAAAATCTGTTACTGTTAATAACGAAAAATTAACTAAGCTAGATAATTATAAATGGCGTTTAAAAGATGAAAATAATAACATTTATAATTTTGAAGAAGCAAAAGGGAAAGTTGTTTTTATAAATTTTTGGGCTACTTGGTGTCCGCCTTGTATTGCTGAAATGCCAAGTATTCAGAAATTATATGAAGATTATAATAATAAAGTGGAATTTATTTTTGTAACCAATGATTATTACAGTGATATTAATCCGTTTTTAAAGAAAAATAATTACTCCTTTAAAGTGTTTAGACCACAAGAAGCATATCCAGAATTTTTTAATATTTCTTCTATTCCTAGAACATATTTAATAGATAAAGAAGGTAATGTGGTTATTGATGAAATAGGTGCTGCCAACTGGAATAGTGATTCTGTTAGAAATACAATAGATGGTTTATTGAATTAAAAAATTTGTACTTCACTATATCTTCAATTATTAATAAACGTTTTTATGAAAATAGTAGTATTGGATGGCTATACGCTTAACCCAGGAGATTTAAGTTGGGAAGATCTTAAAAACCATGGTGATTTGGTAGTTTATGATAGAACACCATTTAATTCTGAAGAAATTATAAAAAGAATTGGTAACGCAGAAATAGTTTATACCAATAAAACACCATTACCAAAAGACGTTATTCATAAAGCAGAAAATTTAAAATACATTGGCGTACTAGCTACGGGTTATAATGTTGTAGATGTAGAAACAGCCAAGGAATCTGGTATAATAGTGACTAATGTGCCTGCTTATAGTACGGTTTCAGTTGCTCAATTTACCATGGCCTTATTGTTGGAAATGTGTCATCATATTGGTGACCATAATAATGCCGTTAAAAAAGGCGAGTGGGAGCAATCTCCAGATTTTTGTTTTTGGAATTCACCGTTAATTGAACTTGAAGGAAAAACCTTGGGGATTATTGGTTTTGGCAGTATTGGGCAAGCTACGGCTAAAATAGCTCAAGCTTTTGGGCTGAATATTTTATTTAACAATAGAAGCAAAAAACCAGAATTAGAATCTGTTTCTTGTAAGCAGGTTGAACTTGATGGGTTATTTTCAAAATCGGATATTATAAGTTTACATTGTCCGCTTTTTGAAAGTACAGAAGGTATTATCAATTCAAAAAACATTTTAAAAATGAAAGATGGTGTGATGATAATTAATACCGCTAGAGGAGGATTGGTAGTTGAGCAAGATTTATCGGATGCTTTAAATTCAGGAAAAGTTTCTTGTGCAGCTGTTGATGTAGTCTCAGAAGAACCAATTAAAGCCGATAATCCATTGTTAAAAGCAAAAAACTGCATTATAACACCGCATATTGCCTGGGCGCCTAAAGAAGCTAGAACACGTTTAATGCATGTTACAGTTGAAAATTTGGAAGCTTTTTTAAAAGGAAACCCTATTAATGTTGTGAATTAAAGTGTTTTGAAAAAGGCTTTGATAAATGACCACGAAAACAACGACCACATAATTTTTAGTTCTTCAAAAAAAGTAGATTCCTCATCTAGAAAGCGAAACATGGTTTGCACGGAATTTTTGTTATAAAATTGTTGAAAGATCCATTCGCCTTTATGGTTTTCATCTTTTAAAACTTTTAAAAATATGTTATCGTAAAATTTGTATTTAGTTTTGAATAAACCTTCAGATGGTGTTTTGTTCGTTTTAATGTTATTAATAATTATACCAACTTTTTTCTCGGAACTTTTAAACGAATAACCCGTTGAGCCTTTTACCCATCCACCACCAGTACCAATTTTTGTAATTTGTTTAGTATTGAATTTGTCAAAAGGAAAATTTGTCATTGGTATTTGTCCCATCTCAGTTTCAAGAATTGTATAATTATCAATATTTAGATATTTTGAAATGTAAGATTCAATATAATTATCATAAACTTTCTCATCCACTATAGTTTCGGTGAAATAAGTGAATTCTACCAAGGCTTCATTTTTCGAAAAAGGTAAAATGTATGTAAATGTGGTTTGCTCACCGTCTTTTAAACGATAATCCATCATAGTTACTTGGTTTTCATTAAAAGCATCGTTATCGGTTTTAATTATCCAACCCTTAAAATGCTGTATAATATTGATATAATTTGATGATAATTTGGAGAAATTATTCGGTATTCTGCTATCAAAAACCTGTGAAGCTGTGTAGTTGTTTCGTTTAGCTTCAATAGTAACTATATTGCTCTCTTTTACAGAAATAACAGTATCAATTATGAAATGGATATGCTTGTAATTGTTTAGTTTTTGTTTTGCATCATTGTAAAAATCTATAGAACGGATAGATTTGTACATATAAGGTTCAAGTTCTAAATCAATTTTTTTTTTAGAGGTTAATACAGCAGCTTGTTTCCAATGTTTTTGTATAATATGATTCCATTGAGATGGTTCTTTTTCCCAAAAACTCCAAGTTTTATCGTTTACGTTTTTTTTTGATGGATCAATTAAAGCAATCTGTTTATCATTAAAAAATGCATCAGAAGCAAATTTTAACGCCAATTGTAAACCAGCTAAACCATTTCCTATAATGACGTAATCGAAATGGGAAGCTGCATTCATTTAATTGTGAAAAATCTATTTTTTAAAGTATTTGAACGGTACGAACAACATCCCAAAACATTCACCATCTTTTTTGCCTAAGTGTTTATGATGAATTTTATGAGCACGTCTTACACCTTTTGCATACCAATTGTTGGCATTTCTAAACAGCTTAAAACGTTGGTGAATAAAGATGTCATGCACAAAAAAATAGGAAAGACCGTAAGCAAAAATCCCTATTCCAATAGGTAACCCAACCCATAAACCTTCATATTTCCAAAGTAAGAAAAAACCAATACTAACAACAGCATAAAAGATGAAAAAAGCATCGTTGCGCTCAAACCAACTATCGTGATTTTTCTTGTGATGGTCTTTATGTAAGGGCCATAAAACGCCATGCATAATATACTTATGGGTAAACCACGCCATAAATTCCATAAAGCAATACGTTGCCAAAAAAACGATTATCCAAAGTAATGTTTCCATAACTTAAATTTACATTAATTTTAGTTGATATTTAACATAACTGCGCATTAAAAGTTCTATCTTTTTTGGATTTGATACTCTTATCCGCGCATTTTTTATTTGTAAAGCAGGTGTTTTTTTTAATTTTTTTAATAATTGATGATAATACCTGTAAGCCATAAAAACACCAAATTTGGCTTCTATTGGTAATTTTTGTATGCCACTAAGGCCTTTTTCAAAATCGGCTTCAATATCATCAATAATAGCTTGTTTAGATTTTTCATCTAAATTATTCAAATCCGTATTCGGAAAGTAAGTTCTATCCAAACCTTCAAAATCCGCTTTCAGATCTCTTAAAAAATTCACTTTTTGAAACGCAGAGCCCAATGACATCGCTGTATCTTTAAGCTCATTATATTTAACATCATCTCCATTTACAAAAACCTTTAAACACATAAGCCCAACAACATCAGCAGATCCATAAATATAAGCTTTATACTCTTCTTCAGTCAAATATTCCGATTTGTGTAAATCCAATCGCATACTTTTCATAAAAGCATCAACTAACGGTTTGTCAATATTATATTTGTGGTAGGTATGCTGGAAAGCGTTTAAAATAGGGTTCAAACTAATTTTATCTTTTAGGGCATGTTCTAAGTCGTCTGAAAATCTATTAAAAAGCGTTTCCTTATCATAATTATGAAAGGAATCTACGATTTCATCTGCAAAACGCACAAAGCCATAGATGTTATAAATATCGTATCTAATAGATTTATATAGCATTTTTGTAGCCAATGAAAAAGAAGTGCTGTAAGATTTTGTGACTAGCTTACTGCAATTATAAGAAACGGTATCAAATAGTGCTTTCATATAACTTAATGGTGTTTTATTACTAAATCGGCTACTAGTTTTCCAGATATAAGCGATGGCGGTACACCTGGTCCTGGAACTGTAAGTTGACCGGTAAAAAACAGATTACTTACTTTTTTACTTTTTAACTTAGGTCTTAAAAAAGCTGTTTGCAATAAGGTATTAGCCATTCCATATGCATTTCCTTTATATGAATTATAATCTTTTATAAAATCATTTAAACAGAAAGACTCTTTAAAAATGATATGTTTTTTTACATTTTGAGAGGTTAAATTTTCAAAACGCGTAATTATTTTATTAAAATAGGTTTCCCTCAATGCTTCTGTATCTTCTAAACCAGGTGCTAAAGGAATTAAAAATATCCCTGCTTCTTTTCCATCTGGGGCTGTACTTGAATCTGTCTTACTTGGAAAACTTGCATAGAACAATGGATTTTCCGGCCACTTTGGGTCGTCATATATATCTTCGGCATGAACATCAAAATCTACATCAAAAAACAGCGTGTGATGGTTTACGTTAACCAGTTTTTTATCAAACCCCACATAAAATAGGAGTGACGATGGTGCAAATGTTTTTTTACTCCAATAATTTTCTGAATACTGTCTGTATTTCTGGTCTATTAAAGTTTCAGTATGGTGGTAATCTGCGCCACTAACAACGATATCAGATAAATATTCTTTTCCTTTACAAATTACACCCTTTGAAACACCATCATTAACTATAATACTTTCAATTGGAGCTTTTGTTTTTATTTTAACACCCAATTCTTTAGCTAAACTTTCAATAGCCAGAATAACTTGATACATCCCTTTTTTTGGATGAAAGGTACCCAAAGCAAAATCAGCATAATTCATAAAGCTATAAAAAGAAGGGGTATCGCTTGGTTTTGCTCCTAAAAACAAAACAGGAAACTCAAGAATTTTAACTAATCTATCATTTTTAAATTCTTTTCTAACATCTCTCTTGATGTTGCTAAAAAATTGGTTGAGTTTTTTTATAGTTGCAGGAGTTACTAATTCTAAAGGCGATACACCGGGGTTATAAACTAAATCCTTAATGGCTATATCATAGTTGCTTTTTGCATTGTCAATAAACTTGTTCAGCTTTTTTGAGCTTCCAGGTTCTTCTTTCTCAAATGCGATAGAGATTTTGTTTAACGTATCTTCAATAGTGATGTAATCATCTTTACCAAAATAAACGCTGTAGGCAGGGTTCAGTTTTTCAAGCGTGTAATAATCTGAAGGCTTTTTATTAAAATCAGAAAAGAATCGCTCAAAAACATCTGGCATCCAGTACCAAGTGGGACCAATATCAAAAGTGAAGCCATCCTTTTTTAGTTGCCTTGCACGACCTCCAATGGTTTTGTTTTTTTCAAAGATAGTTACATCGTATCCAGCCTTTGCTAAATAGCATGAAGCCGCTAATGAAGAAAATCCTGAGCCTATTATTGTTATGGTTTGTTTCATTTGTTTAACAAATATATGTAAAAGTTAAACAATAAAAAACTAATTTAAAATTCTTTAACTAAATTTTCAATAGAATTAAAGGTAGATACATTTTTTGGAAGTTTCATAGCCTTCAATTCTGCCAATTTAGGCCCCAATAACATGAACTTACTATTATCCTTTTTTAGTAACAAATTACTAAAG
Source organism: uncultured Flavobacteriaceae bacterium (assembly GCA_963975495.1). Lineage (GTDB taxonomy): Bacteria > Bacteroidota > Bacteroidia > Flavobacteriales > Flavobacteriaceae > CAXBID01. The sequence continues at coordinate 3,297 of CAXBID010000121.1, read as the reverse complement.
TTTTTAATATAAGTTGGAATATGATCTATTTCTGGTTTAACAGTGAAATATGAAATAAAAGTTATTTCATCAAAAAATTCATGAAGATCAGTTAAGCTTTCCATGGGCATGCTCTCACCCAAGAAAATAGTGTGATATCCTTTACTTCTTAATTGATAATTGATAAATAATAAACCAATGTCGTGGATTTCATGATCGGGTAAAAATAAAATGTAAGATTTTCTTGAAGGTTTAGGTTCTAAACTTTGAAGTCTTTCAATATTTAATAATATTTTTTGTTTAATATGAACAGATAAAAAATGTTCATGAGCTGGCGTTATGGTGTTTGTTTGCCATAATAATCCAATTTCATTAAGTAGAGGAAGAAACACAGAATAGAAAACCTCACTAAAGGTTTTGGTTTCTATAAGATTGTTGTAAGTATTATAAAATGCAACCTGATCAAAATTAATCATGGCCATTTTTAATGCATTAATGGCATGATCTTCTACCTTAGCTCTAGAGGCTATTTCCCTGACTTTAATAGGGATTTCTTCTTCTTTTAAACTGGCAATTTTAGAAATTTTGAGTCCGTTATTGTTTAAATAAGATATGTTTAATAATTTTTGAAAACTCGTAATACTATAGTTTCTGATGTTAGTTTCAGACCTATTTGGGCTTAATAAATTATATCGTTTTTCCCATATTCTTATGGTATGTGCTTTGATACCTGTAAGATTCTCCAAATCTTTAATACTAAAGTTTACCTGAATATTGTTCATATTTTTTAGAGGTTTATTAAACAAAATTAGGAATATTTATTGATTAATCAGTAAAAAGGATTAAATTTTTGTTTAAATATTTTATCTACGAGCATTTATTATGATGTTTTTAAACTCAATTTAATCAGTTTTAATTCTTTGATAGGTCAACTAAAGAGTTTATTTTTGATAAGGTATTTGAGCATTAATGGTTTAATTCCACAAAAAAGAGATTAAATTGAATAAAAACCTTTTAAAACGAAATTTCTGGTACTTTTACTTTATTCCTTTTATCACAATCTTCAGTTCTTGTGTTGATAAAAAGGCAGATTATGTATCAGTAAACGAAGCTGATAAAAGCATATTTTCTTCTACAAAGCAAATTCCTGATAGTCATTTTTTAGGAGATGAATCTTGCAAATCCTGTCATTTAAAAGAATTTAAATCTTGGGAAGGTTCACATCACGATAAAGCGATGCAGACCGTTTCAGATTCGAGTATTTTAGGTGACTTCAATAATATAAAGTTTAAGAGTCAAGGCGTAACATCCCATTTTTTTAAAAAAGGAGATGATTATTTTGTTAATACGGAAGGACCAGATGGTAATTATCATGATTATAAGATTGAGTACACATTTGGTATCACACCTTTGCAACAATATATAGTGAAGTTTCCCGACGGCCATTTTCAATGTTTACGGACAGCTTGGGATAGCAAAAAGAATACATGGTTTGATTTATATCCAGACTTTAAAGTAGTACATTCCGAGTGGCTACATTGGTCTAGAGGTGGATTAAACTGGAATAGTATGTGTGCTGATTGCCATTCAACAAACGTTCGTAAAAACTATGATGAATCCACTCATAGTTATAATACCAAATATGCTATAATAAACGTGAGTTGTGAAGCATGTCATGGCCCAGGAAAAACACATGTGGAACAAGCAAATTTATTAGGAAACGATTATAAAGTTTCAAACGACTTGAAAATGACTGTTGGTACTGAGCCTAAGGATTTGGTAGATCAATGCGCAAGATGCCATATGCGACGAGAGCAAATATCTGAATACTATAATTTTGAAGGCACTATGCTCGATCATTATTTTCCTGAGTTAATCGTAGAAAACACCTATCACCCAGACGGCCAAATTTTAGATGAGGATTATGTTTACGGTTCTTTTATTCAAAGTAAAATGTATCATAATGATGTGACTTGTACAAATTGCCATAATGCACATTCACTGGAACTAAAGTTTAAGGGTAATAATTTATGCACGCAATGTCATGTTCCTGAAACTTACAATGTACTATCGCATCATTTTCATTCAAATAATACGGAAGGTTCTAAATGTATTAACTGTCATATGACGGGGAAGTATTATATGGGTAATGATTACAGGCGCGACCATAGTTTTAGAATTCCTAGACCTGACCAAAGTTTAAAATATGGCACGCCAAATGCCTGTACGCAATGCCATGAAGATAAAGATAATCAATGGGCTTGGGATAATTATTTGAAGCTTTTTGGGCAACCGAAAAACAAACATTTTTCAGATTTGTTGGCTTCTGGATTGCGAGGTGAAGAAAATGGTTTTAATCACTTATTAGAATTGGCAAAAGATACCATTTATCCCGAAATAGCTAGAGCTTCAGCTGTTAAAGGCATGTCAAATTATCTAAATGCTAACAGGATTGATAATATGCTGAGTTTTTTAAATGATGATTCCCCACTTGTAAAAGGCGCTACGCTAGACGCATTGAGCGAAATTAATTCTGCAGATTATGTTAACTATTTTCTGCCATTGTTAGAAGATGGGAAACGATCGGTTAGAGTTAAAGCATTTTTTGCGCTTGCATCGTTAGATGAAATGTTGGTTCCCGAAAAATATAAAGCCGTTTACAAAAAGGTAAAAAAAGAGTTTGAAACCAATTTAAATGTTACCTCAGATTTTGTTGGGGGAAGAATAAAGAAAGCTAATTATTACTTAAAAAAAGGAGATTTACCAGCAGCAATTAAAGGGTATGAAGATGCCTTAAAAATTGATAATATTAACAATATGGCTAGAACCAACTTAGCTAATTTATATTATAGAAATAATGATTTTAAAAGTGCTGAGGAAGCTTTTAAAACTATTATTGAGCAAGAACCAGAATATGGACAAACGTATTATTCCTATGGACTATTACTGGCAGAGTTAAATAGAATTGATGAGGCCATAGTGCAAATGGAGTTAGCTATAAAGCACATGCCAGATAATGTAAGGTCGTATTATAACCTAAGTTTATTATACGATAAAGTGAATAACTTAAATAAGGCAGAAGAGGTAGCTGTAAAAGGTTTAAAAAAAGCACCACAAAACGATAGTTTACTATATATGCTGGCCTATATTTATTCAAAAGATAATCAGCTGGAAAAAGCGAAGAATATAGCTAAACGCTTAGTGGAATTGTATCCTAACGACTCTAATTATAGAACATTTTATAATCAGTTAGTGCAGTAAATTAAAAGTGCGCACGAGAAGATTCGAACTTCCACATCCTAAAACGGATACTGGCCC
>CAXBID010000120.1:0-10678 GCA_963975495.1 uncultured Flavobacteriaceae bacterium | reverse complement strand
AACGGGAATAATGCGCTTATAACGGCAAAGCCAATAAATGTTAACGGGAAAAATAATTTTTGAGCTTCAAACGGGATGTTTACTTGAGCAATTTCCAATATGTTGAAAGTTAAAGGGCCTCCATCTGCATTTGAGTTAAAGTAGATTCCCAATATTCCAACCAACAAAATAGCTGAAGCTCCCATTAACATCAAGGTTAATTTCATTGCCGAATACTCTTTTGGACCACTCCCCCAAATGCCAATTAACAAATACATAGGTATTACCGCAATTTCAAAGAACACAAACAATGTAAACAGGTCAAGGGAAATAAAGAATCCGTAAACCCCGGTTGAAAGTACTATTAGCGAAATAAAGAATTCTTTGGGCAGATCTTTCATTTTCCATGAAATAAAAACACCTGCCAATACAACAATTGACGTCAATAATAATAATGCAACCGAAATACCATCAACACCAATATTATAATGGATATTGAATTGTTTAAACCAAACCAAATCCTTGGTAAAAACCATAATATTATCATTAATTTCCCGTTCCTTGAAATACGCAAATACTAAATTTATTGCCATCCCAAGTTGGATAAAACTCCCAACCATTGACACTTGTCGCGCTTGCTTTAATCCTTTTGTAAACACCAATGTTAAAATTGTGATTACAGGTACTATGACAAAAAGTGATAAAATATCCATATCTTTTTAAATTCCAATTTTTAAAATCCAAAATCCAAAACCGAAATAACTAAAAGTATTTAACAACAGGCTTTTGGGATTTGTCATTTGATTTTTTGTTTTTTTAAATTTAGTTTGTCCATAAATAAATAAATACCACGGCAATTATTACAACTCCCGAAATAAAGGCAAAGGCATAATCCTGCACTTTACCGGATTGTAAGCCTTTTATTTTTTTTGATGCTGATACTGTTGAGTTTCCAATAAGGTTCATAGTTCCATCTACAACATGTCTGTCAAACCAAGCTGCAGGAGCCGAAATCCTTTTAAATAGTATCTTTTTTGTGACGAAAAGATAAATTTCATCAAAGTAAAATTTATCATACGTCCATTTGTAAAAAACACCAAAACCCTTTGCATATCGATCTGACAAACTATTTTCCTTTTTATAGAAAACCCAGGCAAGCATGAATCCTATTAATCCAACCGAAACAGCGATGGCAGCTAATGGATAATTTAAATGCGCTTCAAAACCAGTTTTATCAGGAGTAACGAATTCGCTAAAAGGAATAAATCCGCCAACAATACTCATTAATGCTAAAAACAATAGGGGGATGGTCATAGATAATGGCGACTCTTTGGGTTTGTGTTGGTAGGCTTTGTCTTTGCCCCAAAATATGCCGAAATAAATCCTGAAAATATAAAAAGCAGTTAACCCAGCCACGAACACGCCTACATAATATATTAATTTATTATTTTGGTAAGCAGCCACTAAAATTTCATCCTTACTAAAAAATCCTGAAAAAGGGGGTATTCCCGCAATTGCAAAAGCCGCAATTAAAAACGTAATATTTGTAATTGGCATATACTTACGCAATCCGCCCATATCCTTTAAATAATTGCTATGTACAGCATGAATAACCGAACCAGCACCCAAAAACAATAAGGCTTTGAACATGGCATGGGTAAACAGATGGAACATAGAAGCCATATAACCAACGCCATCATGACCTTCGTAACCGGAAACGCCCAAAGCCAACATCATATAACCTATTTGCGACATGGTCGAGAATGCCAACACACGCTTAATATCGGTTTGTGTAATGGCTATTATGGCTGCAAAGAGTGATGAAAACGCACCTACATAAGCTACAATATTCAGCGCAAATCCATCTTCTATAAAGAAATACATGGGGAATAATCGAGCCACCAGATACACACCGGCTACAACCATGGTTGCTGCATGGATGAGGGCAGAAACCGGAGTAGGCCCTTCCATGGCGTCCGGTAACCATATATGTAATGGGAACATGGCGGATTTTCCTGCACCACCAATAAAAATCAATATTAAGGCCCAAGTTAAAACTGATAATCCCATGAATGAAGTAGATGCCCAATTTAGAATAGCAGTTCCTTCAGGATTGTTTAGGGTTTCAAAATCGTATGTTCCTGTATAATAACCAACGATTAAGATTCCTATTAAGAAACCCAGATCGGCAAAACGTGTTACGATAAATGCTTTTTTTGCTGCTGATACCGCTGATGGTTTTGTGTAATAATATCCAATCAATAAGTAAGATGACACACCAACCAATTCCCAGAAAATATAAATTTGGAACAGGTTTGTTGCTAATACCAATCCGTACATTGAGAACGAGAATAATGATAAGAAAGCAAAGAATTTGGTGTAACCATCGTCTCCTTTCATGTAGCCCCTACTGTAAATATGCACCATTAGTGATACTATTGATACCACAATAAGCATCATTACCGAAATGGGATCAACCAGAACACCCATATCAATAGCCAGCGTGTCCGTGAAATTCATCCATGTTGTTTTCTCTACTAAAGTTTGATAAACGCCATTTATTTTACCATGCACAAAAAAGTATTGGTATGCTGTGTTAAAGGACAATAGAGTCGATACTAATAGTCCGGCAACACCAATATAACCTGATACGGATGGTTTGATCTTTTGATTGAATATTCCCAAAAGCAGGAATACTGCTAAAGGAACCAAGGGGATTAATATGATATTATTAGAGTTCATTCTTTATTTTTTTAGTCAGAAGACGGGAGTCCGAAGTCTAAAATTTTATTCTTTTATTGTTTCTCAAAATAAATATATGTTCTTTTATGTTTAATTCTTTCTTGCTTTAAACTTCCGTCTTCCGTCTTCGGGCTTCAAACTTTTCAATACTTCATGGTTTCAACATCCTTAACTTCAACAGAACTAATTTGTCTGTACAGGTTTATAATTATTGATACTGCCAAAGCAGTTTCTGCAGCAGCCACAGCAATTATAAAAATAGAGAACAACACACCTTGCAACATATCTGGATATAAATATTTATTGATAACAACAAAGTTTATAACAGACGCATTTAAGATGAGCTCTATTGAAATTAAAATTGAGATTAGGTTTTTTCTTGTAATAAAACCGTAAACACCAATAAAAAACAGGATTGAGGTTACGGTTAATAATTCGTATATGCTAACTCCAAAAATCATAATGTTGTTTTTAAAGAAGTCTGAAGCCAGAAGCCTGAAGACGGAAGTTTATTTTTCATTATTTAATAGTTTTGTTTAACCACGAAGATCACAAAGAAGACACAAAGTGCACAAAGAATCTTCTCTGCGGACTTTGTGTGGAATCATAGTGTCCTTTGTGGTTATTTTTTTCATTATTGATTCTTTTTTTCTACTTCCACATTTTCTTTGCCGCCTTTCAACTTTCTTCCTTTGGCTATTACGATAGCTCCAATCATAGCGGCTAATAATAGAATACTTATTACTTCAAACGGTAAAATAAATCCACCTGCTTCGTAGCTTAATAATAGGGTTCCGATATCTGCAGTTGTTGTTGAATAGGAGTTTTCCATCACATTAAAATCATGTGTGTAGATAGTATATAAAAAGACTCCTAAACCAATTAAACACGCTATGGTTGTGAGTATTTGTTTTGATAGTTTTGCAATTTCAAGCTCCATTTCTATGTGATGTACCAACAACACAGAGAATATGATCAGGACAATAATTCCTCCTGCATAAATCGTTAATTGAATGGCTGCCAAAAAATTATAATCGATTAAAAAGTACAGTCCCGCAATTCCGCAGAGCACAAATAATAGGTAAATAACAGACCGTAGCATTTTTCTGCTTGTAACAGAAGCAATTGCAAAAACAATCATAATAACCGCTAAAATGTAAAATATATATTTTTCCATAAGCTAATCTTCTATTCCGGCTTTAACTTTAGACCCAGGTCTGTTTAAAACCTTAGTGAGTTTTGTTCTGTCATATACTGAATTCTCATAATTTTGAGCCCAAACGATAGCATCAGTAGGACAGGCTTCAATACACAACCCACACATGGTGCACAATCCTAAATGATACACGTGCTTGTCTATTTTCTTTTTCTTTTTACCAGTCTCTTCATCAATTCCCCTATCCCAAATTATTTCTATACTTCCATTTGGACAAGCAATTTCACATTTTTGACAACCAGTACAAGTGTGCTCGTTATTTTCATCGTGAGGCATAACCACTTCACCTCGAAAACGCTCAAACATTTTTAAGGTGTCTCTATTATCTGGATATTGTTGCGTAATGGCTCCTTTTCTGGACGTTAAAAAGTACTTTCCGGTAACACTCATACCAGTTAGCAGTGTTTTAATTCCTTTATATATATCTGAAAAATAACTCATAATTTTTTAAATTTTCAAAAATCAAATAACAAATTCCTTCTATTCATCAATTCTTTCTAAATCATTCATTTACAATTATTCAATCTACTTTCTTTTCAAACTGCCAACTGATCCCGATAACTATCGGGACTGATTACTACCAACTTATTGTCAGGTTCAACCAAACAATTATTGCCATAATAACTATGTTTACCAAATTGATTGGTAATAGATATTTCCATTCCAATGTCAGTAATTGATCCACTCTTAAGCGAGGGAACGTCCACCTGAACCACATCATCAAAAATACCAGAATAAGTGTTTTTCCTAAAAACCAGAATACGCCTAACCAAGGAATGGATTCTGTTATTCCGAAAGGCGACAACCAAGCACCAAAAAAGATGGTTGTTGCAATGGCAGCAATGATAAACATGTTGATGAATTCAGCTAAAAAGAAATAAGCGAACTTCATTCCCGAATATTCGGTATGGAAACCGGCACCAAGTTCCGATTCGGCCTCCACCATATCAAAAGGTGCTCTGTTGGTCTCGGCTGTTCCTGCAATCATATAGATTATAAAAGCAATTATTGCCGGAATATGTCCCTGAACAATCAACCAGCCATTTTTCTGTACTTCAACTATTTCGGAAAGCTGTAAAGTGCCCGCAATTAAAACCATGGTCAATAATGATAATCCTATTGATAATTCGTAACTTATGGTTTGTACTCCACACCGCATCGCTCCGATCAGGGCAAATTTGTTATTACTACTCCAACCACCTAATAAAACCCCAATAACCCCAATGGATGATATGGCGATTAAAAAGAGAATGCCAATATTGATATCAAATGCCTGAAATCCTTGAGAAAAAGGGAATACAGCCAAAGCCATTAATGAGGATACAATAACAAAGTAAGGCGCTAAATTGTATAAATATTTATCGGCTTTCGTAGTGCCTGTTAATTCTTTTGAAACCAGTTTTAAGGCGTCTGCCATAGTTTGTAATAACCCCAATGGGCCTACTCTGTTTGGGCCAATTCGCAATTGAAACCATGCGGCGACTCTACGTTCCAATAAAACTAAATACAATCCAGCTATGGCAAAAATTGCTAAATAAATTAAAGCAACTAAAACCATGGCAACAATACTTGCAGCACCTTCTGGCATCATGCCCATTAGCCAATCCTGGATAGTTTTTGTTATGTTCAATGACCGAGGACCGAGGACCGAAGACGGAAGGCTGATGACCGATGACCAATATTGAATGATTAATCTAAACATTATAATTTATTTCTAAATGCAATAATCATATTCATTAAATGAAATGATTCTTCATAAAAGTTATCAAATTCTTTTTCTACTATGTAATTTCTTCTTTTGGCTTTGTGTAAACACGTTACCACTTCAGCTAAAGAAGGCATATCCCACAAATTTTTTTTGCTCTGGATTTGATTGTCCAATAGCTCCTTCAGATATGTTTAACGCAATGGAATCTGAAGCTCGTCTTATCTGTGAGGATAAGTTATATAGTTCTTTTTTCGGAAAACTCTCGGCTAACTTATCTATATCATCTCCTAAATCCATAGCCTTGTTCCATATTTTTAATTTCTCAAATTTAAATCTACTCTCCATAGTAAAACATCTTTTTTATCACCCGTCACCTGTCACCTATCATTTCTCATCTATCAATATCTGGTATTACAAGGTCTAATGTTGCCATACTTGCAACTAAATCTCCAATCTTTCCACCAACCGCAATATGATTGAGCAGTGATAAATTTGAAAATCCCGGAGAACGGAATTTTATTCGATACGGATTTTTTGTTCCTGTACTTATTACATAAACTCCAAGCTCGCCTCTTGCTGTTTCAACACGTTGATAAAATTCACCTTTGGGTAATTTAATCACTACTTTAGTTACCACTTTATGGTCGCCTTCAGGAATGTTATCAATTAATTGCTCAATAATTGACATGGATTCCCACATTTCCTGAATCCTGACTTGGTAACGAGCAAAACTATCTCCTTCAGTTTTTAAGGCTTCATTAAATGTAACTTTATCATAAGCGCTATAAGGATGGTGTTTTCTAACATCGCAAGAATATCCGGAACCACGACCAACAGGACCGGAAGCGCCATAAGAAATCGCATCTTCTTTTGATAAAATTCCAATACCTTTCATTCTTTTCTGAAAAATCACATTGCCCGTTAAAAGGGTATCGTATTCTGGTAATTTTGTTTTAAAATGAGCGATAAATTCCTTTGTTCTTTTTACAAAATTTGGATGAATATCAAACATCAATCCACCTGGGATATTATAGTTCATGGTTAATCGTGCACCACAGGTTTCCTCAAAAATATCATTGATCATTTCACGATCCCTAAACCCATAAAAATAGGTCGTAAGTGCACCAACATCCATCCCCATAACGCCCCACCACAAGCAGTGTGAAGCAATTCTTGTCAGTTCGCCCAAAATAGTTCTAACCACTTTTACGCGATCTGGAATTTCTAATTGAAGTGCATTTTCAACAGTTAAACAAACGGCTTCATTATTTATATGAGAGGACAAATAATCCATTCTATCGGTTAAATGAACGATTTGCTGATAGCTATCGCGTTCGCTCATTTTTTCGATAGAACGATGTATATATCCTAAATCTGGCTCTACTTTTTTAATGATTTCGCCATCTATGGTTAACAAAAGCCGCAACACACCATGCGTAGCAGGATGCTGTGGTCCCATATTAATGAAATACTCTTCAGATTTAAAGTTGTTATTAATAGTAACCGTTTCCATATTCACTTATTTAATAACCATATTAATGTCATCTACATAATCCTTTCTTAAAGGAAAGCCCTCCCACTCATCTGTTAAGAACAATCTTTTTAAGTTTGGATGATTATTGAACTTTATTCCGAAAAAATCAAAAACTTCGCGCTCATGAAATTCGGCAGTTTTCCATATATCACAAACGGTATCAAGGGTTGGATTTTCTCTGTCTTTTGTGTTTACTTTTACAACAATGGTGTGTCTATGAGTTGTAGATTCTAAATGATACACTACACCTAATTCAGCTCCCCAATCAACGCCACTTAAACAGAATAAATAATCAAAATTAGTTTCACTATTACTTTTTAATTGTGACATTAATTGATGCAATAGTTCAGGCTGTACAGTAATGTTTAAAAATTGAGATTCTTCTTCCGTAAATTCTAAAAGACTGGGATTAATTGGTGCTTTTGCTTTGGCGCTTTCTTCCAAACCATCTTCTGTTTCTGAAATGGGCACAACTTCTGACACGTTTCCAGCTTCCGGATTTGGAAACCAACTACCAATTATATTTTGTAATTCTGCGTTGTTCATTTTATTGACCGTTAGTCTTTTCTCTTTATTCTTTTGTCTTAATTTTGATAACACCCTCCTTAATCCTCCCTCAAGGGAGGAATCGTAATTCAGCATTCATAATTCATTAAAGTCCTTCATCAAATCCATCAATAGGATTTTTTTTATGCTTCATGTTTTCCGCTCTAATTTTATCTTGTAGCATTAGCATCCCTTCTAATAATGCTTCGGGGCGGGGCGGGCAACCAGGAACATAAACATCTACCGGAATAACATGGTCTGCACCTTTTACCACTGAATAGGTATTATAGAAAAATGGACCACCAGAAATAGCACAAGCTCCCATGGCGATAACGTATTTTGGCTCTGCCATCTGGTCGTATAAACGACGTAACACAGGCGCCATTTTGTTTACTATGGTTCCTGCAATAATTATTAGGTCTGCTTGTCTTGGGGAGGGTCTTGCCACCTCAAAACCAAATCGAGAATAATCGTGTCTGGCAGCTCCTGTTTGCATCATTTCTATGGCACAGCAACTGGTGCCAAAATAAAGCGACCATAGTGAATTTGATCGCCCCCAATTAATTATTTTATCCAGGGAAGTAACAATCACGTTAGCGCCATTTCCAGCAGGAATTACTTTTCCGGGGAAATCTTTTGGCACATCGAAATTTCGATCCTGTACTTCTGAAATAAATCTTTTTTTGTCTTCTACTCCCATTTTAATGCTCCTTTTTTCCATGCATATAATAATCCCAATCCTAAAATGAACAGAAATATAAAAATTTCAATTAAAGCCACAAAGCCAATATCCTTGAAAACAACTGCCCAAGGAATTAAAAAAGCGACCTCAACATCAAAAACCAAAAATAATATGGCGAATAAATAATAACCAACCTTAAACTGCACCCAAGTTGGGCCAATAGTGGCCATACCACTTTCGTAAGGTTCTCTTTTTTGTGGATTATCTGATTTATGCGAAATCATATTCGACATAAAATTCGCACCAGCAACTAAAACGATACCTGCTATTAAAAATACAATGATGGCTTCTGAACCCATTTATATTTGTTTTTAAATTAAAACACCTGATAAATATCTCCGGAGAAAAACAAATCGTCTGTTTTATGAAATTTCGAATTCCTTTTCACTTCTGCCGTTAATGTATCTTCTCTTTCTTCAAGGGTGACATCATCATAACTTCTTATAACTCCAGTAACCATAGGATACTCTAACCTAACAAGCATTTGATGTAAAGTTGGGTCTTGTTCTTTAGCATTATGAACCAAGACATCTTCTTGTGTTATGCCATTTTCGCCAATGGTTACCACTTCCAATTTTAAACCATTTAACACTAAACCTTTATCCCTGTCTTTTCCAAAAACCATTGGTTTACCATGTTCAACATACAATTGTTTATCCTCTCTTACCTTTTTATCTGTAAATTGAGTAAAACAGCCATCATTAAAAATGACGCAATTTTGCAAAACTTCAATTAAGGAGGTGCCTTTAAATTTTTGGGCCTCTATAAACAATTGGGTCATTTCTTTTGGCGTATTGCCTCCAATTCTTGCAAAAAAACGCGCTTTAGCTCCTATGGCCAATTCTCCTGGCAAAAAAGGAGGTTGTGTGTTACCGTAAGGGGAGGATTTTGTTTTTTGACCCACCAATGATGTTGGTGAGAACTGCCCTTTTGTTAAACCATAAATTTCATTGTTGAAAAGAATAATATTTAAATCAATATTTCTTCGTAAAACATGAATAAAATGATTCCCCCCAATAGCCATTGAATCTCCGTCTCCTGTAATTACCCAAACACTAAGTTTGGGGTTGGCTAATTTAACACCTGTAGCTATTGCTGGTGCGCGACCGTGAATACCATGCATTCCATAAGAATCCATATAATAAGGAAAACGAGAGGAACAACCAATACCAGAAATAAAGACAACTTCTTCTTTATTAACGCCCATTTCTGGAAGTGCTTTTTGCATAGCGCGTAAAATAACATAGTCATCACAACCTGGGCACCATCTTACTTCTTGATCGCTAGCAAAATCTTTAAAAGTATATTTTTTCGTTATTGTTTCCATGATTATTTTTTTAAATGAATATCTTATTATTAAACATTCACTAATTGTTTCAATTTTTCGGTTAACTCTGTATTTCCAAATGGCAATCCCTGTACTTTATTGAACTGTAAGAATTCAAATCCTTCAAAGTTAATTCTTAATACTTTGGCGAACTGACCATTATTTAACTCACAAACAAGAATCTTTTTAAATTTACTAAAAACCTCAAAGGTATTTTTGGGCAAGGGATTTATATAATTAAAGTGAGTAAAGCCGATATTAGTAAACCCTTCCTCGTTTACTTGTTTTACAGCTGAATGCAATGAACCGTAAGTGCCTCCCCAACCAACAATCAATAAATCACCTTCTTCGGCAAACTCAGTGCTTATTTCGGGAATATAATCTTGCACGCGCTTGATTTTTTCAGCCCTAATTTTGGTCATGAATTCATGGTTTTCCGGTACATAAGACACATTCCCTGTAACCTTATCTTTTTCTAATCCTCCAATTCTATGTTCCAACCTGGGAGTTCCTGGAATAGCCCAGTTACGAGCGAGCGTTTCTTTATTTCTATTATATGGATGCCAATTATCATAATACTTAGAAACTATATTGTTCTTTATTTCTGGCATGTCATTAACAGACTGGATTTTCCATGGAGAAGACCCATTTGCTATATAACCATCTGTTAGTAATATTACAGGCGTCATATGCTCTAAAGCCAATTTAGCGGCCTGATAAGCAAAATTAAAGCAATTAGATGGTGTACTAGCAGCAATAACAATTACAGGACTTTCCCCATTTCTACCATACATAGCTTGTAGTAAGTCTGATTGTTCGGTTTTTGTAGGTAATCCAGTCTGTTAATGACATGCCAGAAATAAAGAACAATATAGTTTCTAAGT
>CAXBID010000119.1:0-10689 GCA_963975495.1 uncultured Flavobacteriaceae bacterium | reverse complement strand
CAGTAATTTCTCGTAAAAATGATTTATAGTTGGAGCTGTTGAGTTTTTATATTCTGCCTTACTCATATTAAGGTTTGGTTTTATATCAGGGTTATAAAGTGGCCTGTTTTTAAACCCGCCATAATTAAAACAACGCGCTATGCCAATGGCACCAATAGCATCTAAACGATCTGCATCTTGAATGACCTCTAATTCTTTTGAAGTAAAATTAGAATTTTTTTCTATTGAATTTTTAAAAGAAATGTTTTCAATAATTTTTATAACATGTTCAATAATTGAAGAATCAACATTGAGCTTAAATAAAAATTCTCGCGCTATTTTAGGGCCAACGGTTTCATCGCCATTATGAAATTTACTATCGGCAATGTCGTGAAGTAAGGCCCCAAGTGAAACAATAAATATGTCCACACGCTCATTTTTAGAAATGAGTAAGGCATTGTTATACACCCTTAGGGTGTGAAACCAATCGTGTCCGCCTTCAGCATCCTGTAATTGATCTTTTACGAAGGTTTTGGTTTTGTTCATTATAAGGTTCATTCCCTATTGGTTTTTTGCTCATTATTTTTTTCTTTCCAAAACAATTTATAATTTTCAACTTGATTATCCACCTTCCAATTTTCACCATTGAGTTCACGGTAATAGCTAGTTAGTATTATTCCAGACATATCATCAGGATGATAAACTCCAATAGTATTAAAATAGTCAGCTAGTTTTTTGCGTTTCCAAAGCCCCCAATTATTTCTTATCCACATACCTAATCCCATATGTGAATTCAAAACAAATTCTTCTTCACTCATTGTAAGAATCTTTTGTTTTATTGAATCATTATGAATTTTTTTGAGTTGAATAACGGCTTCATTCAAGTTTACGGGTTTGTATTTTAACTCTTTACGAGAATACTCCTGTCCGTTAGACATAGAAATAATGAAAAGACTTGATAAGACTAATAAATAAAATCTCATTCTTAATTTGCTAGAACTTAAAAATAAAAATTCCCTTCATAAATAAAAGGAATTGATTTATAAATTTTAAGAAAATGGCCTAATTATTTAACAACCGCAGGCTCCACCCATTTAAACTCAAATGAATTTTCAGGAATTTTTATACGTTCTGATAAACGATACATTCTACCAGGAAGTTTCATTAAGTAATCTCTAGCTTTTTCAGCCTCATCAGTTAGGTCAGTAATTTTATCAATTTCCCAACGCTTAATAAGTTTATCTAAAATATCTACATAATCAGTAGATGTGTAAACGCCAATACGTTGTGCGGTATTAGAAAACTCTTCGAAAGCAGTACTAATTTGGTTTCCAGATTCACGCAAAAAATGGGCTGGCATAGTAATCTTCTTTTTCATCATATCATAAAAAGCCATCATCATTTGACTAGGATCTACCTTAAAAATACGCTCCACAAATTCTGAATACGCATTATGGTGTCGCATTTCATCACCAGAAATTATCTGGCACATTTTGCCTAATTGCTTATTACCATTTTTCTTTGCCATTTTAGCCACTCTATTGTGCGAAACATAGGTTGCTAATTCTTGAAAGCTGGTATAAACAAAGTTTTTATAAGGGTCTCTATCGGTACCAATATCAAAACCATCAGCAATTAAATATTGCGTTGTTTTTTCAATTTCACGCATGTTAACGCGACCTGATAAATACAAGTATTTATTAAGTACATCACCATGGCGGTTTTCTTCACCTGTCCAATGGCGCACCCATTTGCCCCATGAGTTTCCACCATCTTTTACCTGATCGACACCTTCAACATCCATTAACCACGATTCGTAAGTTGGTAGTGCTTCTTCGGTAATCATATCACCGACTAAAACCACCCAAAAATCATAAGGTAATTCTTTTGAAAGCTCTCTTATTTCTTTTACCTCTTCAAAAAAGTTGTCACCTTCCGAGTTCGGTAAAAAATCGGTAGGTTGCCATATTTTTTCAATAGGAATTAAATATTTTTCAATGAGGGATTCTACGTCTTTTTCCAAAAACTGCATCACTTCCAATCTTACATTTTTTAACGACATAACTATATTTTTAGGGGTGTATATTTTGTTTTATAGTGGTTTCAATACTATTAATTAAATCTTTCTTGTTAACAAAGGTAGCTAATTTTACAGGCTTGTGTACCGTAAATGTAATATGAGTGCCTATTCCCATTGGAAATTTACCATATTTATACATTTTCCAAGAGTTATTTATTGAAATAGGAACAATTGAAGCTGAAGGTATTTTTTTTAACAAAATGTCCAAACCTTTTGTTTGAAATGGTTTAGGTTCACCATTTTTACTTCTAGTGCCTTCCGGAAAAATGACTGCGGCACGTTTGTTTTCTTCAATATACTCACCAAATTTTATGAGCGCAGGTAAGGATTGTCTTGGGTTTTTTCTATCAATTAATGCTGCGCCACCATGCCGTAAATTATACGATACACTTGGGATACCTTTGCCCAATTCTATTTTACTTATAAATTTAGGATGATGTTTACGCATATACCAAGTAAGCGGATATATATCATGCAAACTTTGATGGTTTGCGACTATAATTAGAGGTTGTTTTTTATTAATTTGATGCGGATTATTAAATGTAAAACGCGTACCTAATATGTGGGCGCATCCCATGAGGAAGAAATTCATATAATCCACACTTTTTTTATGGGCCTGATACCCAAAAACATTAAAACAAAACCATTGGATAGGGTGAAAAATTACCAATGTTATAAAAAAACAAAAGAGATAAATAATGGTTAAAGGATAAGCTAATAACTTTCGCATGCTCCAAAAATAATAAACTAAGTGTTAGAACACAGCTACACAGATGTTATTTTCGCAAGTTATGCTGGTTGGAGGGTTTATAATAGCACAATCAGAAGCAATATTCCAATTCATATTATAATTGGTTTCTTTTTGGTTATAATCTTCAACCATACTTTCAAGTTGTTCAGTATCAATAGATGTTGAATATACCAAATAACCCCAAGAGCCACCACAAGGTTTGCTGCCAAAGTCAATAAATTTACATTCAAAAGTATCTCCGCAAACAGAAGCACTTGCTAAATTTTCAATTTCAGTTTTTAAAAGTGCCAATTCTTGTTGATCATTTTCTTGGTTTCGAGGTGGAATGTCATCCTCACATTGTGTGGAAAACAAGAATAAACACAGGGGAAGCAAAATGATTTTAAATATTGATTTCTTCATATCCTTGCAATTAACTTAGTAGATGTAATAATTGTAAAAAGTGCGTTTAAAATTCAAAAAACCACGAATAAATCGTGGTTTAAATTTTATTGAAATTGAGTTCCCTCTTCCATTTAGAGAGCGGGTTAGGGAGTGAGGTCTAACAATGAGCATTAAACGCATCAACAAGGTTTTCAGCAATTAATTCTGCTGGTCTGCCTTCAATATGATGGCGCTCAAGCATGTGCACCAATTCGCCATCCTTAAACAATGCTATAGATGGAGAACTTGGAGGAAACGGAACCATGTGGCCACGAGCCGCATCAACAGCCTCTTTATCAACACCTGCAAAAACCGTTACAATATGATCAGGACGTTTTGCATTCTGTAAACTCATTCTAGCACCTGGGCGCGCATTGGCTGCAGCACAACCACAAACCGAATTTACAACTACTAAAGTTGTACCTTCTTTTGCTAATGCCGCATCAACAGCTTCTGCTGTATGTAATTCTTCAAAGCCAACTTTGGTTAAATCTTCACGCATTGGCTTTACTAATTCTGCTGGATACATATCTTTTAAATTTTTATTTTATAATTAATACTTGTGCAAAGTTAATCAAAAATCAAACAATAATAATTTGGGCGTTCCCTTAAAACGCTTATGGCGTTATAAGGTCAGGCTATCCGTTATATCCTTCTTGTGCTGAACTTGTTTCAGTATCTTTTAAAACTTTTATAATTCATTCAATTTAAGCTCCAATCAAATATTTAGCAAGCACAAAAAAGGATGCCACTTCTATCCTTAACGCAGTACAACTGTAACAAAAGCGCTAAAAATTCAACTAACAATGGTATATTTGAACACACAAAAAAACAAAAAAATGACATGAGTTTTTCAAAATGGATAGGAGGCGCTTTAGGATGGTCGTTTGGAGGCCCAATAGGAGCCATAATTGGTTTGGCAATTGGCAGTGTTATTGATGCCATGTCAGACGGTAACCCGTTATTAAGGCAGGGGCAACCGCAACAACGCGGGCAAAGAACAACCTATAGAACCAGACCGCAACAACGCCCACAAACACAATCGGGCGATTTTGAAGTGAGCTTGCTCATTTTGGCATCAATCGTAATAAAAGCTGATGGAAAGCAAGACCAACGCGAATTGGATTTTGTGCGTCAGCAGTTTTTAAATATGTACGGGAAAGAGCGCGCAAATCATGCATTCAAATTGTTTAAAGGCATAACCAACCAAAACAATATCTCTACAAGACAAGTGTGTTTGCAAATAAAACAAATGATGGATCACCCATCAAGATTGCAATTGATGCACTTTTTATTCGGAATAGCTAAAGCCGATGGGACGGTAACCCAAGATGAAGAACGCCAAATTTATACCATTGCGGGATATTTAGGCATAAGTTCTCGTGATTACGATAGTATAAAAGCCATGTTTTATAACAGCAGCGATAATGCTTATAAAATTTTAGAAATTGATAAAAGCGCATCAGTCGATGATATTAAAAAAGCGTATCGTACCATGGCTAAAAAATACCACCCAGATAAAGTGATTCATTTAGGGAAAGAACATCAAGCGGGAGCAGAAGAAAAATTTAGGCAAGTACAAGTGGCTTATGAGCAGATACAGAAGGAACGTAGGTTTTAAAAGTTTTGTCATTCTTTATATCTAATATATTTTTCTGTTGACTTCTTGGAAACCCTTCCGTCTTTAAACTCTTATTGAGTTTAAATCCATACCGAATCACGTTCGGCAAAAGCTCTTCGCTCAAATAAGGAAAGGAATAATTATAGGTTTAACAATAAACTTTCCCTAAGAAAATAGTAATCTATTTTAGAACTCTCCTCCTTTTTTAAGGAGGAGTGGATTCATCCCGATGTTTCGGATGAAGACGAGGTGGTTTTATAATCATATAGACATTTAGAGTTTTTTAGAATTGTCAAATCAACAAATCGATTAGGTTCACCTATTATAAAGTCTTAAAAACACACATTATTATCTTAGGAATTTTTAAAGTAAAAATAAATAAATAACTTGCAGAAGCTTAAGATTAAATAATTCATCATGAAAAACATTTTCGACTTAAAAGAAACCAACATCATAATTGATAGACTTAACAAATTAGATGCTTATGCAAAACCGCAATGGGGAAAAATGAGTGTTGACCAAATGTTAGCGCATTGTAACGTGACTTACGAAATGATATATGATAATAAACACCTAAAGCCCAATAGGTTTAAAAAGTGGATGCTCAAATCTGTGGTGAAACCTTATGTGGTTAGCGAAAAGCCCTATAAGAAAAATAGTAGAACCGCACCTGAATTTATTATTTCAGATTCCAAAAATTTCGTAGAGGAAAAAGCAAGATTAACAGACTTTTTAATGAAAACCCAGGCATTAGGTTCGGCTTTTTTTGATGGCAAACCATCCCATTCCTTTGGAAAATTAACGGCTAAAGAATGGAATAATTTATTTTACAAACATTTAGACCATCATTTGAGTCAATTCGGAGTGTAATTTTTGTCATTCCTGCGAAGGCAGGAATCCATTTTACCAATTAATTAAAAAATATTTTTAAGATCTTTCAGCAAGTTTTAATATTTGTGTTACAAAACTTAAAACAGATGTTACATTAGATGTAAATTTAAAAAAATCAAATATTGATTTAGGTAATTCTTCATTAAGTTTTTCTTTTTCCTGAATAGTTAAGTTTTCAAAAGATTTTATTCATTCTTCAAAATAAATTATGCCTTTATGTGTTAAATGGGTAGCATGTCTATTAGTGTAATCTTTATTAAGTAGATATTTACAATTTCTAGAATAGAGATGATTATCAAATTCTTTTCCATAAAGATTTTGAATAGATTCTTTTATATAAACATTTTGGATAGATTCACCTTTTCCTTCAATATACAATTTAAAAAGAATCAGGTGTCTCATCAGTTGATTCGATTCTAATATTAATAATGCTTCATTCATAAATTAATTATCAAATATAACAGTAGACTGCTCACTGCCAACCGCCAACTGAACCCTTCTCCCCAAAATCAACGCACGATTATCTTCCTCATGACCTGCGGGCATATTAAATGCAATGGGGAAATTATAATCAGAAAGCGCATCTAAAATAAGTTGCTCAACGGAAGTGCCCCAAAGGGTTGTATTTTTTCTAAGTTTAGTCATATCGCCAACAATAACACCCTTGCAATCATCAAAATAACCTGCGCGTTTTAAGCTTTGTAGCATTCGATCAATATGATATTTGTATTCGCCAATGTCTTCAATAAATAATATTTTCCCAGAAGAGTCAATACTGGTTTCAGAACCTAACATAGTGTGTAACACAGTTAAATTTCCACCAACAAGCTGCCCTGAAGCTGTTCCTGTTTTGTTGTATTTTGAACCTTTTAAAGTGTAGCTTAAAGGTTTGCCAAAAATGGCATCTTTAAAAGTTGAAACGGTTTCTGCAATGGTGCTTAAATCATCTTGTAAACTGGTACACATCAGTGCATGAATACTTTCAACGCCCTCATTATGTATTTGATTGTGAAGTGCGGTAATATCAGAATAGCCAATAATCCACTTTGGATTTTGTTTAAATTTTGAATAATCTAATTTATCTAAAATTCTAACCGTTCCGTAACCACCACGCGCACACCAAATGGCACTAATCTTTGGGTCGTCCAAAGCGTTTTGAAAATCTTCGCAACGTTCATCATCAGTTCCTGCAAAATGATTCGCTTGACTAAAAACATGTTTTCCAACCACGGCATGTAAACCCCAGCTTTTTAATAAAGCTTTGGCTTGCTGTACTTCGCCTGCTCTGTTTTTTAAAATTCCTGATGGTGCTACAATAGCAACTGTGTCGCCTGCTTTTAAGTATGGTGGTTGTTTCAAAGTACTATGTTGTTTTTCAATTGAATTCTGTGCCACATGCGTTTTTATTCCTAAGAAAAAAACAACACAAAACAAGGGTATTGTTAGTAGATTTTTCTGCATAATGTAAATGTACATTTTTTTAGTGAAACTCTATTTTGAAAAGTCTGAAAGAAGCATTTAAAATAACTAGTTGAACTAACCCCGCAATTTGTGCGGGGTCTCATAATACAATCTAAATTTAAAAATAGTTTGATCTAACTCAATGGTTCTAATGCTGAACTTGTTTGAGCAACTAATGGATCTTATTGTTTAATACTTTTTATTTTCTAAATAGCCCTCAAATTGTGTACTTTTACGCCTTTAAAAAGTTATTATAATGCCGAAAAGATATACCATTACCACTGCACTTCCTTATACAAACGGGCCTATACATATTGGGCATTTGGCCGGTGTATATGTGCCTGCCGATATTTATGCACGCTATTTACGCTTAACAGGGAATGATGTTATTTTAATTGGTGGAAGTGATGAACACGGTGTGCCCATTACTATTAAGGCGAAAAATGAAGGCGTATCACCACAAGATATCGTGGACAAATACCATGCGATTATTAAAAAATCGTTTGAGGATTTTGGGATTACTTTTGATAATTATTCACGAACCACTGCTAAAATTCATCACGATACGGCTTCTGAGTTTTTTCAAATTTTAGATAAAAAAGGTAAGTTTATTGAAGAAACTACCGAGCAATTGTATGATGAAGAAGCAAATCAGTTTTTAGCAGATCGATTTGTAGTTGGGACCTGCCCAAAATGTGGAAATGAAGAAAGTTATGGCGACCAATGTGAAAACTGCGGAACGAGCCATAATGCCACCGATTTAATAAATCCGAAATCGGCACTAACAGGAAATGTACCGACGCTAAAACAAACAAAACATTGGTTTTTACCTTTAGATAAGCATGAAGCCTTTTTAAAAGAATGGATTCTTGAAGGCCATAAAAAAGATTGGAAACCCAATGTTTACGGGCAATGTAAATCGTGGATTGATGATGGCTTGCGCCCAAGAGCGGTAACTCGCGATTTAGATTGGGGAATTCCCGTGCCAGCAGAAGGCGGCGAAGGCAAAGTGCTTTATGTTTGGTTTGATGCACCTATTGGTTATATCTCGTCAACCAAAGAATGGGCAGCACGCGTAGGAAAAGATTGGGAACCGTATTGGAAAGATAAAGATACTAAGCTAGTTCACTTTATAGGAAAAGATAATATTGTATTTCACTGTATTATTTTTCCAGCTATGTTAAAAGCTGAGGGCAGTTATATTTTGCCAGAAAATGTGCCAGCCAATGAGTTTTTAAATTTAGAGGGGAACAAGCTCTCAACGTCTAAAAATTGGGCGGTTTGGTTACCAGAATATTTAGAAGAATTTCCTGGTCAGCAAGATGTATTGCGTTACGCATTAAATGCGAATGCGCCTGAAACGAAGGATAACGATTTTACCTGGAAAGATTTTCAAGCCAGAAATAATAATGAGTTGGTAGCTATTTTTGGAAACTTTATAAACCGAGTAGTGGTATTGACCAACAAATATTATGATGGTGTAGTTCCAAAACCTTCTGAATTTACTACTGTAGATGAAGAAACCTTAGCAACTATAAAAGCATATCCTGCTGTTATTGCAAGTTCTATTGAGCGTTACCGTTTTAGGGAAGCCGGACAAGAGTTGATGAATTTAGCGCGACTAGGAAACAAATATTTAGCTGATGAAGAACCTTGGAAGGTGATAAAGGTTGATGAAGCACGCACCAAAACTATTATGTTTGTAGCACTCCAAATTGCTTCAGCTTTGGCCACTTTAAGCGAGCCGTTTTTGCCGTTTACTTCTGCAAAACTGAAAGGCATCCTCAATGTCACGTTGAGCGCAGTCAAAACGTCATGGAACGACATAAGCACAAAGGAAGTTTTACTTCCAGCAGAACATAAAATAGGAAAAGCAGAATTATTGTTCTCTAAAATAGAAGATGAAACCATTCAAAAACAACTCGATAAATTACTAGCTAGTAAAAAGGCGAATGAGGCAGCGAGCAAAACGATAGAGCTTCAAAAAGACACCATAACATTTGATGATTTTACGAAGCTAGATATCCGTGTTGGAACCATTTTGGAAGCTGAAAAAATGCCGAAAACCAAAAAGCTTTTAAAACTAAAAGTAGATACTGGTATTGGTGTACGGACTATTGTTTCTGGTATTGCTGAAAGTTTTACAGCTGAAGAAGTGGTTGGTAAACGTGTAACGGTTTTAGTTAATTTAGCTCCAAGGGCATTATGTGGTGTTGAAAGTCAAGGTATGATTTTAATGACTGAAACTCCTGAAGGTAAATTGGTTTTTGTGAATCCTGATAATGCTGAGGTTGGAAATGGGTTAAGCATTAGTTAAAAATTCGTTATATTGCACCAAGAATTTCACAAAAAGCACTACATTTATACTTAATTGCTGTAAGTTAAAATGAAATATCCTGTATTACCTAATACACCAATCAAAGAAATTATATTTTCGATTTCTTATGACGAAATTGTTGACAAAGATTGTTTTGAAAAATTCGTTAATTTAGATTTTATAAAAAACAGGTATTCAAACATAAAACCTTCTGTTACCAATCAATTTAAAATCACTGATAAAGGTATTAACGTGTCAAATGATAATAGTGGATTTCATTTGAAGAATAATAATGAAGTTTTACAAATGAGAAAAGGTTCACTATCTTATCATTTTCTACATGAATATTGTTCTTTTGATAAAATTTTAGATATATTAATAAAACTTTGGAGTACTTTTGATAATGTGACTAAAGATAATTTAACGATAAATGATATTTCTGTTAGATATATAAATGTTATTGAGGTAGATAATGAGAACCCTGTATCTGAATTAATTCAGCTATACCCTAAGCAATCAAAAAAAAGAAATATTGTAAAGTTTCAAAATTCGGTAACGTTCTCATATACAGATGAACCAGAATATATTGTGAACGCGGTGTCTACTCAACCTAAAGAAAATTTAGTTTTATTAGACATTAGTGTAAATAAAAATATAAAGAAGAATAAAATTGATTTAGCAGAAAGTTTCAAACCTTTAAGAGTAATAAAAAATAGAGTCTTTTTTGATTCAATTACCGCAAAGGCTCTTTTAAAATATAGTGTCTAAATTAAAAGCTAATTATGGAAAATTCATTAAACATTTTAACTAACGACTTGTTTTTAAGACAATCTGAACTATTTGGTCATGATTATGAAGAGACAGGACATATTCACACTTTTAATGATTTGAGTGTTTCTGACTTAGATGACTGGTTTAATAGTGTTCTAACCAAATTTGATTTTTTGAACAAAATTCAAATTAAAAATTTTCAAAATTTTGTTATAAAATTAAATTATGTTCTTGGTCAAATTGACCCAAATAAATTAAAAATAAATGTTGATTCCGTTGAAGATTCTGATTTGTTATTATGGAGAGAATCTGATAATGGTATGTCGATGATAACTTTTGATGAATTTGGTCAAATTGCTTACAATTATGTAGGGAAAAATGGAAAAAAAGTTAAG
>CAXBID010000118.1:0-10853 GCA_963975495.1 uncultured Flavobacteriaceae bacterium | reverse complement strand
CAGACCGAACGATTTTTTATGAATACGCACAAATTTGACACCCCACCTGTGAGGTTTCAAAAATATAAGTGTTAAGATGAGTTTTAATTGTTAATAATATTATTTTACACCCCTAAAGTCCCCTCAAGGGGACAATCTTAATATTAAACCGAGTAGGATGCCTCCTTGAGGATGCTTTAGGGGTGTTTTTAACGAATAAACTTTTTAAATATTATACAGGCATTAACATCACCGAAACCAAAGCTCGCTTTTGCGATAATATTGAATTTTACATCTATTTTCTTGTTTGGAATTTTTTCTGAAGCTACCACTTCACTAATCTCTGGATTTAAATCCTCGCAATTGATATTTGGTGCAATAAATTGTTCTTTTAATTGGATCACGCTTGCCACACACTCAATAGCTCCTGCAGCAGCCAGACAATGACCAATCAAGGATTTAGTAGAATTTATATATGGAAAATCGTTTCCTTCTCTATTTAAAGCTTTACTCCAATTTTCTATCTCTAATCCGTCTTTTGATGTTGCGGTAAGATGGCCGTTTATCAGTTCAATGGCATCAGGTTGTATGTTAGAATTTTCAATGGCATTTTTAATACACCGTTGCACCGCTTCAGGGTTTGGAGCTGTTAAGGTTCCGCCTTGGCGCTGCCCACCAGAATTAACTTCACCTCCTAAAACCTCAGCATAAATGTTTGCACCTCTTTCTAATGCGCTTTCTAAAGACTCCAAAACCAAAGCTCCTGCGCCGCTTCCTGGCACAAAACCAGATGCTGTTGCACTCATAGGTCTTGAACCCGTTTCTGGATTATCATTATGTTTATAAGTTAAAACACGCATGGCATCAAAACCGCCCCAAACATAGGGACCGTGGTCGCTACAACTACCAACTAACATGCGTTTTGCATTTCCGTTTTGTATGCGATCAAATCCCATAAGTAGTGCTTCTGTTCCTGTTGTACACGCTGAAGAATTTGTGGAAACTTGGTTGCCAAGTCCCAACATACCGCCCAGATACGCACTAACGCCACTCGCCATAGTTTGTAAAATTACGGTGCTTCCCAGACGTCTAACATCGCCTTTATCTAAATTATAAATGGCCTCTCGAAATTTTTCTACTCCAGATGTTCCTGTGCCAAAAATAAGTCCTGTATCATAATCTAAAGTGCTTTCATCGTCAAAACTGAAACCTGCATCTTTCCAGGCATCAATACCAGCAATACAACCGTATAAAATTCCTGAACTGTTAAACCCTCTAAGTTGTAAATCGGTAAAATATTTGGATCTTAATGCATTTGAAATTTCTGGAACACCGCCTATTTGGCAAGAAAAATTTAAATCCTTTAATTTTTGATGGAATGTAATGCCCGATGTACCGTTTTTTAGTGCGTTTGTAAAATCAGGCACGCCAACACCGTTTGGTGCTACAACTCCTAATCCTGTAATAACGACTCTTTTTTTGTCCATATATTTGATGAAACCTCACAGTTTTTAAAACTGTGAGGTTTGTGTTATTTTATTACAATCATTCCAGCAATTAAACCTCTCGCTACCAGTTCCTTTTTTTCATTAAATAATTTCACTTTACATTTCAATTTATTAAAACGAAAGACTTCTTTTTCGGAAACCACGGTTACTTTTTCATGTGGTAACACAGGTAGATAAAAATCGATTTGATGAGAAGTTAAGGCAATTTGGGGTTTCGCTGTTTCATTTAATTCATTTCTAAGCAAATAAACCCCCAGACAAACCAGACCAATTTGCGCCATACATTCCGTTAAAATAACGCCTGGTGTTATGGGGTTATTTTTAAAATGGCCTTTGTAAAATGATTCATCTTCTTTAAATGTGTAATGTCCAGTTACACCATTTTCCGAAATAGAATCAATACCTTCTACAAACAAAAATGGTTTTTGATAGGGTAAAAGTTTTATGATTTTTTTTGATTCCATTTACCTTTTCTTAATTAGACCTCACAGGTTTTGAAAACCTGTGAGGTCTGCAATACGCTTTATTCCAATAATAGTTGTTCGTTAATATTAATTTGCTTTGTTTCATGAATAAAAATAAAATTTTCTCTTTCACCAAATAAGTCTAAAACATAATCTCTTTCTAAATCTGTTGGCTTTTGAGATAAAATGGTATGATATGATGCATACTTATAAGATTTAAAATTATTTGTAAATCCGTGATGTTTTGGATTTAAATGAATATATATAATTAAGTCTTTTAAATAAGCTTCGCTATTTACTTTTATTCGTGAAAATCTATCCTTAAACAAACTGCCACTTCTTTGATAAGCTTTATTAATGCCTTTGGAGTATGAGTTAAAGAAGTTTGAAAATGATTGTGATATTTCTTTGCTATTTAAATTCTCCTTCGTTTTTACCAATAAATGAAAATGATTTTTTAAAAGACAATATGCTAAAATATCGCAAGTTGGTAAAATATGATGCTTTAATAATAAAAGAAAATAATTGTAATTTTTTTCTTCTTTAAAAATATCCTCTTTATTATTTCCACAATTATAAATATGGAAAAAACTATCTGATACTAAAGGCTCGTATTTCATTTTTCTATTTCAAATTTTAGACCTCACAGGTTTTAAAAACTTGTGAGGTCTATTGATTATCTCAAATGCTCTCCACCATCCACAGGAATTATAGTCCCTGTAATCCAAGAGGCTTCATCTTTACTTAATAAATAAACGGCATTCGCCACATCTTCTGGCAACGTTAAGCGCTTATTTGGATTTCGTTTTAAAGTATGCTCAATAATCTTTTCACTGCCAGGTATCAGTCGCAAAGAAGCCGTATCGGTAACACCTGCCTGTATGCAGTTCGCTTTAATTCCAAAAGGAGCAAATTCTAAAGCTATATTTCTGGTAATGGCTTCCAAAGCAACTTTAGCAGCAGAAACAGCAGCATAATTTTCCCAAGCTTTGGTGTTACCTTCACTCGTAAAACTTATAATTCGGGCATCTTTGGCAAATAAATTGGCTTCGAAAATTGATTTAGTCCAATCGTATAAACTAATCGCCATGGTGTTTATGGTTAAAGCAAAATCGTCATTTTTTAATACGGGTTTATCTTTTGAAATCATAGGTTTCAAATTGCCTTTTGCCACACTATGCACCAAAGTTCTTATAGTACCTTTTTCACCTAAAAAAGCTTTTAATTCTTCAATGACTGTATTTCGTTTTTCGATATTGAAAGCATCCGTATTAAACGATTTGAATTGAATACCTTCAGCTTTTATTGTTTCAAATTCTGATTTGATAGCATCTTCTTGCATTCTTGGATTTCGGTGAATGATACAAATATTCATTCCATGTTTTGCCAATTTTTTTGCAGTTGCCAAACCCAAACCGCTACTGCCGCCAAGAATGATTCCCCAATAATTTTTATGTTCAAATTCTCTATTCATTTATATCAATTATTTTACTAAAGACACTTTGACTGCGCTCAGCGTGACATTATGATCTTGAAATTCTTTATTCATATCTCTTTATATTATGGGATGCTGAAACACGTTCAGCATGACAAAATGTTTTTTGTCACCATTCCAATAAAATACGTTGTGCCGAAAAACCTGGTCCGAAACTTAACATAATCCCTTTATCGCCTTTGGGAATATCTCGATCCATAAAACGTTCCAAAACATATAAAACCGTTGCACTACTCATATTTCCATACAATCTTAAAACTTCTTTTGTGTCGTCTATATTTTTGCCTAATGCTCCAAATAAATCTTCAACAGTTTGTACAATTTTTTTCCCTCCCGGGTGAAACACCAAATGATTAATAGCTTCAATAGTTAAGTTATTCTTTTCTAAAAACGGATGAATAATTTTAGGAAAATGGTCTGCAATAGTTTGCGGCACCGTTTGATCTAAAACCATTTGTAACCCCGTATTTCTGAGTTTAAAACCCATCATGTGTGTGGCATCAAAAAAGTGATACATGTCTTCATCTTTAATTTCTGGACCAACTTCATCTTCGTAAGAGGATAAAATAACACTGGCGCATCCATCACCAAAAATAGCGGCGCTAACCACATTTACCATAGAATAATCTTCTAATTGAAACGTAGCAGTTGGCGATTCTACTGCAATAACAACAGCGCGTTTATTGGGGTTTGCTTTTAAAAAATTCTTAGCATATAAAATACCTGATACACCTGCGGCACAACCCATTTCGGTTACAGGCAAACGTACAATATCTTGTTTCATCCTTAAGCTATTGATGAGATACGCATCTAAGGATGGAATCATAATACCCGTGCAACTTACGGTAATAATATAATCTATATCCGTTGGTTTTAAGTCGGCTTTATTTAAAACTTTATTCAAACATTTTTCAGAAAGTTCAACACATTCTCTTACATAAATATCATTTTTTTCTTCAAAAGATGTTTTAAGAAAAACGGCCTCGGGACTCATGATTGAATACCGTTTATCTACCGCAGCATTCTCAAAAATCTTGAGCACTTTTCTTTTAAAGCGTTCTTCTTGTCCATTTAACCAAAGCTCAACGTAGGGTAAAATATCCTTGGTTTCCCTAGTATATTTTGGGAGCTGTTTTGCAACTGCTGTTATTTTTACTGCCATGTTTATTTTCCTTAAAAACTGGAATGTTTGAAAAAAAACACCCCTAATACGCTTCGCTAGGTATCTTCAATGAAAATATATTTTCATTTCGATAACCCTCAAGGGGACACCCACTCAACTTCTATCTTCTAACTCCTAACTCCTAACTTCTAACTTCTAACTCCTAACTCCTAACTCAAAATAAGCCATTGGTAGCGAAATGCCCATTTCCAATGAATTTTTGATTTGAGGTTTAATTCTTTCGAAATCTTTATTAAATCTTCTTTTTTGAACGCCCGTAATATAGACGTTAACCCGTCTTCTTTAATCATCTTATTAGATATTGTTAAACCCAATAACTTAAATAATCCATAGGCTATTTCACTTCTTTGTAAATCGTTAACCACAATTCCTAAAGTGGCTTTATTTGAAAATGCAGCTAAAAGCTTTTTAATATCTTCGTGTTTAAAATGATGTAAAAAAAGCGTTGTTAAAACGATATCGTAATCCAACTCCTGGAAAGCTTCTGAAAACACATCTTCATTTCTAAAATACAATTCAGGATAATTTACAGATAATTCGTCGGCATAATCAATCGCATCTTGGTTTGCATCTACACCAATTAGCTTCAAATTATAATTATTTTTTCTTCCAAAATCCGCGACCAATCTCAAGATATTTCCGTGCCCGCAACCCAAATCCAATATGGTGTAGGTTTTATCTTTTGGTTGCTCTTTTAATAACGCTTTAATACCATTTATAGTAACCCGATTGCCTCCAAGCCACTTATTAATGTTGCCCAGTTTATCTAAAGTATCGCGCAGCAAATCGCCTTTCATGGAGAAATCATCCATAATCTCGGTGTCGTTGCTTCTATGTGTGGTATCCAAAAATAAGCTCATTTCACTGCCATGGGTTTGCCGTGAGTCATTTTAACAATCAGCGGAATTAAAAATGGAAAGCACCTTAAAAGCATCAGTAATTTTGGCGCTAACCAATCTTTTCTGAACAAATAGGCGATAGCGTGACCTACCTTTAACCTAAAATTAAAAGTTTTTTTCCACTGTTTGGTGTATTCACTTTCTAATGCTGCGCGCGACTCAATTTTTCCTTGAAGATAATCAATTATGAGTTCAGACCCTAATTGCGCACTTCTAATGGCCATACCCATTCCATTGCCGCACAAAGGGTGAATCATGCCTGCCGTATCGCCGCACATGATAATATGATTTTCCACAGGACTTTTAGTTTGAAATGAAATTTGACTAATGGTCAAAGGTTTTTCAAATTGCGGTTGTGAGTTCTTAAAAATAGCTTTTAAAGCCTTGTTTTTAAATAGAACTTCTTCTTGAAAAGCCTCAATATCTTTATACGTTTTAAAAGCACCATAATTAGTGATATAGCATAAATTAATATGATTGTTTTCTACTTTAGAAACCCCACAATACCCACCTTTAAAATTGTGAAGTGCCACTTTATTATCTGGAAAGTCGCCTGAAACATGAATTTTCACCCCTAAATAAGGTGATTTTTTCTCAATGAATTTCCGTTGCAATTGCACATCAATATTAGAACGTTTCCCGTAAGCCCCAATAACAATTTTAGATTTTAAAGCGCTATTTGATTTGGTTTCTATCTGAAACGTATCCGCTTCAAATTCAACATTAATTACACTATCTTGAAGTACTTCAACACCATTTTTAATAGCTAATTGATAGAGCTGAAAATCAAATTCATAACGACTTATTCCAAATCCGCCCAACGGAAGTTCCGCTTCAATATTTTTATTGTTATGCGTCGTTAATTGAAATTTCGAAATACGTTTTGCACCAAATTCAAAAGGATTAAATCCTAAAAAATCTAAATACGGCAATACTTCATTAGACACATACTCGCCACAAACTTTATGTTTTGGGTACTCATTTTTTTCAATAAGCAATACACTATGATTTGCTTTGGATAGATGTATAGCACTCGTAAGTCCCGCTAATCCGCCGCCAATAATTATTACATCATAATGGTGCTTTGTCATTTATAAATTGTGATAATAAATTACATTGATTTTCACGGTATTACTCATTATTAAGCTTCCGCCGCCAACATTAAAATCTCTACGATTAAGCTCAAAGTTTGATGTGATTTTATATTGATTATTCATGTTATCGCAGTTTACTTTAATACTTATTTCTTTCGTTTTTCCTTTGATGGTTAAATTGGAAACGACTTCATAAATAGTATCCGATTTTTTGTTTATCGTTTTACTTTCTAAAATAATATACTCATAATTTTCAGCATCAAAATAATCAGCTTTTAAAAGGTGTTCATCCCTACTTTCTATACCTGTTTTGATGGAAGCGACTTTAATTTCTCCTTTAATATCTATAATTTCACCTTTGTTATTAAAATCAGTTTCTATATTAAAAGTATTAAAATGGCCATCAACATTGATTCCAAAATTTCGAATTACGAAGTCGATACTCGACTTACTTTGAGAAAAACCAGTCGATAAACAACAAAAATAAATTACAAATAGCAGAAAACGTTTCATTGACAATATTTTTATTGTTAAGGTACATTACAATTTATAGTTTAGGAAGTAAATTACCTTTTTTCTATACAATTTCAGTAATTGTAATGGTAGCATTTCTAAACTGAATCTTGTCACCAACAGTTTTCGAAATTAATAATTGTGCCATTGGTGTTGCTGATGAAATAGCATAAAACGATTCTGAATCTAAAACTATTTCGCCTGCACTTATGGCAATAAAATAGTTGGATTGTGTGGTATAAACCAAGCTTCCTAATCCAACAGTTTTTGAGGGTGCTTCAATATTAATTTTAGAAAGATGCTCTCTTATCTTTTGAATTTCAGCAAGTTGATGACCTGCTTTTTCGCGCTCTAATTGTAACATAGCGCGTCCTGTTTCGTGTTTATCGCCAGCACTACTCTTAGTTTCAGAGGTTAATGATTCTTGAATTTCCTTGATAGTATTTTGAATGGTTTGAAAGCGGTTTTCAACAAAATCCAAACATCCTTTGTATAACTTTTGCTTCGTTTCTTTAACGGTTTTCATCCTTTGTATTAAAATCTAAAGTGCCATAATAACCCATTTGGCGCACTATCCATTCTTTTCTCCCCTGTATATATCCAGATGCTGGGTTTGCTTGATATTTTAACGGTCTTGGTAAAATAGCAGCAATGGCAGCCGCTTCATACTTTGATAATTTTGAAGCTGGTTTTTTAAACCAATATTGCGATGCGGCTTCAATACCGTAAATCCCGTTTCCCATTTCAATACTGTTCAAATATACCTCTAGAATACGCTCTTTGGACCAAAACAACTCTATTAAAAATGTGAAATACGTCTCTACGCCTTTGCGTAACCAACTGCGATCTGGCCATAAAAATACATTTTTTGCTACTTGCTGACTAATGGTGCTTGCGCCTTTTATTTGTCTGGTTTTTTGATTGTTTTCCATCGCTTTTTTAATAGCCTCAACATCAAAACCGTTGTGGTTTAAGAAATTTTGATCTTCGCTACAAATAACCGCGAGCTGCATGTTTTTTGAGATTTCATCAATAGAAACCCAGTGGTGTTCGCAAATAACTTTTTGATCTTCTTTGGTTTGTTCAAAACTACGAATAGCCATCAATGGCGTGAATGGAACTGGAACCCATTTATAAATTAATACAACTGAGATTGATACTATTAAAAACCAAAAGCATAATTTTAAAATAAATTTGAATAGTTTTTTTATCATTTTAATCTAAAAGTTGCACTAATTCCTTGCCTATTAAACTCCCAATGGCTATGCCCATTCCACCGAGTCTGACACCACAAAACACATGGCTGCTTAATTGTTTTACTATCGCTTTTTTTTTGTTGCCAACGCCCATAATGCCACTCCATCTGTGGTCTATTTCAAATTTTGTGTTAGGGAGAATAGTTGTTCTTAAAAGTTCTTCAAGTTTATTTTGAATGATTTCGGTTTCACCAAATTGTGCGGTTTCTTCGGTTTTAAAATCTAAATTCCTACCACCTCCCAATAAAATCCGATTATCAATATTTCTGAAATAGTAATAGCCTTTCTCTAAATGAAATGTGCCTTTTATATTTAGATTATCAATCGGTTTTGTAATCAATATTTGTGCACGGGCTGGTTTTACTTGTTCGTTTAAAAGTTGAAAGGCAAAACCATTGGTTGCGATAAATAACTTAGAAGAAGACAATTCAAATTGATTCGTTTTTATTTTAACTGAATTTTGGTCTTCTGAAAAACTTTCGACAGAGCTATTATTTAAAATTTTAATGCCTTGTGATTGTGCTTTTTGAAGCAATGCTTCCATCATATTCCCCGTGTCAATTTGTCCTTCAAATTGATTAAAAATATAGTATTCTTTTATATTTTTAAAATTGAAGATATTGTCTTTTAGACTAAAAACATCATCCCTAAAAATGGGTTTAAGCAGTTTATTTACAGTGTTTTTATTTGATAAACAGCTTTCAAAAAGGTCTTTATCATCTTCTGAAAATAATTCATAACCGCCTAATTGTTGGAAATTAATGGCGGTATCGCCTAGAGTTTGTCGTAATAATTTTAATCCATCAAACCTTTTTTTGACAAGTTGAATAACTTCTTCTTCTGAATGCGATCTTAAATCATCTAATATTTCACTGAGGCTTCCAAAACAGGCAAACCCTGCATTTTTTGTACTTGCGCCTTGGGGAAGCATCCCTTTTTCTAATATTAAAATTTTTGATTTTGGGAAGCGTTCTTTTAATTGTAATGCGCAATTGAGACCAACAATGCCGCTACCAACAATAGTAAAATCTATGTTAGTTAACCAACTTTTTATTTCCCAATAAGAAAGTATAATGATAGGTCGCGATTAATTTCAAATACACTCTATAAATTCACACTTCTCAGCCATTTTCCTTGCTCTTTCTTGTAATTGACCATCCATTGGTTTTCCTTTTACTGAGATATAGCCCATTAGAATATCAGAATGAAAAGCATTAGTCCTATTAGGAGTATAAATGACATTACATTCAATATCAACAATCTCTTTGTTAGTCAAAACTGCAAAACCTCTAAAATCATTTTTCCTCCTGTTAATACTAAAGGCCAGCTTAATAAAATACTCCAAACCAATAAAATTTAATCTACTTGTACTGACTTCTTCAGTATCAGGATCAGGCTTAAATGCTAGTGGTTTGACCTCTTTCTTACTGTTTATATAACTTGGATAAAACAAATATCTTCCTATTCTTTCACTAAAAGATATATCTTTAGGAACAAGAAATTTACAAATAGGAGATAAGTTTAAATAAATAAGAATTTTTAAAATTTTCTGTAGAAACATTATTTACATATTCTGTTGCTAAACCATCAAAAGAAGCATAAAAAGAGTATTCTTCATTACCTACTTCAGCTTCAATAATTTCTTCACTATCATTTTTGAAAACTATCGAAATTGTACCGTGAGGATTAGGGTAGTACTCGTTTATTTTATTCAAATCATTATAAGAAAGTTCAAATAATAATTTAATTGTATTAGTAGCTGATTTAATCTCAGTAGGTATTGCTCCATAACCATTCCAGCTTTTATCAAAGGATTTAAAGCCCAAAATATCCTGAGTAATCTTTTTCTTTAAATCGTATTTAGCTGTTGGGAAATTATTTATGAGATACTCTGATTCAGAATCTATTTTTTTAGATTTTTCTATATAATTTTCTATTGATTTATTGTTACAAGAAGATAATTGAATCTTAGTCTTTCTTATATTTTTCTTGTTATCAGCTGATACAGGATTATTCATTAAAATAAGAGAAGCTCCTACCAATAAAACCTTATTTAAAGGTTTATAATTGGTTTGATTTACAAGTTCTAAATCATCAGAAATAATATAATTTTCCAATTCACTCATTTTTATAAACTTTTTTTCGATTTTAAAATTTCTTTTGCTTCAGAATTCAATGCCCAATGAAATACATTAAAGATTTTATTATTTAGCAAAACTAGTGTCTCTATCATTTCATTTTGATACTGTTTATTAAACTCAGTTTTAAAAACATCAATATCCAATACAAGTCTGCCAGATGTTTCATTGTCAGAAATTATACCATACTTTACATTTAAATTAAAATCAGGATAAGAATAACTGAGATTATCCAATTTGTATTTAAATGTATTTTGATTACTAGGAATATACGAATTGTTAGAAATTAAATTTTCATTAAAAATTCTTTCAGCAATTGAAATT
>CAXBID010000117.1:0-10988 GCA_963975495.1 uncultured Flavobacteriaceae bacterium | reverse complement strand
AAAACTTTAGTATTCATTTGTATGGCTTTTAAATGAAGTCAACTGTTTGTCCTTTTCTGAAATTATAAATTGATTTTCTGAAAAGCTCCAGTCAATATCCAAATCTATGTCATTGTAAATAATACCTGTTTCGGACTCTTTATTGTAATAATTGTCGCATTTATATGAAAATATTGTGTCATCTTCTAATACTAAAAAACCATGTGCAAACCCTTTTGGGATATAGAGTTGTTTTTTATTTAAATGGTCTAAAACAATTGAAACGTGTTTACCAAATGTTGGAGATCCCTTTCTTAAATCAACACAAACATCTAAAACTTTACCTTTAATTACACTAACTAATTTTGCTTGAGCATATTCACCTGTTTGAAAATGCAACCCTCTTAATACGCCCTTTGAAGATTTTGATAAATTGTCTTGAACAAAATTCGTATAAACTCCAGTTTCTTTCTCAAACTTTAGTTTATTAAAGCTTTCTAAAAAAAACCCTCTATCGTCTTGAAATACTTTTGGTGTAATTACAAAACACCCTTTTAAATATGTTTCCTCAACTCTCATAGCTTAAATAAATTGTTGAAGATATTCGCCATAACCACTTTTAAGCAGTGGTTCTGATAACTTAATCAATTGTTTTTTGGTAATATAGCCCATTTTATACGCCACTTCTTCAATGCAGCCAATTTTATAACCTTGTCGCTCCTCAATAACTTGTACAAACTGCGATGCCTGCATTAGCGAGGAAAACGTACCCGTGTCTAACCATGCAATCCCCTTATCTAAAACTTTAACATTAAGCATTCCTTTTTCTAGATAAGCCCTATTTATATCTGTTATTTCAAGCTCTCCTCTATGGCTTGGTTGTATATTTTTGGCAATTTCAACAACGTTATTGCCATAAAAATAAATACCTGGTACAGCATAACTTGATTTAGGTTTTTCTGGTTTTTCTTCTATTGAAATTGCTTTGTTTTGCTCATCAAACTCTACGACACCATATCGTTTTGGGCTATTCACATGATAAGCAAAAATAATACCCCCTTTTGGATTTATATTAGTTTGAAGAATTTCATTTAAACCAGAACCATAAAAAATATTATCTCCTAAAATAAGAGCGACACTATCTGTTCCAATAAATTTCTCACCAATCAAAAACGCTTCTGCTAATCCATTTGGGTTTTCTTGAACAGCATAATCAAACTTACATCCATAGTCATTTCCGTTTCCTAGAAGTTCTTTAAACAATGGTAAATCCTTTGACGTGGTAATAATTAAAACTTCTCTTATTCCTGAAGACATCAACGTTGTTAAAGGATAATAAATCATGGGTTTATCATAAACTGGCATAAGTTGTTTACTTACCACTTTAGTAAGCGGATACAACCGTGTTCCTGAGCCCCCTGCAAGTATAATTCCTTTCATTGAAAATTCTATTTTCATTTCCACGTAAGTGGAAATCTCTTTAAATTAAATATTATACTTCTTAATATACCAATTAATAGTTTTTCTAATACCCGTTTCAAAATTTTCTTTTGCCTTCCATCCTAATTCATTTTCGATTTTTGAAGCATCTATAGCATATCTATAATCATGCCCTGACCTGTCTTTTACAAAAGATATTTGGTTTTTGTATGATATGTTTTTGGACATTACTTCGTCTAAAATACCACAAATAGTATTTGCAATATATAAATTATTATGCTCATTGTTTCCTCCAATATTATAGGTTTCTCCTGCTTTCCCATTATTAAATACCAAGTCTATCCCCACACAATGGTCTTCAATAAATAACCAGTCACGAATGTTCTTCCCGTCGCCATATATAGGAATGTTTTCTCCTTGCAATGCTTTTCTAATTATTGTTGGAATTAATTTTTCATCGTGCTGTTTTGGACCGTAATTATTTGAGCAGTTAGTGGTTACCACATTCATCCCATAAGTATGAAAATAACTTCTAACTATAAAATCTGATGATGCTTTTGAAGCACTATAAGGGCTATTGGGAGCATAAGGCGTTTGTTCGGTAAAAAAACCTTCTGTTCCTAATGTTCCATAAACTTCATCTGTTGAAATATGATGAAACCTCGCATTTTGATAATTCTTTTTTAATTCGAAAGCATTATCCATCCAATGATTTTTTGCTACATCTAATAAATTGAATGTACCTAGTATGTTTGTGTTTATAAATTCACTGGGACCATTTATAGAATTGTCAACATGTGATTCTGCTGCAAAATGAATAACACCCTTAAAATTATACTTTTTGAATACATTTTCAATCAACTCTCTGTCACAAATATCCCCTTTAATAAAGGTGTAACGATTATGGTTTTTTACTTCATCTAAATTAGATAGTTTACCAGCATAAGTCAGTTTATCAATATTTATAATTTTAACATCTTTATGTTGCTTTAGATAATAAGGAATAAAATTAGACCCTATAAACCCCGCACCACCAGTTATTAAAATAGTCATACCCTTATTCTTTTTTGTACTTTCTTAAAAATGTGTTTAATGATAATAATGCAAGAATTAAAAATGTTAGAATTAACAAGAAAGAAGGAACAAGGAACTTATAACTTTTTAAAAAACCCTTTTCTTTTACGCCTTTTCTCGGGAAGTCTGAAATTACATTTAAAATACTGGATCTATTGGCACGCTCTTCATTAAGTCGAACTAAATTAGACTTTAAATCATCCATTTTGTTTATTAATGAAAGTTCTTTGTTTTCTTTACCGCCATTCTCGCCTAGGCTAATACTAGTACCCTCCATTGATCGGTCTGCCTCTTTAAGCATGACCCTTTTATATAACAATTGCAATGAATCTATTTCAGTGATTTGTTTATTATAAATATCTTCTTGTAGCTCTATATTAATATCACTGATTTCTTTCTGAAGATTAAAATAAGTGTTTCCGGAAATCGAATTGATTATAGATGGTTGAAGTTTTTTTGCTATACTATTATCAGTTGCTATCACAGAAACCGTATGAAAACGAGCATCAAAAGAGTTAAAATTCTCAAGATACGCCTCCATATCTATAGTTTTTTGGGTTATTGTATCTAAACTACGTACAAACTCATCAAATAATTGTATTTTTTGGTTTTCATCAGAATATGATTCAACTTGAAACGCTTTTATAGATGCAGCTTCTTTTGAAGAAATAGATAAAGCCTCTGCTAGTGCTGTAGAATCTTCTGCTTCAGCTAATTCATTATAAAAATCTATATTATTATACAATTGCTGAACACTGTTAAAATTTGGCTCCACCACCATAGTGGAGATATATGTAGTTTCTTTTACAGAGTCTAAATAAATACCTATAGCTAAACCCACAAAACCAATGATAGCAAATTTTATAATATGCTTTTGAATGAAAAGTAAGAACAAAATAAAAAGATTAAATATTCCTTTGAAAATATTCCCAATAAACCTAAAGAACCTATCAAAAGCATTTCCAATTAATTTAAATAATTGCCCTAAATCTACCTCCTCAGATTCTTGTGGTTGTGGTGTCTCTTTACTCATAATTTTAATTTAATATTTGTTCTAATATGGTTCTTGTAATTAAATATGTTGGTCTTACCCCTGAGGCGCCTAAACCTCCTGAGGCTAGTGTAGCTCCTGTTTCCAAAGGGTTATCACTTGCGTAATAGGCGTATCTTACTTTTACATCTGGACTTATACTCCCTCTTACTTTTGAGGCTGCCTGTATCGCTTTTTGGTAATGAGCGCCTTCCATTTCTAATCCTATAACCCGCCATGTTGAATTGTAAAAGAATTTCAAAATGTCTTTGTTTTGCAACGACGTTCCTAAAACAGTAATCATAGAGCCTTCATAAATATTTACGCCCTTACCTTCTAAATCTTCTTTTTTTAACTCATTCTCAAACGGATAGTTATCTGCAGTTCCTTCAAAAATATGTGCTGAAGGTATCATAATATCCCCTTTACCACCTTCTAAAATTCCAGCTTTTCCCATTATTGAAACAGACTCTACATTCAAATGAACTTTCTTTCCTTTTATTTTATAAGGCTTTAATAGTTCATCAATTGTTTCGTAAGCTTGCTCCCCGAAAGCATAATCCATCACTAATATAACAGGTTTTTTCTGCTCTAAAGTGGTTTTGCTTATTTTAATATCTGTTTTAGAACTATCTATTTTGTTTGTGTCAAAAATCTGGACATCAATATTAGCACCCGATCTATCCTCAATATAAAACATTCCTTTTTCTAACGCCTCTTTTGTGACTTTATTACGGAGCGTTCCATTTCCCTTATTGCTCAAGGATTCATAAACTTCAAAGATATCTTTTTTAGAGGCTATATTTTTTAAAGCATTAGGCGCAAAGAGCGTATTCATTACACTATGCATGTTGGCACTTATTATATGTATTTGCCTTTCCAATAAGTTATTCTTGTGCAAAACCTCTTTTATATTGTTTGACCAAATTTCACCATGTATATGATGCCCAATGCGCTCTCTTAAAACAGGACTAAATGTTACGGTTCTTTTATTATTGTTTATTTGCTCTTCTATGGCTAATTTACCCAACCAATAGACAATATGTAACAACCTTTCAGGTTGTGAAGATGTAGCAAAAGCGTTGTAAACAGTTGTTAATTCATTAAACGTTCTTCCTAAAATATTTGCGGTGTGGGTTATTGCAACCTCGCGTTCTTCTTGAGTCAGTTTCTTTTTTGTTAAAACTGCTTTTTCAAGTTTTATCCAATCACGTGTTGTTACGCCTTCTTCATTAATGATAACACGATTGCTAATTTTATGGGATTCTACAAAAAGAAAAGTAAGGTGTGTTAAAATATCATAGATTTCTGATCGCCCTCTAGTAATCTCAATATTCATCTGCTCATCATCAATCCTATAGCAATTACGTCGTCTTTTTGGAGGAATAATAGGTTTAAAATGCGAATTCGAATAGCCTTCATCACTCGTTAAATTTATAAAAGTACATTCTTCAATGCCTTGTGGCAAACGGTCTATAACATAAAGCAAGCCTTCCAATTCGGCTTTTTCTTCACCTATAGAGCCATAAATTTCTGGGCGCAACTGCAACAACGCATTGCGCAAGGTTTCACCAGAAATCCCCATAGGTTTATAGAACCCCCGGTTAAACAAATGACGCATCGTAATATACATTCTTTCAATAGCATTTGAGCTCTCTTGAGCTCGCGTTCTTTCATGATGTTTTTTGCTCCCCATTTGTCTTTAAATTCTTGCCAAAGATAGATTATTTGTGTTAATTTATATGCGAAAAAGTATCAACAATTTTTCTGTCGTTTGATAAACGTGGAATCTTATTTTGCCCACCTAATTTACCAACAGATTTCATGTAGTCTTGAAAGCCTCCTTTTTTAACTTTAGAGATTTTTAGTGGTTGCAAAACTTTGCCTTCAATTAAATCGAAATAATAACTGTTTTGCTTTTGAAGCGATTCATCAATTTTTTTCGCTAAAGCGGAAAGGTTTTCGGGTTCGTTTTCAAATTCTACAAACCATTCGTGATATGGTAAGCCTTCTTTGGGATCAATTTGTGGCGCCACCGTAAATTCTGAAACCCTAACGTCAGTATTAAGAGTGGCATCTTTCATAGCTTGTTCTACTTCTTTTCCAATAACGTGCTCACCAAAAGCAGAAATAAAATGTTTAATTCTTCCTGAAACAATGACTCTAAAAGGGTTTGTTGATGTAAACTGAACCGTATCACCAATATTATAGCCCCATAAACCAGCATTTGTTGAAACTATCATTACGTAATTAACTCCAACTTCAATAGCTGCAATGGTTATTCGTTTTGGATTTTCATTAAAAAATTCATCAGCCTTAATAAACTCATAAAAAATGCCCGAGTTAAGTTGAAGTAACATTCCTTTTTCATTTTGCTTATCCTGAAACGCAAAAAAGCCTTCGCTTGCAGGATATAATTCTATACTATCAACTTTTCGTCCAATTAAGTTTTCAAACTTTGCACGGTAAGGTTCGTAATTAACGCCTCCAAAAATAAACAAGTTGAAATTCTTGAAAATATCCCCGACTTTTTTTCCTGTTTTTTGCTGAAGTTTCTCAAAATACATTTGCACCCACGATGGAATTCCAGAAATAACCGTCATGTTTTCATGCAAAGTTTCTTCAACAATAGCATCTACTTTAGTTTCCCAATCTTCAATACAATTGGTTTCCCATGAAGGCAATCGGTTTTTTTGAAGGTACTTGGGCACGTAATGCGCTACAATACCCGAAAGTCGCCCCAACTGAATGCCGTTTTGTTCTTTCAAAATAGGGCTTCCTTGTAAAAAAATCATTTTACCATTAACAAATTTTGCATTCCCGGTTTCATGAATATAAAGTAAAATAGCATTTCTTGCAGCTTCAACATGCGTGGGCATACTTTCCTTTGTAATAGGAATATATTTAGAACCCGATGTCGTTCCCGAAGTTTTGGCAAAGTAAATAGGCTTTCCTTTCCAAAGTATATTTTCTTCTCCAGCAACTACTTTTTCAACATAGGGCTTTAAAGCCTCATAATCTCTTATTGGAACACGTTTTACAAAATCTTCGTGAGAATTTATACTAACAAAATCGTGGTCTTTTCCAAAAGTTGTTTCAACGGCATCAGAAATTAAATCTTGAAACACGTTTTGCTGAGTTTCAATAGGGTTATTAGCCCATTTTTGAGTTTTTTTGAAAATACGTTTTGCTAAAAGTTTAGCTAAAGCAGGTTTTAGTGACAGCATGGTTTTTCTTTATTTATGGGATGATGACGGAAGACTGCCAACTGCGACTGCGACTGAGACTGCCAACTGAGACTGCGACTTCATTTAAAATCTATAAAGTTTGTTGGATTAATAGGGTAGCCATCATTCCAGAGCTCAAAATGCAAATGAGGCCCAGTTGAAAGCTCTCCTGTGCTTCCTGCGGTAGCAATTACTTCACCCGCTTTTACCAAATTGCCCTGGGTTTTAGTTATAGTAGCACTGTGTTTATAAACAGATATAAGTCCGTAACTGTGTTCTATAATGGTTACATACCCTGTGGTAGCCGTCCATTCGGCAAAAATAACAATGCCATCCGCAGTTGCTTTAATCGGCGTGTCTTTTGCCACAACAATATCTACAGCATAATGTTTTTCTTTTGCGTTATAAGCTTCACTTATTGTACCACTAACAGGCGGAAACAACACAAAATTTGTAGCTGATGTTGCCGATTCAAACAAATTATACTTGTCTTCTTTATCAATTTTTTCACGTAAAAGTGAATCTTCTTGAATGGGGGTTAAATCTACTTCACTAGCTTCAAGCTTAACCGCTTCAATAATAGAATCCTTATTAAAATCGGCAGCACTAACATCCCCTTTTAAAACCTTTTTTATTGAAGTATAATACCTGTCATTCATAGCAATAACACGCTGTAATGAATCTGTTTTATAATTTAACTCTGTAGCTTTCTTTTTTAAGGCTGTAGAAGAATAACCGGGAATATATTCTCTAAGTGACGTAAAAGCAATTATAGTATAAGTTACCGCAATTAAAAAAATAGCAGACAAAGAAACAATTACAAAAACATTTAAGCGTGTTAGTTTAAGAGACAACCGTTCTTCAAAAGTGTCTTCATTAAGTATAACAAGCTTATACTTATCCAATAACTTATTCTTTATTTTTTTGTTTTTTTTGTTTTTACCCATATTAAAACAAAATTAAATAAAATAATGTCACTTCCTAATTTTTGAATATGAACTCATTTAAACTTTTTGGATTGAGGCGAAAATTAGTGGTTTTGTGACCAGTTTGAAGGCTTTTTTGAGTTGCATAGCCCCGACGCTTCGGGGCTACGGAACGAAAAAAAGACAAAAAATGGGTACAAATGGATAATTTTTTAGCCAATTGAAAAAGCTTAAATGAGTTCTATGCTAAAGTTACCGCTAAAACGCTTTTATTTAACTTTAATTATTAACTTTGTACTCTAAAATAATTATTATGACTTTATATATGATTCCTTTAGCAATTGGTCCTTGGCAAATAGCATTGATTGTTGTGATTGTTTTGTTATTGTTTGGCGGTAAAAAAATACCAGAACTAATGCGCGGATTAGGTAGTGGTATTAAGGAGTTTAAAGATGCTAGTAAAGAAGAAGATCCAAAAGACGATAAAAAAGAATAGGAAATATTTTGAAAAAAAGTAAAAGCCAACACGTAGTGTTGGCTTTTTTTATATGCGACTCAAATTACTATTATTCATTGATTTTAATAGATTTAATAATAGCCTCTAATTCAAAAATATAATCTCGTTTTGCTACAGAAGGTGCATAAGCAAAACCTTCGGCAACAATCCATCGGTTATTAATTTTATCTTCAATGGCATAATTTATATAAGGCCCTGCCATAACCGCGTTTTCAACTTCCCACATGCCTTTGGTTTCAAGTGTTGGTTTATTATCCAAAATAGTTTCTCCGTGAAACGGTGTATAAGCGTCTTCCGTTATCATATAAGATCCATCAATAGGGCCTGCGATGTATTTTTTTCCAATAGAATCTCTAATTTTGATAATCTGCCCAATTAAGTTTGAATCTTTTTTAATGGCTTTTAGGGGCAATTCATAAAGTAGAACATTAGTGTATCCTGTTCTTGTATCTTTCTTCAACCAATAAAATTTATCTTCTTTTTTAGCTAAGGTTTTAGAAACTCTATAAGCAGTAGGGAAATTAATATCTAAACCCAGATTTTCTTGAATTTCTTTAGTATTATAGAGCGATTTTTTTATAAGTTGCTGTTTGTATAAAAGCTCAACGCCTTTAAAAGTTTCTATAATTCTAGATGAATTATCTGAAACCAACTTAATAATATCAGCTTTCGTTTTACCTGAAACGATAATCAGCTTTTGGGGTTGCGCATACACATTATTTTCAAAATTTATAGCAGGTTCTTTTCCTGCTTCAATTTTTAAAAGCGTTCTGTTTTTTTTAATAAATCCGGTAAAAGCACTCGGTGGTATTTGATTGATATTGAAAATAGGCTCATCTTGTGGTAAGCCATAAATAGGGGCCGCTAGAACATCCCTAATGGCTTCACCAACTGGTCCATCCCATATGTCGTTATCAATGACTACGGAAACATCATTTAATTTTCCACTGGAATCTAAAAGTGTTCTTTTTTTCTCAGAATCTTCACAAGACATTACCAATACTAATGATACTGCTGCTAAAATAATATATCGCATAATAGTTAGGTTTTTGGAATTTAACCTTTAGAAATTTTCAGTTTCATTCCTGGTTTTAAATTAGTACCACTAATACCGTTCCAATCTTTAATATTTTGAACAGAAACTCCGGGATATTTTTGAGAAATACTCCAAAGAGAATCGCCGCTTTGCACGGTGTAAGTTGTAATATTTCCAGATAT
This sequence comes from uncultured Flavobacteriaceae bacterium, assembly GCA_963975495.1. GTDB lineage: Bacteria > Bacteroidota > Bacteroidia > Flavobacteriales > Flavobacteriaceae > CAXBID01. Next base: position 1,577 of record CAXBID010000117.1, on the reverse strand, counting down.
GGCTTTTGTAGTTGACGTTTTCTGTGGCGTGGAAGATGCTGCTATATAAGGTTTTCTGGGGTAAATGGTAAGTCGCTGACCTATCCTTATATTGTTGCTTCGCAACCCATTCCAACGTTTTATATCGCTTACGCGAACACCGTACATTCTACCTATTTTACCTAAATAATCCCCCGATCTTACTCTATAGCGAATTCTATCATTCGAATTGAAAAATTGAGGCAATGGTTTTTCCCGTTTTTCAAATTCTGCTTTAGCAAAAGCATAAATTGAATCTTCATTGTTTACAAACTTACCAATAGCTTCATTTGGTAATCGTAATGTGTAATTTTCATCTTTTATAAACGGAATAATATCCAATTTATAAGATGGGTTTAAAAACTGAAGCGTTTCAAAAGGTGTACCTGTAACCTCAGAAACCTGATCTAAAGTAATCATCCGCTTAACCCTAATGGTGTCCGTTTCAAAATAGGCGTTTTCAGATTTATACTGTTTAAATCCGTGTGCTGCGGCATATTCAAAAATATACATATTAGCCAAAAAAGCTGGTAAATAACCTGCTGTTTCGCGAGGCAGATTATGGCGAATGTTCCAATAGTTTTGGTAACCACCAGAACGTCTAATCGCTTTTGACACATTTCCAGGACCCGAATTATAGGCTGCCAATGCCAAATCCCAATCGCCAAAAATCTCATAGAGTTTTGCTAAATATTTTGCGGCAGCCTCTGTAGATTTTATAGGGTCACTTCGCTCATCAACATAACTACTCACATCTAAACCATACATTTTTCCGGTTGCAAACATAAATTGCCATAAACCAGTTGCGCCAACTCTAGATTTTGCTCTGGGCTTTAAAGCCGATTCCACAATGGCTAAATACTTTATTTCAAGAGGAATATCGTAATTGTCTAACTCCCTTTCAAACATAGGGAAATAAAAAGAGCTTAATGTTATAAGATTTTGTATCGATTTGCGTCGATGTTTTAAATATGATTTTATAACGCTTTCCAGTGCAGGATTATATTCTACATTAAATGGTGTGCGCGCATCAAGTTCTTTTAATCGTTTTTTTAAAGTATCTGTTGGTAGTTCAGGATAATCTATGTCTTCAAAAGTAAGCTCGGTAACCGATTTGTAAATGGTGTCAAACAAGTTGTTACTGTACAACTCTTCCAACCATTTTTCATCTAATTTTGAAGCAAATTCATTGTCTAATAAACCTTTGATTGAGGTACTGTCCATTACAGCCTGAATAGGTTTTATAATAATTTTTGTTCCATCAATTAAAGAATCTTTTATCTGTTCTTTATGTAATGAAATAGAATCTTGTTGTTGTGAAAAACCTAACACAACACAGAAAAAGGAAAATATAAAAAAACGAAAAGCCATAAAATCTATTCAGTATTGAACGCAATTATGGCTAAAATCGTATTTTTTAATTGAAATAAAAAATTTCTTGAAAACTATCATAAAGATTGATGTTTATTCATATAACATATACTTCAAAAAATCTTTTATTTTAGATTTTCGTTTTAATCTCTGATTATTATTTCATTACATAAAGAACAGATAAAAGA
>CAXBID010000116.1:0-11111 GCA_963975495.1 uncultured Flavobacteriaceae bacterium | reverse complement strand
AGTTAGAAGTTAGAAGTTAGAAGTTAGAAGTTAGAAGTTAGAAGTTAGAAAGATTATAAAACGTCTTGAGAGAAACAATAAATTTAACAGAAAGTAAAGTCCCGAAAACATTCGTGAATTCGTGGCAAAAAAAGTTTAACATAAACAGTTTCTCCCCTTTGGGGAAATTAATAGGGGCTTATGAAAAAAGTATTAGTTATAGACAATTACGATAGTTTTACATACAACTTAGTCCACTATTTAGAAGACTTAAACTGTGATGTAACAGTAGTAAGAAACGACAAATTAGCTTTGGAAGATGTACAACCGTTTGATAAAATTGTATTATCGCCAGGTCCTGGAATCCCAAACGAGGCGGGACTTTTAAAAGCTATTATAGAAAAATATGCGCCTACAAAAAGTATTTTAGGTGTTTGTTTGGGTCAGCAAGCCATTGGTGAGGTTTTTGGTGGCTCACTAATTAATTTAGAAGACGTTTATCACGGTGTTGCTACTAATATAACTTTATGTGTCGATGACGAATACATCTTTAAAGATTTGGATAAAAACATTGAAGTTGGTCGCTACCACTCCTGGGTTGTAAATCCAGAATTACCGGAAAGCTTAGAAGCCACCTCTTTTGATGAAAACGGACAAGTGATGTCTTTAAGACATAAAATCTATGATGTAAGAGGTGTACAATACCATCCGGAATCGGTTTTAACACCAGATGGAAAGAAGATATTGGAGAATTGGGTAGAAAATTAGTCGCAGTATGCAGTGGCAGTAAACAGTGCTTACTCAATTGAAAAAAACTCAAATGGGAAGTAAATCCTTTCCTATTTTAGGAAAGGTGGATTTCAATTTCCCAAGAAATTGAAAGACGGAAAGGTAAAAGGAATAAAAAATCGAATAACTAATTAATTCCCTTTCCTTTGGAGAGGGCTAGAGAGAGGAAAATGAAAGATATATTAAATAGATTAATAAACCACGAAACCATCTCAACTGAGGAGGCAAAACAGGTTATTGTCAACATATCAAACGATATGTATAACCCAAGCCAAATAACATGCTTCCTGTCTGTTTTCATGATGCGTAGTATTACCATAGAAGAATTAAAAGGCTTTAAGGATGCTCTTTTAGAACTTTGCGTATCCATAAACCTCAACGACTTTAATGCCGTAGATATAGTTGGTACTGGAGGCGATGGCAAAAACACGTTCAACATCTCTACCCTATCGGCTTTTATAACGGCAGGTGCAGGCGTTAACGTTTCCAAACATGGCAACTATGGTGTATCATCAACTTCTGGCTCGTCTAATGTTATGGAATATTTAGGAGTGAAATTTTCCAACAATGAAGATTTTTTAAGAGGCTGTATAAATAAAGCAGGAATATGCATATTGCACGCACCATTGTTTCATCCAGCTATGAAAAACGTTGCGCCTATTCGTAGAGAATTAGGGGTTAAGACCTTTTTCAATATGTTAGGGCCTTTGGTTAATCCTTCATTTCCAAAAAACCAAATGCTAGGCGTCTTTAGTTTAGAGCTTTTACGCCTTTATAGTTTTATATATCAAAATACAAATACCAATTATAATATCGTTTATGCCCTAGATGGCTATGATGAAATTTCGTTAACTGGAAAAGCAAAAATTGTTTCCAATCATACCGAAAAATTGTTTTCTCCAGAAGATTTAGGGCTTGTTAAAATTAAACAAGATGCTATTTTTGGAGGAAACACGGTTAAAGATGCTGCGAAGATATTTGTTGATATTATTAGCGGTAATGCAACAGAAGCCCAAAACAATGTCGTTTGCGCCAATGCAGGATTAGCTATAGCAACAACGAAACAAATTTCGCATCAAGATGGTTTTGAAATGGCAAAAGAATCATTGTTCTCTGGAAAAGCAAAAGGCAGTTTAGACAAATTGATTGAGCTAAGTAAAAAGTTAGAAGTTAGGAGTTAGGAGTTAGGAGTTAGAAGTTAGAAGTTAGGAGTTAGAAGTTAGAAGTTAGAAAGATTTAAAAATAAGTTGGAAATAAAAAAGGCATAGCAGAAAATCTAGCCCCAAATTCCGATACAATCGGAATCATCAATCTGCTGAAATAATGAGCATTATCGAAATTTTAAATATATTTTAAATTGAAGATACAAACGCAGTTTAATGGAGTCGCAAAGCGTAGCTTTAAGCGCGAAATTCCGAGAGCGAATGGTGCTTTGGCAATTTTCTCAGATTGATATGGTTTTTTGGTTCGTCCCGATTGCTATCGGGATGAACATGAATAAAAAAAGAATGAACATACTAGACAAAATAACATTAGATAAAAGAAATGAAGTTGCATTAAGAAAACAACTCATTCCAACATCTCAATTAGAGCAATCTGTTTTATTTGAAAGAGAAACGGTTTCACTTGCAAACAACTTACGCAACAGCAAATCTGGCATCATTGCAGAACACAAAAGACGTTCGCCATCAAAATCAATAATCAACAATGGCTTAAATGTTCAAGATGTTGCCAGCGGATATGAAAATGCAGGTGTTTGTGGTATGTCTGTTTTAACAGATGGCAAATATTTTGGAGGCTCTTTAGATGATTTATTAACGGCTAGAGCCAGTTGTTATTTACCTTTGTTAAGAAAAGAGTTTATAATAGATGAATACCAATTATTAGAAGCAAAGGCTTATGGTGCCGATGTTATTCTTTTAATTGCAGCTATCCTAACTATAGATGAAATTAAGCAATTTTCAGAATTAGCTAAAAGTTTAAATTTAGATGTACTTTTAGAAGTTCATAATGAAGATGAATTGCACAAATCTATCATGCCTAGTTTAGATATGCTTGGTGTCAATAACAGAAATTTAAAAACGTTCGAGGTTAGTTTAGAAACCAGCAAAACATTAAGCGCCATTATTCCAGACGATTTTGTGAAAGTTTCAGAAAGTGGTATCAGTAACATTGAAGCAATCAAAGAACTCAAACCTTATGGTTACCAAGGGTTTCTGATAGGTGAAAATTTCATGAAAACAGATAATCCAGGAGCAAGTGCAAAACAATTTATAAAAAGCCTTCTCTAGCTCCCCCAAAGGAGGAGAACGCTTACTCTTGCAAAAAAATGTATGAATTATGAACAAAGATAAACGAAATCATCCGCAATCCATTCCCTCTCCTTCTGAGAGGGTTAGGGAGAGGATTAGGCTTAAGGTTTGCGGCATGAAATATCAAGACAATATAATTCAAGTTGCAGCATTGCAACCGGATTATCTTGGATTTATATTTTATGAAAAATCAGCGCGATTTTTTGATTCAGAAATCATACCCGAATTACCAAAAACCATTAAAAAAACAGGGGTTTTTGTTGACGCCGATATAAATTTTGTTATTGAAAAAATAGATACCTACAATTTACAAGCCGTTCAATTACATGGTGAGGAATCTCCTGAATATTGTGATGATTTAAAAAATCGCCATGCTAAACTTGTTTCAGTATCCCATCCTTTTGAAATCATCAAAGTATTCTCCATAAAAGACAAATTCGACTTTCAGGTTTTAAAACCTTATGAAAACGTGGTTGACTATTTTCTATTCGATACAAAAGGAAAGCTACCCGGTGGAAATGGCTATACTTTTGATTGGAATGCATTAAACAACTATCCATCTGCAACACCATTTTTTCTTAGCGGAGGCATTGGTATTGATGAAGTTGAAAAACTAAAAGAATTTGTGCAAAGTAAAACTTCAAAATATTGTTACGCTATAGACGTAAATAGTAAATTTGAAATAGAACCAGGATTAAAAAATATTGATGAAATAAAAATGTTTAAACAAAACTTAAAATATTAATCAAACTTGAAATTCCGACACAGTCGGAAAAGTCAAAATTCAGAAATAATGAGTGAAGGAATGAAGATGCAAAGCGAAGCTTTAAGCACGTAATTCCGAAAACGAATGATGCTTTAGCAATTTCCTGATTTTGACATGATTTTTTGATTCTTTTTGTATCAAGACAAAATAAATAGAGAAATAAATTAATTTTAAAACAGATTCCTGCCTCCGCAGGAATAAAAAAAATTATGAATTACAACGTAAACGAAAAAGGCTATTACGGCGAATTTGGAGGCGCATTCATCCCAGAAATGCTATATCCTAATGTTGAAGAGTTACGCCAAAATTATTTAAAAATAATGGCAGAACCCGATTTTAAAAAAGAATTCGACCAGCTTTTAAAAGATTATGTAGGCCGCCCCTCACCGCTTTATTTTGCAAAACGTCTTTCAGAAAAATACAATACTAAAATATATTTAAAACGCGAGGATTTAAACCATACTGGTGCCCATAAAATCAATAATACTATTGGTCAGATTCTTATGGCACAACGTTTGGGTAAAACACGAATTATTGCCGAAACAGGCGCAGGACAACACGGTGTTGCAACAGCTACCGTTTGCGCCCTAATGGGGCTTGAGTGTATTGTGTATATGGGCGAAATTGACATTGCTCGTCAAGCACCAAACGTTGCCAGAATGAAAATGTTAGGAGCCAAAGTTGTTCCCGCATTATCTGGAAGTCGTACATTAAAAGACGCTACCAACGAGGCCATTAGAGACTGGATTAATAATCCCGTTGACACCCATTATATTATAGGTTCAGCAATTGGGCCACACCCCTACCCAGATATGGTAACTCGTTTTCAAGCAGTTATTTCAGAAGAAATTAAATGGCAGTTAAAAGAACAAACTGGTAAAGAAAACCCAGATTACGTAGTAGCTTGTATTGGTGGTGGAAGCAACGCTGCTGGAACCTATTACCATTATTTACACGAACCAGACGTTGGTGTTATTGCCGTTGAAGCCGCTGGCTTAGGTATTGATTCTGGCGAGAGTGCCGCCACATCCGTTTTAGGAAAAGAAGGTATTATTCATGGTTGTAAAACCCTTTTAATGCAAACTGCAGACGGCCAAATTACTGAACCTTACTCTATTTCGGCAGGATTGGATTATCCGGGTGTTGGTCCCATGCATGCCCATTTAGCTAAAACTGGACGCGCCGAATTTATGTCGATTACCGATAGTGATGCTATGGATGCCGGTTTAGAACTTTCAAAATTGGAAGGCATTATTCCCGCCATTGAAACCTCTCATGCCTTAGCTATTTTCAAGTATAAAACCTTTAAGCCTGATGATGTTGTGGTTATGAGTTTATCGGGGCGGGGCGATAAGGATTTACAGAACTATATAGACTATTTTAAAATATAAAGCTTATTTTTTTTCATTTCCTCGAAGGAGGAAATCTCATGATTAAATTATGGATGTTCACTACGTATATAAACTAATAAAAATCATTCAGTGTTATATGTAGGGCGTTCAAAACAATTAAAAGAAAGATTAAAACAACATAAAAATAATAGTCTAAAATCTTTTACTGGAAAATACAATGTTGACAAACTTGTTTATTTTGAAACAACAAAATATGTCAACCATTCAATAAAAAGAGAACGACAAATAAAAAAGTGGAATCGAGAATGGAAAATTAATTTAATTAATGGATTGAATCCAGATTGGAAAGATCTTTCAGAAAATATTTAAAATAAACATTATAAGATTCCAGAGGGAATGAAAAACACTATTTTCAAATGAACAGAATAAATCAAAAATTAAAAGAAGACAAAAAACTTCTATCCATATATTTCACTGCGGGCTATCCAAATATTAATGACACGGTTTCCATAATTCAAGATTTAGAAAAAAACGGTGTTGATATGATTGAAATCGGATTACCGTTCAGCGATCCATTAGCTGATGGACCAACCATACAAGACAGTTCAACAGCCGCCCTAAAAAACGGCATGACTACCGAAGTGCTCTTTAATCAATTAAAAGACATCAGAAAATCGGTTAATATTCCATTAATTATTATGGGCTATTTTAATCCGATGCTGCAATACGGCATTGAAGCATTTTGTAAAAAGTGCAGCGACATTGGCATTGATGGTTTGATCATTCCAGATTTACCAGTTGATGTATATCATGAAGAATACCAAACTATATTTGAAAAATACGGCCTTATAAATGTTTTTTTAATAACACCACAAACTTCTGTAGAACGTATAAACTTTATCGATTCGGTTTCAAATGGATTTATTTATATGGTGAGCAGCGCAAGTGTAACAGGTAATAGTTCTGGTTTTGGCAATACCCAAACAGAGTACTTTAAGCGCATTGCTAATATGAACCTAAAAAACCCACAAATAATTGGTTTTGGTATCTCCGATAATAAAACATTTACCCAAGCTACTAACTTTGCAAAAGGCGCCATTATTGGCAGTGCTTTTATTAAGCATATTACCAAAAATGGAATACATGATATGGGTTCTTTTTTGACTCAGTTTAACACTTAAACAATAAGTTTTAAGATAATCTTAATAAAATTTTAATATCTTTTTCTTATATTATTCTTGAATTTTAAAAAACAAAACTATGGGAATAATTGAAGACAAAAAGAAGTTTAAAACAACTAAAGAACAAAAAAATCCAACAAATCCAACTGGTCATGTAAATCAGAAAAGAAACCAGTTTGATATTGATGAAAAGACAATAAAAAAACAGCAAAATAAAAAATAATTTTGTTAGAGTCTGTTTAAAAAAACAATAAAACCTATTCTAAGTTTAGAATAGGTTTTATTGTTTAATTAATTTCAACTCTAAAGCCAAACTATAATGTGCCTAAATATTGTACTCATAGAACCCGAAATACCCAATAATACAGGAAACATAGGGCGCTTAGCTTTAGCATCGGGTTCAAACTTACACCTAGTAAAACCTTTTGGTTTTAAAATTGACGATACTCGATTAAAACGTGCAGGACTTGATTATTGGCAACATTTATCGGTTACCTATTACGATAACACAGAACAGTTCCTCGAAATTAATAAAGATGAAAACATGGTGTTCCTATCAAGTCATGGCACTAAAAATCATTGGGACATTCCTTTTCAGGATAATCTATTTTTAATTTTCGGAAGAGAATCTGTTGGATTACCAAAACAGATCACAGAAATGTATTCAGACAAATTATATAAAATCCCTTTGTATAGTGACCATGTTAGAAGTTTAAATTTGGCAAATGCAGTTAGCATTGTTACATATGAGGGTTTAAGGCATTTACAGTCTTAATATAAAATATTTTCATGCTTTTAATATAATTATTAGCTATATTTGGTATAAAAAATTGGTTAACCAATTTAAATGCTTTTAAAGATGAAGAAAAAAATACCCCTAGTTTTTAGTTTAATGTTATGTATTTGTAGTATTGAAGGTCAAGTTCTATTGGACGCCGATGGTAATGGAAACAATAATACTTATGAGCTTATTACTTCTGTTTTGGCTCCTGGTTATAATCCTATAGAAGTGCCAGATTGTAATCATTCAGCGTTTGGAAGACACATAGATGAAGTATTTGATGGAGATTTAAATACCAATGTTTTTCGCTTTTTTATTCATGTAACTCCAGACAATGATAGATGTACGAGTTCTACTGACAGACAACGAAATGAAATAAAAACATACAACCAATCTCCAGATAATTTAATAGGTACAGAAGGCGAAACGGTACAATATAAATGGAAATTTAAATTACCTAATGGATTTCAATCCTCCTCAAGTTTTACCCATATTCACCAGTTAAAAAGTGTAAATGATGATTTTGATAATATGCCCATGTATACATTCACGGTATATTCATCTTCTGGGGGTGTTTTCAGAGTACGATATGCAGAAGCTGGTTCCCAATCAAACGTCGCATCTGTGCCGATTTCGGGTTTTTTAGGAAATTGGGTTGATGTTACCGAAACCATTACATATAGTAACCCAGGCGCATATTCATTAGTCATTAATAGGGTAAGCGATGGTGTTAACCTCTTAACATACTCTAATAACAATAATAACTGGCGAGAAGTTGTTAGTGGTGGCACTACTATAAATGATGTATTTATTAGACCAAAATGGGGTATTTACAGGAGTTTAAATTCAGCAAACTTACTTAGGGATGAAGAAGTTTTATTTGCAAATTTTAGTATTGAGGAACTTAACCCCTTATCAATTAATACTATTAAAAATGAAGATGATTTAGTTAAGATAGTTCCAAATCCAGCTAAAAACAGTGTTACTTTTATAGAAAGCAAACCTAATAGTTTTGACACTATCGATATCTATGACGCCAATGGTAGATTGATTTCGAAAAAAGAAAGTTTATTAAACAATACGCTAAATATTTCTAACTTAGCAAGTGGTTTATACTTCCTAGTTTTAAAACAAGAAAATAAGTTGGTAAAACAACATAAATTGGTAATTGAATAATTATTATATTGGTTCTACCACGAATTTAGTGGGAAATGGATGGTTTACTGAAACTTCGATTGCTTAGTACACTTTTTAAAAACGCTGTGAACTTTGTGCAAAACTTGGTGCCCTTTGTGGTTAGTTCGGCGATGTTCATTTAACCACAAAGAACTCAAAGGCAAGGCACAAAGGACACGGAGAATGAATATATCCATTAAAATAAGGGTAGAACCAAATATTATAGAGCAAATTGGTTTAAATATTCTGATGATAAATCAATGGAAGCAGATTTAGAATATTACCAACAAAAAATTAAAGAGCTTAGTTTACTCAATGAAGAACTTGGTATTATTGGCTGTTACCAAAATCATGCTGGAACTTCTATCGGATCTTCTATTTGGGAAATTAAAAAGCTTTTAGAAGCTGCCGAAACCAATTATTTTGGTGCGCATTATGATATAAGACATGCTGTGGTTGAAGGTGGCCTATCATGGGAAAACGGATTAGAACTCATTAAACCATTTATAAAATCCATTGTGCTTAAAGATTATAAATGGGGACAAATAAATGGTGTTTGGAAACCCATAAACACCCCAATTGGTGAAGGTATGGTAGATTTTAAAAAATATTTCACTTTATTACAAGCATACAAAATTAATGTTCCGGTAAGTTTACATTTAGAATATGATTTAGGAGGTGCAGAAAAGGGGCACAAAAGTATTTCTGTTGATAAAAATATGGTTTATAATGCCATAAAAAAAGATTTGGAAACGGTACGGCAACTGTGGATGGAAGCATAATTCAGGTGACTTCCATTAATTAATTACTGTTTGTTTTTCAACATCTTTAAATACATATTTTCAACCTTAGTTCTTGCCCACGGCGTTCTTCGTAAAAATTTAAGGCTAGATTTTACTGAAGGATTATCAGTAAAACATTTAATTTTTATGTTGTAACCCATATATTCCCAACCATAGTGCGTAACCAAATCGTTAATAATTTGTTCTAGTTTTATACCGTGCAATGGATTATTGGGCTGTGTGTTGGTTGACATATATTAATCTATATTTAATAAAATGAACTCGCTGATAGGTGCGTTAGGGATTGCAGCGGCATCCTTTTTTGTGCTAAACTATCACTTTGGTTTGAAACAGGTTTTGGATTTGTAGAATTTACTTAATGGGATACTGAAACACGTTCAGCACAAGAAAGATATAGTGAAACATTTATGTTCATGAATTCAAAAATTTAAAATAGAAATGCATGAATAAAAGCCCGACCCGATAGGGTAACGCCCAAAACCTTTTATTTTACCAATTCTTTAATTTTTATAGCTTTTTCAAAATGGTCCAACTTATGTGTTTTAATCCACCAAGTAGCCGCTTCCATCAATAACTCTGAGTTATCATTTTTATTTGTAAAAAACGCATAGAAAGACAGACCAACATTCTCGCCCTTACGCTTAATTTTATCTTCGCAAACATTAATTATTTTGTCTCTTAAACTTGGCGTCATTAATTTCTTCTATCGTGGTTGCGTTTATCATTGCTTCTTTTAGGTCGTCTGGAATTATTGCTTTTTTGCCCACCACTATTTGAATTTGAATTTCTGGAATTTGAATTATTTCTAGATCTATTACCGCCACCACCTCGTTGTTGTCTTTTTTCTGGTTGTGTTGATGCATTAGGGTCGGGCTCAAAACCTTCAATAATTTCTACAGGTAATTTCATTTCAATTAACTTTTCAATATCTCTCAAGTAAGTGGTTTCATCGGCACTCACCAATGATAATGCTTCTCCGCTAGCGCCTGCCCTACCTGTTCTACCTATTCTGTGCACATAATCTTCAGAAATATTGGGTAATTCAAAATTAATAACGTGCGGCAATAACGGAATATCCAGTCCACGAGCCGCAATATCAGTAGCTACTAAAACCCGAACACTTCCGTTTTTAAATCCTGATAAGGCTTTAGTTCTAGCGCCCTGACTTTTATTTCCGTGAATAGCAGCTGCCGTAATACCTGCGCTTACCATTTTTTTACAAAGCTTGTTGGCGCCATGTTTAGTTCGATTAAAAACTAACACCTGTTTCCAGTTGCCATCTGAAATTAGTTTAATAATCAAATTAGTTTTTAATCCTTTTGCTACTCTGTAAACTTTCTGACTTATAGCATCAACAGTAGTGTTTTCTGGAGTGGCTTCAACTTGCACTGGGTGATTTAAAATACCATGAGCCAACTTTTTTATGTCTTTTGAAAAGGTTGCCGAAAACATTAGGTTTTGGCGTTTTTCTGGCATCATTTTAATTACGCGTTCTATATCTCTTAAAAAGCCCATATCCAACATACGGTCGGCTTCATCTAAAACAAAAATCTCAACGCGTTTAAGCGATAATAACCCTTGGTTTTGTAAATCCAACAACCGCCCCGGAGTGGCTACCAAAACATCGATTCCTTGGCGAAGGCTTGCTGCTTGTGGTTTTTGGTTTACACCACCAAAAATAACAGCACTACGTAAATTTAAAAACTCGCTATATTCTTTAACATTAGCATATACCTGTGCTGCCAACTCCCTAGTTGGTGTTAGAATTAAAGCACGAATGGGTCTGTATTTTTCCTTTGGATTTTCAGAAAGCAAATGCAACATAGGTAATGTAAAACCTGCTGTTTTTCCCGTGCCTGTTTGGGCTGATGCTAAAACATCTTTTCCTTCTAAAATGGGTGGAATAGCTTTGTACTGAATGGGAGTTGGTGTTGTATATCCTTTTTTGCTAATAGCTTTTAGCAAGGCTTGG
>CAXBID010000115.1:0-11112 GCA_963975495.1 uncultured Flavobacteriaceae bacterium | reverse complement strand
AATAAAGGGCCATTTTCTAAAACTTCAACTTTAGTTTCCCGTCATATAAATCAATTCCTTTCCAGTTTTATCTTTAGGGATATGAAACTGATTTCGATATGATTTTAATTCGTCATCTTGGTCCTGTTTTAAAGCATAATCAAGACCTAATTGGTAATCGGACAAAGTGAATGGTTTTTCGGTTTATAACAAAAATAAGAATTATAAACTTAGAAACGAATACTAAAAACTTAGATTAATTTGATAATTATTTTTTGTATTTTTAGTAAAAACTATTTAGTATAAGAAGTTATGAGAAGTAAAAAGGAATATTCAAACGGCGAAGTAACTATAGGGTGGGAAGCCGATAAGTGTATACACTCTGGAATATGTGTACAAGGATTACCCAATGTTTTTAGACCAAAAATTAGACCTTGGATTGATATTAATGCAGCTGAAACAGATGCTTTGGTTAATCAAGTAAAACAATGTCCCTCTGGAGCATTGAGTTTTCACATGAATGATGAAGAAGATGAAACTACTGAGACCCTAGAAACTAAAGTTGAAGTTTTAGAAAATGGCCCTTTATTAGTTTACGGCACGTTACAAGTTACACATAAAGATGGTACTACCGAAGTAAAGAACAAAACGACGGCATTTTGTAGATGTGGCGCATCAAATAACAAGCCTTTTTGCGACGGAGCACATGTAGATGATGGTTTTAAAGGATAAATAAAAAGCGCTTTATAAAATTTTATAAAGCGCTTAAGGATATATATAGACGCATAAAGCGGAAAAAATCCATTTACTTTATTTACGGCTCTTATCGTAATTTGGATTAGATTCTTTCAATTTTTTTGTTTATTTCTTTAAAACAACTTCAATATTTGATAGTTTAAGATTCCAATCACCTTCAGCTTTTTTATGGTCTAAGGCTAGTTTTATGCCATTAAAATCTTGGTAGTTTTCAAAAGTATTAATAAGTCCAGCTTCAGGTTTATTCCCTTTTCTAAAAGCCCATTCTTTAATTATATAGTCATCTCCAAAATAAATATCGTAGGCATCACCAGGGGTATAACCACCATCAGAAGTATATAACAGCGTAATTTTATGCATTTCGGTTTTACTAATTGGTGCTTCAGTTTTTATGGGTTCAGAAATTGTAACTCCGTCATCCCAAACCAATTGAAAAGGAATTAATAGCCAAAATTTATCATTTATAAATACACGATCAATATTTGTAACTGTTGAATCTATTTTAGAACGATTGTAACGCACTTCAACAGTATCTTGAATAAAGGTAACATCATTTGTTTTTGGTTGCCATTTCCAACTGCGTTTTCCGTTAAAAGTAAATTCAATTTCTGAAACATTTTCCCATTTTTCAAAACCATGTGCCTTCGCAATTTTTTCAGCGACTAAAGGTTCTGTTTCTACAGGTTTTGTTTCAGTTTTTTGCTTGCAACCCATAAAAAGTAAGATTGTAAAACAGATATAAATTAAGTTTTTCATATTTTAGTTTTTTGTAAAGATATAACTTGAAGATGAATACTAACGACAAATATTTTAAAACCAATAAAGCTACTTGGAACGATAAGGTAAAAGTGCATGCCGAAAGTGATATGTATAATATTGAAGCTTTTAAAAAAGGAAAATCGTCCTTAATGCCTTATGAGCTTGAAGCTTTGGGTGATGTTTCAGGAAAATCCTTATTGCATTTACAATGTCATTTTGGTCAAGATACGTTGAGTTGGAGCAGGCTAGGAGCCAAATGTACAGGTGTGGATTTAAGTGATGAAGGTATTATGCTTGCTAAAAGTTTAAACCAAGAATTGGTCTTAAATGCTGAGTTTATATGTTGTAATGTTTTAGATACTTCCAAACACATAAAAGATACTTTTGATATTGTCTTTACGAGTTATGGCGTAATTGGTTGGTTACCCGATTTAAAACCTTGGGGGCAACTAATTGCTGAACGATTAAAAAAAGGCGGTGTATTTTTCATGGCTGAGTTCCATCCGATTGTTTGGATGTTTGATTATTTGGAAGGGGAACCCGTTATGACATATGGATACATGCAAGACGATGTGATATACGAAGAATATGAAGGTACGTATGCCGATGAAAACTCTAAAATAGTGAGTAAAGAATATGGATGGAATCATGGTTTAGGTAAAGTAATTTCTGCATTAACCGAAGCTGGTTTGCATATTGAGTATTTAAAAGAATACGATGAAAGTCCATACGATGTGTTACCAGATTTAGTTAAAACTGATTCTGGAATGTATGTGACTAAAGATAAATTGTATCCTTTGATTTTTACATTGAAGGCTACTAAAGTGTAAAGAGAAATTTTGTTTTTGGAAGTTGTTCGTTTAACTTTAATGATAAGGAATCGTTTTAATGTTGTTTATCAGGAGTTAAACGAAGGTAGCTGAAATTTTTTACAAAGTCAAATTTCAAATCAAGGTTATAAATTAAAAAGACCCTTCAGGTTTTTAAAACCTGAAGGGTCTTTGACAAGCGATTAAAAACTTTTGCCAAAGTCTAAGTTTTAGTTAAATTGAACAGGTTTTAGCTTTTAATGACTTTCGTCTTTCAACAATACTTTAGGAAACTTAGCTTTAAATCGGTTCAATCTTGGGATAGAAACGTTTCTTATATAACTGTTATTTGGGTGTAGTTTTTCATAATCTTGATGATAATCTTCAGCTACCCAAAATTTTTGAAATGGATAGACTTCGGCTGCGATTTTTTCATCCAACTTTTTAGCTAAAGCGGCTTTTTTTTCTAAAATAATTTGCTTCTGTACTTCATTTTGGTAAAAAATTATGGAACGGTATTGTGAACCTCTGTCGTTTCCTTGTCCGTTAACTTGTGTCACATTTTGCGAAGCAAAATACACATCAACTAAGGTTGCAAAACTCACCACATTAGGGTCGTAAATAATTTCTACAGCTTCCGCATGTCCTATTCTACCTGTATTACTGGCTTCATAAGTTGGGTTTTTGGTATAACCACCAGAGTAGCCCGAAATGGACTCTTCAACGCCTTTTACGCTCTCGTAAATAGCTTCAACACACCAAAAGCATCCACTTGCAAAATAAGCACGTGCTTTTCCATTTTTTAACGGAACTTCAATTGGGTCTGCGTTAATTACGGCGTCTTGTTCTTTTTTTGTTTGTGCTGAGTTTTGGCAACTGAATAATAGTGCGATTGTAAATAATGGAATTAATTTTTTCATATTGTATTTTTTCTTTTTCTATAGACGTATAAAAATACGAAACCTTAAATGGTTTTGTGTGAAATTTGTTTTAAATATTAGATTGATTTGGGAGTTGATTATCTATTAGGTTTTGGTTTGATGATGGTTTTGATTTACTGAAAAGGGTATTTCGTTATTGTTTACAGGGTTATCCCCTTGAGGGGATTATAGGGGTGTTGTTATCTAATCTATTATTTGCTTGCATGCATTAACTGATGACTGCTAACTGCACACTGCGGACTTTCCTGCGTTAGGGATTGCAGCGGCATCCTTTTTTGTGCTTAACTATACATTTGATTTAAAACTTATTCTTAAATGTATAGAAAATATTTGATGAGATACTGAACCAAGTTCAGCACAAGAAAGATATAGTGGAAAGCCCGACCCGACCAAAGGCGGGTAACGCCAAAATTAGACATAAAAAAAGCCCTTCGTAATGAAAGGCTCTTAAATTTATACTTGAAAATGAATTAAAGCTTAGCAAGCATTTTTTTCATTTTTGCTTTTTGTTCCTCTGCTAACGCAGCATCAACTAAAATTCTACCACTGTGCTCATCTGTAATTACTTTTTTACGAGACGCAATTTCTACCTGTACTTGTGGTGGAATAGTAAAGAAAGATCCGCCTGAAGCACCTCTTTCAATAGGTACAACTGCTAAACCATTTTTAACGTTTGTTCTAATTCTGTTATAAGCAGCAACTAAACGATCTTCTATTTGTGTTTTATAATCTTCAGATTTCTGAATTAACGCTTTTTCTTCTTTTTCAGTTTCAGCTAAAATAGCATCTAATTCACCTTTTTTGTGTTTTAAATGTGTTTCACGTTCTTTTAAGCGGTCTTTAGTTTCAGCTATAACTTCTTTTTTCTGCTCAATTTGAGCTTTAAATTCCTTAATGTGCTTTTCAGCTAATTCAATTTCTAATTCTTGGAATTCAATTTCTTTTGTTAAAGAATTATATTCTCTGTTATTTCTAACATTTTTTTGCTGCTCGCTATACTTTTTCATTAAAGATTTAGACTCTTCAATAAGGTTCTTTTTTCCAGCAATATCGTTATCAATAACCGCTAAATTAGAAACAAGTTTTTCTAATCTTATGTTTAATCCAGCAACTTCGTCTTCTAAATCGCGAACTTCTAGAGGAAGTTCACCACGAACATTTCTAATTTCATCGATGCGGGAATCTATAAGTTGTAAATCATAAAGGGCTCTTAAACGCTCTTCTACAGTAACTTCTTTCTTTTTGGCCATACTTTAAAAATACTTAACAGGATTTGTATCTGTGTTTGATAAAATGATGGCAAAATTAGTAATTTTTTTTGTAAGATACGCTACTAAAAGATTTTTTGTGAACTGCTCGCTTTCATAATGTCCTATATCTGCTAATAAGATGCTTTTTTCAGCAGCAAAAAAGTCATGGTATTTTAAATCAGAAGTCACAAAAGCATCAGCACCAGCAGATTTTGCCGCTTGAATAGCAAAACTACCAGAGCCGCCTAAAACCGCAACTTTTTTAATTTTTTTATTCAGGAATGAAGAATGCCTTATAAAACCTGTTTTCATTTTGGTTTTTAGGTGTTTTAAAAAATGGTCTTCATTCATGGGTTCATTAAATTCGCCTACCATTCCCATGCCTATATTTTGGTTTTTATTTTCGATGGTTGTAATTTCATAAGCAACTTCTTCGTAAGAATGATTTTTAAAAAGCGCTTGAAGTATTTTAGATTCTAAATGTTTTGGGTAAGTAGCCGTAATTTTGGTTTCAGCTTCGGTATGTGTTGTTCCTTTTTGCCCTTTGGTTGGGTTAGAATTTTCATTGCCCTTATAGGTTCCATACCCTTCAACATTAAAACTGCAATTACTATAATTCCCAATAGTTCCAGCATCCTCATTAAAAAGTGCTGTTCGTAATTGTTCAGCTTCATTTACAGGAACATAAGTGGTCAACTTTTTAATGGTTTCGCTTTGCGGAATTAAAATACGTTTGTTTATTAATTCTAATTGGTTGCAAATCATGTTGTTTACACCTAATATGGCATTGTCTAATGCGGTATGAATAGCATAAATAGCAATATTATGTTTTATAGCTTTCATGACTACACGCTCCACATAACTTTTACCAGTTAGCTTTTTTAAACCTTTAAAAATAATAGGGTGGAAGCTTACAATAAGATTGCATTTTTTAGCAATAGCTTCATCTACAACGGTTTCGAGGGTGTCTAATGTGACTAAAACACCAGTAAGTTTAGTGTTTTTATCGCCTACCAAAAGACCAACATTATCAAAATCTTCGGCGTAAGCTAAAGGAGCGAGTTTTTCTAAATGATTTATGACGTCCTGTACAATCATATTATTTGTGTTTAAATTCAAAGATAAAATAATTACATTCGTTGCTGTGAAGCTTTTAAGAAAAATATTTTTTCCTTTTGTTCCCATTTACTACGTGGTAACTTGGTCGCGAAATAAGTTATATGATTTGGGATTGAAAAAATCCAAGTCTTACGATTTCCCTGTTATTTGCGTGGGTAATTTAAGCGTTGGTGGCACAGGTAAAACACCAATGATTGAATATCTAATCAAACTTTTAAAGGACGACCAAAAAGTTGCCACATTAAGTAGAGGCTATAAAAGGCAAACCAAAGGGTTTCAATTAGCAAATGAAAATGCTACTACGGAAACTATCGGAGATGAGCCTTTTCAGTTTTACAATAAATTTGGCAATACTATTTTAGTTGCCGTTGATGCAGACAGACAGAACGGAATTGCTGAATTGCAACAACAAAATAATAAACCTGATATAATTTTGTTAGATGATGCCTATCAGCACAGAAAGGTAAAAGCGGGTTTTAATATATTATTAACTACTTACGATAATCCTTTTTTCAATGATTATGTTTTGCCAACAGGAAATTTACGAGAACCGAGAAGTGGTGCAAAACGTGCTGATATTATTGTGGTTACCAAATGTCCAAAAGGTTTAGATGAACTTGAAAAGCAAAAGGTTGTGAGTCAAATAAAACCACATCAAAATCAACAGGTGTTTTTTAGTTCTATTGAATATTCCGAAAAAGTTATTTCTGCTAATTCTGATATTCAACTAAAAAATTTATCAAACTTTACGCTGGTAACGGGTATTGCGAACTCAAAACCTTTAGTTGATTTTTTGAATGATAGAAGCTTAAAATTTGAACATTTAAACTTTAAAGATCATCATGGGTTTTCTGAACGGGATATTTCCGAATTGAATAAAAAGGCATTAATAGTTAGCACAGAAAAAGATTTTATGCGATTAAAACACTATAAACCTTTAAACGATAAGTTGTTTTATTTACCAATAGAGGTAGTGATTGATAATGAAACAAAGTTTAATAAATGGGTTGAAAGTTTTGCGAAAAGTTAAGCAGACTTATTGTTTTTTTTAGCTAGTGCGTTATAAAGTTTTTTCTCAAACTCCTCTTGCCTAAATGGTTTAGGTATAATATCTGTAAAACCAGCTTCATCAAATTCGTGCATTTTATCTTCAATAGTAACCGCCGTTAAAGCAAAAATGCTTAGCTTTTTATCAAAAACGCGCACTCTTTTAGTAGCTTCTATACCGCTAATTCCAGGCATGTGAATATCCATTAAAATAATATCGTAGTTATTTGCCTTAATCATATCAACAGCATCTTCACCATTATCAATAATATCACATTTAAGATTCATCTTGGTAAGAATCTTTTTAGTAATCATTTGGTTTATTTTGTTGTCTTCAACAACTAGAATTTTAACGTTGGTTAAATCTACATCTTTTTTATTACCTTCAAAATAAGTGACCTTGTTTTCTGTAGCTTCTTTAACAGAGGTGTATTCTAAAGGAATTTCAAAATAAAAAGTGGTACCTTTTCCTAGTTCACTTTTTACATATATTTTTCCCTTTAAAATATCAATTAAGCCTTTTACAATAGATAAGCCTAAACCTGTTCCTCCGTATTTTCGGTTTATTTGAATTGACCCTTGAGAGAAACTTTCAAACATATTGTCTTGTTTTTCTTGGCTAATTCCAATACCATTATCCTCAACTTCAAAGCGGAGTGTATATTTACTGTCTTTTTGATTAATTTTATAAACCCGAATCCATATATCACCATCTTTGGTAAATTTGATGGAATTACCAATAAGATTGATGAGGATTTGGGATATTTTTAATTGGTCAGCAATATAGTTTTCAGGTAAATCCTTATCAAATTCAAAATGAATTTTAATATTATTATCATTAGCTGAGTTATTTAGGGCAAGAACAATATTGTTTATTTTCTTTTTCAGATTGAACGATTCGGGTTCAATTTCAACTTTATTAGCTTCAATTTTATTAATTTGAAGAATATCATTTATAAATGTTAAAAGATAATCACCTGAAAATTTAAGCGATTTTAAATGCTGAATTTGCTCAGGTTTCGGGTTTTCTTCTAATAACATATTACTTAAACCCGTTACGGCATAAAGCGGGGTTCGAAGTTCATGCGTCACAGTAGATAAGAAATTAGCCTTAGTTTTTGATGCTAATTCTGCTTTTTCTTTGGCAATAATAAGTTCTCCATTTTTTTTATGAAGCATATTATTGCTTTTCAATCTTATATTATTGTTTTTATATAACGAAAGTGTTAATAGTGATAAAATGGTAATTAAAGCAACGCTTAAAATAGAAGTAAGGGTCCTTACGCCACTGTCTTCTTCCGCTTTTTCTTTTTGCTCTTCAAATTCCTTAATTTTGAGGTCCATCTCTTTTGTCAAGTTTTGTAATTCTTGATCTTTTGATGAGTAAGACGTCCTTAAATTTCTTAAAGAATCGGAAAGATCGATATGTAATTTTAAATAATCCCTTGAAAGTTTGATGTTTTCTAAACTCGCATTATTGATGCCTATGCTTTCGTTAATATCACTAACCACCAAATAACCTGTGTTAATTATATTTGTAAAGTTGTTTGCTTTGGCTATTTGTAAACCTTCATTAGCATAAATTAAAGCCTTCTCATTATCACCTAATTTATTGTAAACAATTCCGTTGGAAATAAGGGCATCACTTTGAATTTTTAATGATCCTATTTTTTTCGCTTGAACTAAACATTGTTCTAATATTGGTCTAGCTTTTCTATAATTTTTTACTTGCATATAGGTTTTTCCTTCAGCAAGAAGCGTTTCAGTTAAACCTAAATCCAATCCCTCTTGTTGGAATAGGTTTTTTGCAGATTTAAAATAATCAGAAGCTTGGGAATAGTCCTTTTTTCTAGCATAGACTTCTGCTAGGGTTTTATAGGAATTGGCTAAATTGGCATCATCTTTTGTAATGCGCTGAATTTCAACAGCTTTATTTAATGATTTTATGGCATTATCGGGTTCTTCAGTTAATAATTGCAGCCTACCTTTTAAGGTATAAATAATACCTTCACTTTTCTTATTTTTTAATTTTTCAGCTAACTCTAAGGCCTCGTCCAGATTGTTTTCAGCCTCATAATAGTTATAGTTTTCTAAGGCTGTTTGCGATTGTGTAATGCGGTAGTTTATATTGTTTTGTAATATTTCAGGATCATCGTCCATTGATTTTTGTGAATAAACACAAAGGCTAAACAGCAGAAATATGATATATATGTAGTTTTTTCTTTGGGACATAATCACTCAATAATACCGACAAATATAATTATTTTATCGATAAAACACACTTTTTTTCCGACAAATCGCACATTAAGTCGATTATTCTTGAAGAATAGCCCGTTTCATTATCATACCAACCTATTATTTTTACCATATTTCCTATTACAGAAGTCATACCCGAATCAAAAACACAGGAGTGTGTATTGCCAACGATATCAACAGAAACAATTGGGTCTTCAGTATATTCTAATATGCCTTTATAATGGTTCGCAGAGGCTTCTTTAAATGCATTGTTTATTTCGGTGATAGATACGTTTCTTTTAACATTAAAAGTAATATCAGTTAACGAGCCATTTATAACGGGAACCCTTATGCCACAACCACCAATAACATCAGATAAATCTGGAAATATTTTTGTTAGTGCTTTTGCGGCTCCTGTGGTTGTTGGAACTATAGATTGACTGGCAGCTCTTGACCGACGTAAATCACGATGCGGTTGGTCGTGCAAACTTTGATCTGTAGTGTAGGAGTGAATAGTGGTTATATAAGCTTGATTAATACCACAAAGTTTATTTATAATATCAATCATTGGTGCTGCATTATTCGTAGTGCATGATGCATTGGATATGATGGTTTCAGAGCCATTAATACTATTCTCGTTAACCCCTAAAACTATGGTTTTTATATCATCTTCAATAGGTGGAACACTTAAAATGACTTGTTTAGCACCATTTTTTATATGGTACTCTATATCTGAGCTCGTTTTAAATTTTCCAGTAGATTCAAGTATAAAATCGACATCAAATCGTTTCCAATTAATGTCTTTTGGATGCCTTTCATTAAGTAAAGGAATCTTTTTATTATTTGCAATAATATGATGTTCATCAAAAGAAACGGTTCCATTAAAAAGCCCGTGAACACTATCGTATTTTATTAAATGACTCAAGGTTTTAGAATCTGCTAAATCGTTAATAGCAACAACTTCAATAGTTTCATGATTTTGTAGAAGCCTAAAAACGCGTCGACCTATTCTGCCGAAACCATTTATTGCTATACGAATCATAATTAGTTAATGTGTTTTTGCGCCTTGTAAGAGGAACGCACTAAAGCACTACTTTCAACGTGACGAAAACCTAACTCTAAACCAATTTCTTCATATTCTTTAAATTGGTCTGGAGTGATAAATTGCTTAACAGGTAAATGTTTTTTACTCGGTTGAAGATATTGCCCAATAGTAACCACATCAACATCATTTGCTTTTAAATCATGAAGCGTTTCAATAACTTCATCTCTAGTTTCACCTAAACCCAGCATAATGCCAGATTTTGTTCTGCGCTGTCCCTGTTGTTTTAAGTATTTTAAAACGCCCATACTTCGGTCATACTTAGCCTGAATACGCACCTCTCTAGTTAAGCGTCTAACCGTTTCAATATTATGCGATACCACTTCTGGTGCTACATCAACAATTCTATCAATATGTTTTTCTATACCTTGAAAATCTGGAATAAGCGTCTCAAGCGTCGTTTCTGGGTTCATTCTCCTAACAGCTTTTACCGTTTCCGCCCACATGATACTTCCCATATCTTTCAAATCATCCCTATCAACACTCGTTAAAACCGCATGTTTAATACCCATGATTTTTATTGAACGCCCTACTTTTTCAGGCTCATCCCAATCCACAGTTTCTGGTCTCCCGGTTTTAACACCGCAAAACCCACATGATCGTGTGCAAACATTCCCTAAAATCATAAAGGTAGCAGTCCCTTCTCCCCAACATTCTCCCATGTTAGGGCAGCTACCAGAAGTACAAATTGTATTAAGCTTGTACTTATCCACTAAACCTCTTAATTCGGTATATTTTTTACCCGTAGGAAGCTTAACTCTAAGCCATTTCGGTTTTGCTTGACGCGCTGGTAATATATTTGAAGTTGTTTCTGTATTCATACCATTTTAATAACTGTGCAAAGATACAAAGTATTCTTTAAAATAGTGCCCTATAAAATGGTATAGAAATACACTGAAAAGCCGAAAAGTTACACGGATTATTTTAAATTTTTGGGCGTTACCACAAGGGTCGCGCTATCCGCTACAAGTCCTCGCACCTTCGGGCTGCGGGCTTTCCACTTCTATCCCTAACGCAGTACGGAACTTTAATCCAAAATTCAACAAATATCGTATTGCCGTTTTTAAAACTCCTTCCCTTTTTTAAGGGAAGGTGGCTTTGATTTCACTAAAAGA
>CAXBID010000114.1:0-11314 GCA_963975495.1 uncultured Flavobacteriaceae bacterium | reverse complement strand
TTAAAGCTTTAAGAGAACAATATAGAATATTGGTTGAAAAACGACGTAATGATTCAATTGCCCAGGTAAGGAAAAATGAAAAAATCCAATTTGAAACAAAAAGGAAAAACGATTCTATCGCAGCGAGTAAGGCTGAACAAAAAAGAAAACTTAATGAACAAAGAAAAAAGGATTCCATTGTTAAAGCTTTAAGAGAACAATATAGAATATTGGTTGAAAAACGACGTAATGATTCTATTGCCCAGGTAAGGGAAAATGAAAGAATCCAACTTGAAATTAAAAGGAAAAATGATTCTATTGCAGCGGCTAAAGCTGAACAAAAAAGAAAACTTAATGAGCAAAGAAAAAAGGACTCTATTGTTAAAGCTCTAAGAGAACAAAATAGAATATTGGTTGAAAAACAGCGTAATGATTCAATTACTCAGATTAGAGAAAATGAAAGAATCCAACTTGAGATAAAACGAAGAAAAGATTCAACTGCCAAAGCAGAAATAGAAAAGCAACGCATTGCTAAACAGAAAAAGGATTCCACTCAACTAGCTATAAAAGAACAAAACAGGTTGTTCGCTGAAAAACAAAAGAAGGATTCTATTGCTAATATTGAAGAACAAAAAAGGCAACTTATAGAGCAAAGGAAAAAAAATGTTTTGAATCAGGCTAAAAAAGAACAAAACGAAAAATTAGCAAAAAAACGAATTATTGATTCTTTAGCTAAAGTTGAAGAAAAGGTAAAAAAAGAAGATGAAATTTCAGAAAAAATGAAATTTCGGAATACTTGTCATTACCAAATCAATGAATATGATGATTTTTATAAAGAAAAATTTATTGTAATAGAACCTTATGGAATTGCTGATAATTTAACTGCCGTATTATTTAGACGAGGAAACAGCATTAACATATTTTTTAATTTATCTGAAAATTTAGGTTGTGCTAGCTACTTACCCAACCAAAGATCTAACGCTAAAGTTACTCTTGAAAACAATCAAACTATAACATTTTATCATTCATGGGATATTGATTGTGGTAACTTTAGTTTTAAAGGAAAACTTTCTAGAAGTAATATGGCTAAATTAAAAGCATCACCCATTAAATCAATCACTCTAAAAGGCACAAAATCTTCATCTGAAATTATAAATATTGATTATAAGGAATTTTTTATTGATAAGTTGAAATGTATTGAGTAGATGAATAATAAGCGGCTTCATTTCGAATTTAAATCAAATATCAATTTTTCATTACCGATTCAAAAAATAGTATTTTCTCAATATTAACTCAGTAAAGATACTAAAAAAACAATTATCTCATTTAGTAGCGGGAACTAAACTCGAATCAATAACACATTGGTTTATAAGCTGCCGAATATTAAACAAAATACATCAATATATCATGATTACGAATACTTTTAATTAATTTCAAAAAAATAATTAGTGGAAGAATGATAATTGCAGCATTTGTATTAGTCAATGCATCATAAATATTTATTTCTTAAGCGATAAGAAAGTAGTTTTACAGTACTAAAAAAATATACATGAACATAAAAAAAACACTAACAAAGCCCTGGAAAATAGCATTATTTTTAATTTGTATTTTTATTAAAACACCTGATTCTTTTGCTCAAAAAAAACATTCTAAATTAGTTGAGAACGATGTTATGGAATCTAAAATAGATAGTATTATATCCTTATTAACTTTAGAAGAAAAGGTTGCTATGTGCCATGCACAATCAAAATTTAGCACAAAAGGCGTTGAACGACTAGGAATACCAGAAATCTGGATGGCGGATGGCCCTCATGGCGTGAGAGCTGAAATTAGTTGGGATGCGTGGGATTATGCTGGATGGACCAATGACTCCATAACTGCTTTTCCTGCACTTACATGTTTAGCAGCAACTTTTAACCCAGAATTAGCAGGTAAATATGGATTCAATTTAGGCGAAGAAGCCAGATACAGAAAAAAAGATATCTTATTAGGTCCTGGTGTAAATATTTACAGAACACCACTCAATGGTAGAAACTTTGAATATATGGGAGAAGATCCATTTCTAGCATCTAAAATGGTAGTGCCGTACATAAAAGGAGTTCAAAAAAATGGCGTTGCAGCTTGTGTTAAGCATTATGCATTAAATAATCAAGAAAAATGGCGAAGTGATGTGAATGTTGAAGTAAGTAATAGAGCACTTTATGAAATTTATTTACCAGCTTTTAAAGCTGCCGTTACCGAAGCTAATGTTTGGGCTTTAATGGGTGCATACAATAAATTTCGTGGACAATACACGACGCATCATGAACTGTTAATGAACAAAATATTAAAAGAAGATTGGAAATATGATGGCGTTGTAATTAGCGATTGGAGTTCTGCGCACAATACAATGGAAGCTGCAATGAATGGATTAGACATGGAAATGGGGACAGGAACTGATGGTTTAGGTTTTACAACAGCAAATCATTATGACCACTATTATTTAGCTGATCCTTTTCTAGAGAAGCTTAAAAGTGGTGAAATTCCAACTTCTGTGGTTGATGATAAAGTAAGACGTATTTTACGATTAATGTACCGTACAACTATGAGTAACAATCGTCCTCTTGGTCGTGCTAATAATAAAGAACATCACGATGTTGCTAGAAAAGTAGCTACAGAAGGCATTGTTCTTTTAAAAAATAAAAATAATTTTTTCCCAATTAAAGATGATAACAATCTAACTATTGCGGTTATCGGCGAGAATGCGACAAGATCTATGACTGCTGGCGGAGGCTCGTCAGAATTAAAACCAAAATTTGAAATTTCGCCTTTACAAGGTTTAAAAGCCCGTTACAAAAATGCTAAAATTGTTCATTCTATGGGATTTGCATCTGGAGCATCTGTGTATGATAAGGTTTTACCATCGCCATATAATGCAGATTCGCTTAAAATTGAGGCGATTAAAGTTGCAAAAAATGCAGATATTGTTCTATTCATTGGCGGTTTATCTAAGAGTCACTTACAAGATTCCGAAGGTGATGATAGAAGGCAATACCACTTACCATTTGGTCAAGAAGAATTACTTGATGGGATTAAATCTGTAAATAAAAATGTTGGTTTTGTTTTAATAACAGGAAATGCTGTTAAAATGCCATGGCTGGATAAGGTTGATGGCGTTATCCAAACATGGTATTTAGGATCTATGGCTGGTCATGCTATTGCAGATATTATTAGTGGCGACGTAAACCCTTCAGGGAAACTACCATTTTCTTTCCCTAAAGAACTAAAGGACAACGGCGCAATATCTTTTGGACTATCATCTTATCCTGGAGTGGATATGAATCAAGAATATAAGGAAGATATTCTGGTTGGATATCGCTGGCATGACACAAAAAAAATTGAACCACAATATGCCTTTGGTTATGGATTATCCTATACGTCTTTTGATTTTTTAAATATTAAAACAGATAAAGAAACTTACAAATTGAAAGATCAAATTAAAGTTACTTGCCAAGTTAAGAATACGGGCAGTTTAGATGGGGCTGAAGTGGTTCAAGTATACGTAGGAAAACCAAAATCTAAAGTAAAAAGAGCTTTAAAAGAATTAAAAGGGTTTCAAAAAATCAATTTGGGAAGTGGCGAACAAAACTCTGTGGCTATTACTATTAATGTTTCTGACTTGGCTTTCTATGATGAATCTATTTCCGATTGGAATGTTGAAAAAGGAGATTATCTTATTCATGTTGGCAATGCATCAAACAACATTAAAGAAACCATAAAAGTAAGTATCAAATAACTCTCAAATAGAGTTATTAAAATAGAAAATGCTTTTCAGACAATCGCCTAAAAAGCATTTTTGCTATTAAAGAATTGCTATTTAACAATTTAATTAATACTAATAAACTCAATAGTATCATTATTTTTAACAACTATAATATATGGTTTATTATTTATTATGATATGCGACATATCTTTAACATCTCCAAAGACAAAAAAGCCACTGTTTGAGGCTGAAATGGTTTGAAAACCTCCTTTACCATCTCCTTTAGCATAAACACCAATACTAGCATCGTTTCGTGGGGTTTCAACTTCAGAATTGAGCATATTTCCCGCAACGAGCATATCTAGACTGCCATCTTTATCAAAATCTTCAACCAGCGTTTGGTTAATACTAGATAATTGGGTTTCAACTGGCAATTCATGTACTACAAATTTGCCGTCTTTATTTTCTAAATAGATACTTGCAAAAGATTTAATTTGGTAATGCAACGCAGATTTTAATGCCTTTTCTGAATAAACGTCAACTAATGTGGCTTCAGAAAAAGCTTCGTAATTTTTAAATTTCTCTTTAATTGCAGGAATTTGTTGTGATGAACATTGGCGCCCACGCAATGGATATTGTTTTCCATCATTGTAATAACTTAAAACGATGTCGTTGTTACTATCTTTATCAAAATCGTCAACAAAAATATCAAAGGTTTCATTGGCTGTTGCCTTATATTTATAATTCAATCCATTATTCCCAACGATATAATCCATATCACCATCATTATCCATATCACCTTCTTTAATGCTCCACCACCAACCCCTAGTATCACTATTTAATCCCATATCTTCGGACACCTCAACAAACTCGGTTTTCATGTTTTTAAAAACACGAATAGGCATCCACTCCCCCACTATTATAATATCTAACCATGTATCATTATTAAAATCCGTAATTACTGCGCTGGTTGCCATTCCAAGTTCCGCAAAGGCTTTTGGTTGCATTTCTGCAAACATATCAAAATGAACTTTACCCTCATTTGTATTATTCTTTAATAAAAAAGTAGTTGCTAGCATCGGATAATTTCCAGGAACTTGCCTTCCTAGAACTAAAAGATCTTCCTTACCATCTTTATCAAAATCTGCATGATAAACTCTAGATCCACTAGTTATCATTTTTGGTAAAGCATTCTTGGTTTTTTTTAAATCTCCAATACCATTATTTATGTATAATCTATCTTGAAGATTAGCATCTGTAGCAGAGAACTCATACCCACCACTTACAACATATAAATCATTGTCTCCGTCGTTATCTGCATCAAAAATAAGCGCTCCAACATCTTCGCTTAATTTATCATCTGCTAATGATTTTATAGGTTTCTGAACAAAATCCTCTTCGGTTTGATAAAAAATTCGTCCTGCATAAGATGAAGATCCTCCCATATAAAAATCGTCTAAACCATCATTATTTAAATCGCCAACTGCTAATGCTGGTCCAAAAGTTGACATTTTATGAGGCAACAATACCTGATCCTTAAAATCATCATACTCATTTTCTTGATGTTTGATATTTGATAAAATAGATTTGCTTTGAGTAAAAAGTGTAGTTTTCGCCTCTTCCAATTCCGTTTTTTGCACACTAGCATTTTTTTCTTCTAAAACCAATGTTTGGTTTACCCCTACATTTTTTAATTGTTCTATTTTACCACTTGTCCAAACTACCTTGACCTCTTCAACTTTATTGAGTTTATTTACTCCGAAATGCAATTCTGGGGCTACGGATGATTGAAACCCACGTGAAAGCGTCAGCTCTTGCATTTGAGTTGATTCTTGAGTTTTTATATAAACACGATTACCCAATCCTTGTTTATTTTTTGAATCGCCTTTAAATTGAATTTTTAAATAATTATTGATTGTAGAACTATGGTTTTCAAATACTGAAGCATAATCGTCAATGTTATTTGTTATAATTTCCAAATCGCCATCGTTATCTAAATCAGCATAAGCTACACCATTGGAAAACCCCTCATATTCAATTCCCCAAGATTTGTTTACACGTTCAAAATCTAAATTTCCTTTATTTTTGAACATAAAATTATCTATTTTCTCAGTAGGAATTCCCAAGCTTTTTTTCAATAAATCTGTTGTTTCTAATTTTCCTTCTTCTAAATTGTTGAAATAATCATTATTGTTTATTTCACGACGAGTACCATTAGATATAAATAAATCTTTTAAGCCATCATTATCAAAATCAGCGAATAATGGTCCCCAACTCCAATCTGTAGAAGACGTTCCTGTACTTCTTGAAACATTAGAAAAATATGGAGTTCCGTTATTAAAAATACCTGAATTTAACTGCATACAATTGTGCATATATTGATAATGAAAGCCTGCATTTACTACATCCCAAAAAAGTTCAGGGTTCATGCTTGCCATATTTGCTTTTTTTCTTCTGTTGCTTACGGCATCCATATCCACTTGAAAAATATCAAGATTTCCATCGTTATTAAAATCTGAAATATCTACACCCATTCCATAAAATGAAGTATGACCTGTGGCATCCTTAACAACTTCTGAAAACGTACCGTCCTTATTATTTAGATACATGAAATCTGGAGAATTAAAATCATTAGACACATATATATCTGGCCAAGAGTCGTTATTCAAGTCGCCAATAGTTGCACTTAATGACAATCCGAAATTGCTAATACCTGCCTCTTTGGTAACATCTGTAAAAATTTCACCATCGTTTCTGAATAAATGATCGGAATCCAGATCCTCGATATTGTTCATTTTATATATATAAACAAAGGTGGGAGAACTGAACTTTGTAGGTGGATAATTGGCAACATATAAGTCTAAATCACCATCTTTATCGTAATCAAAAAAAGTAGCTTGCACGCTGTTTCCAGCATCATCAATTCCAAATTCCTTTGCTTTATCAGAAAATGTATTATTACCATTATTTATAAACAGCTGATTGTTTTTTGGTGTGAATTTACCTCCTACTGAGCAATAAATATCTAAAAAACCATCGCCATTAACATCAGCCATGGTAACACCGGTGTACCATCTGTTATCTCCAGATAAACCAGCTTTTTCTGTAATATCTTCAAACTTAAGGTTGCCTTTATTTAAATATAGTTTGTTTGATTCTTGATTTCCAGTAAAGAAAACATCTATCAATCCATCATTGTTAATATCACCTGTGGAAACACCACCGCCCATATACAAATAGGAATAGGTAAAATAATTGAGTGAATCGTTTTCGGTAAGTATATTTTTAAAATCAATACCTGTTTGAGTATTGTTAAGAGTGCTAAAAATAATATCATTTTCAATTGATTCTTGCTTGCTAGAACAACCTTCAAACTGCATGACTAAAACAAGTAATAAGATAAACTTGCTTAGAGTTGTAATTTTAGTTATCATTTCATTTATTATTATCATAAAAGTATAAAAAGTAATTTTACTGAAAAAAGCCAATTATATAAAATAATTAGCTTTTTAAGAAGTACTATACTAGCAACTAATCCAATGCTTCAAGAAAGCCATTATGTGCCTTTTTTGGTTTAAAATCATCATCATATAGAAGTGCCCATTCTGGATTACCCCAAAAATCCGGAAGCCAAGATTCACTATCTCTCATTCCCCAAATGGTAATTGCAAATTTATTGGCGTTTGGGATTGCATCATATATTTCAACAACTTCTTTAACTTTATTTTGTTGTGCTATTTCTCGTTCTTCGGTCAAAGAAGTGATATCATTATTCGGGTTTACCCTCACGTCCAATTCAGAAAAATGGATTAATAATCCTCTTGAGATGGTCCCATTTACCACACTTTCTATTTGAGCTTTGGTTGGAAAATCTATGGAGATATGCATTTGCGCACCAATACCATCAATTAAATTTTTAGATTTCAAATCATCTACCAAGGCAAACACTGAGGCTTGTTTTCCTGCATCAAAAGTAATGTTGTAATCATTATAAAAAAGCAATGCGTTAGGATCGGCATTTCTTGCAAATTGATAACATTTTTCAATATAGTCATCACCCATTTTAAGTTTGAAAACTGAATTTCTTAACGAATTACTTCCATCTTCCACCGCTTCATTTACAACATCCCAAGATCTTACTTTGCCAGCGTATCTTTTTACCACAGTAGTGATGTAAGTTTCTATCATTGTTTCAAATTCTGCATTGGTACCAGAGAAATTCTCTACCCAAGTTGGTGTTGCATTATGCCAAATTAAAGTATGCCCATGTATATCCATGCTATTAGCAATACCATAATCAACAATCTTATCAGAAGCTGTAAAATCCATATTGTTTTCTGCTTTAAAGATTTGATCCATTTTCATCTCATATTCTGCAGTAATATTATTAAAGTCTCTTACCAAAACCTCATTGTGTTGCCCAGTCAAACGATTAGAACGTACCGCCATTCCAACAGAGAATGAACTTGTAGCATCTTTTAACGCTGGTGGCACATAATCTTCTCCAGTAATGGTTATGGTTTGACTACTTTGAATATCGCCATTAGGCGCTTCAACTGTTAGTGTAATGAGGTAATCTCCTGAGGCGCTATATAAATACATTTCTGGGCCAGCTTGATCTGCTACAACTTCTCCATTCTCAG
Organism: uncultured Flavobacteriaceae bacterium; assembly: GCA_963975495.1. Taxonomy (GTDB): domain Bacteria; phylum Bacteroidota; class Bacteroidia; order Flavobacteriales; family Flavobacteriaceae; genus CAXBID01. Next base: position 2,950 of record CAXBID010000114.1, on the reverse strand, counting down.
TAAATTGCCAATAACTATTTAATCCACCTATTCCTGTAGACGTGTTGTTAGCTAAAACTCTTAGTGTGTTACCTTCTGAAATGATGACTTCGAAAGAAACAGAAATTGGTGTTTCCGTAGGCATATCATCATCACTCTGACAAGAAAAAGCAACGCTAATAAGTATCAGGAATATGAAAATGTTATTGAATTTTATTTTATTTTTCATTTTTTTAAAATTTTAATAAACCACTATTGCGGTTTTTTTTAATTATTTAGTTTTTAACAAATAAAATATCATCCACGTAAAAAGTACCTGCATTTAATCCGATATCTAAAGACACTCTTGTTAAAGGATCTGTGGCTTCAAATGTTGTTGAGTATTGAGTCCAATCTGAAGTTGCTTCATAAAAATCTCCATAATGTGCAGTAGCATCAGGTTTTGTTGATGCACGTACGCTAACAGCATCGCCTTTTACCCAATAAGATATTGTATAACTTGCACCTACTTCAGTAGTAATCTCATCACTAACAAATTGTACTTGCCATTCCGCAGCATCTTCACTATTAACTATTTTTAACGCTCTTGCTCCTCCGTGAACTTCAGTTGTTTCTTCCGTCATATTATCAGCACCATTCCATTGACCCCAATTATCAAAATCGTCTCCACTTCCTAATTCCAAATCGCCATTTAACACTAAATTAGCTACTGGAGGTGTATTAGATAAAGGCTCACTCCCTTCTACAAGTGCAATTTCATCAATAATAAAAGTACCTGTGTTTAGTCCAATGTCTAAAGACACTCTCATTAGAGGATCTGTTGCTTCAAATGTGGTAGAATATTGAGTCCAACCTGAAGTTGCTTCATAAAAATCTCCATAATGCGCAGTAGCATCAGGCTTTGTTGATGCACGTACGCTAACAGCATCACCTTTTACCCAATAAGATATTGTATAGGTTTCACCAACGGTTGTTGCAACCTCATCGCTAACAAATTGCACTTGCCATTCTGCAGCATCTTCAGAATTTGTAACGCGTAAGGCTCTTGCACCTCCTAAAACATCAACTGTTTCGGCAGTCATGTTACCCGGTCCATTCCATTTCCCCCAATTATCAAAATCATCGCCACTACCCAACTCTAAATCTCCATTTAACAATAAATTTGCTGTATCTACAACTGGTGGTATTACAACTTCTTCTACCATTGATAAAACTTCTGCTGTTGCCTTTGCAGCGTTATTAACATCTACCATCGATAGTGTTACTAAGTTAGTAAGCTCTCCAACAGTTGTATATTCAAATTCAACCGCTCCAGGCTCGTCTATAATTCTTTTCCCGTCTTCAGTGAATTGCCAGAAACTATAAAATGCTTCTTTATTTGGAGTTGTATTTTCAAAATAGTACAGGTTTGGATTGTCTGGTGATTGCGTTACAACAAATGTTGGCTGAACTAATAGCGTCTTTGCTTCATCATTTTCCGAACACGACCATAGAGCAATCCCTATAAAAAAGGTGAGTAATAATTTTGGAGTTTTCATATTTAATATTTTTTTATTTTTATTGATTTTCAATTTTTTTTAACATTAAAGAATAGCTTATCTATTTGATAAATTATTCATTCAAATTTATAAATCGAATACTATTTCTTATATAATGTATGTAGCGATATATAGTAAAAATGTAGCGTTAATACTTTCTTAGCTATTAGTTTTAGATTATCTAAATCTCTGTAAATAAACCTAACTTTATATTGTTTAAAGCAGCACGCCTAAACTAAACATGCTGCCAAAACAATATTACTAACTCAAACTAAATAAATACCATTCATAATTTATGTGTTTAATATCCTGGATTTTGATCTTCTGAATTGACATTCTCATTAGAACTAATTTCACGGTTTGGAATTGGCCACAACTCATGTGTTCCAGCTTGAAAATTGGTTCCTGACAATTCTGTTGAAGCTAACCCCCATCTCAATATATCATTAAACCGGACTTGCTCTCCTGCTAATTCAACTTTTCGTTCATGCACAATGGCATTAAAAACTTGAGCTTTACTAAGTGTTGTTGGAAGACCTAGCAAGCTAGCTCTTAATCGAACTTGATTAATATAACCAACTGCTGCAGCTTGTGAAACCACTTCGTTAGCACATTCTGCCATCATTAATAATACATCTGCATATCTTAAATATTTAAAGTTGATACCAGACTCTTGGTCTTCATTGGCATCTTTATAATAATTCTGATATTTTTTCCAACCTGCTCTTTGTACGCCACCAGCATCTAAATCGCTAGCTGCAACTGTTTTTGTTCCGTCGGCAAATGAATCGCCTACTGAATAAAACGTATCTGCATATCTTGAATCACCCACTTCGTATTCATCTAATAAATCATCTGATGGATGCACATTAAACCAATCATTAAAGCCATATTCTTGACCTCTAAAAGTGGCTTCATTCAATCCTGCTCCAGAAACACTAGAATCCCATTGGTTACCTGTCCCTAAATCATCATCATATTCAATTTCAAAAATGGACTCAATACCATGCTCAGTTTCTTCTTTAAAATTATCGTAAAAATTTGGCTCTAATTCATAGCCTTTCACTTCCTTAAAAGCATTTAAGGCCAATTGGTGTTCGCCCATAAATAAATAAACCTTACCTAACATAGCAAAAGCGGCTCCTCTAGTTGCTCTACCATTTTCTTCTGAAGATTTATCTAATAAGGTTGTAGATGCTTCTTTTAAATCAAGAATTATTTGTGCGTAAACATCGGCTTTAGAACTTTTTGGAAAACCTGCTCCACTTTCTGGTATGGAGGCTATTAACGGCATATCGCCAAAACGAGTGACTAAGAGAAAATTAAAGAGTGCTCTTAAAAATTTAGCTTCTCCAATATATTTATCTTTTCTAGCTTGACTTAAATTCGCTTCAGGTATTGAGTCCATTTTTGAAATTGAATATGATGATGAT